>VBFG01000090.1 GCA_005882635.1 Chloroflexota bacterium | reverse complement strand
CGTGGCGGTCGCGCGTCGTGGCCGGGTCGCGGCCGAAAGGGCCACCATGGCGGCCGAGGAGGCGGCCAAGGCCGCCGCCGCGACGGCCGAGGCTGCCAGGTCCGCGCTCGAGGCCATGACCCTCGCTGAAGCCACGGCCTCGAAGTCGGCCGAAGCGGCGAAGGTCACAGCGCTGGCGACCACTGCGGACTTCGACGACGCATCGGCCGACACGGACCTGGCCGAGGTCGCGGAGCGAGCGGCCCATCGCGCCTATCGGAACGCGACCGAACGCGCCAAAGGCTGAGGCCAGGGGCAGTGTCGAGCCGTCGCGCGCCAAACTGAAAGGTGCCAGGCGGCGCCGGAAGGCGGACAATCGGCTCGACCCCAAGGGAGGGACCCGTCATGAAGCTCGTACCGCTTCGCCTGTCCGTCATCGGAGCGCTCCTGCTCGTTGCCACGATCGCGCCGCCCGTTTTCTCGGCCGGCGGCGATCCGGATCCCGTGCTGCTCGTCCACGGCTACCGCGGGGATCCGTCGACCTGGGACGACATGAAGGCCTACCTCGAGGCGCACGGTCGAACGGTCTATGCGATCGACCTCCCCGGCGAGGACAACATCGCGAACGCGAAGGCGATCGGCCAGACGCTCGCGAACCTGGGCTGGAGCTCAGTCGACCTCGTCGGCCAGAGCATGGGCGGCCTCTCGGCGCGCTGGTTCGCGAAGTTCGTTTCCTCGCAGACGGTCGTCGACTCGTACGTCTCGCTCGGGACGCCGCAGTACGGCATCTGGAGCGCCTGTCTCCTGCCGTACACCTATGGCGGCCAGATGTGCCCATCGAGCCGCTTCCTCAGGGACTTGAACCGCGGCGACGACACGCCCGGCCAAGCCGCCTGGACGACGATCTACAGCACCACCGACGGGCTCGTCCCGAACAGCTCGTCGCGCCTGGATGGCGGTGCCTGCTTCGTCAAGGTCACGGGCCCGGACCACAACTCGATGGACAACGACGCAACGGTCCAGGCCGACGTCCTGGCCGCGATCGACGGAGGGTGTCCCGGCACCTTCGTCCGGTAGTCGGCGCCCGATCAGGACTCGGTCTCGACCTCGTCCTCGCCGACGACGTCGATCGACTCGGCCAGGTCCCGGTTGAACAGGATCGTCCCGACCCACTGGGCGACCCGCCGGCCGCCCCTCCAGTACTCCAGCCAGGCCGAGGAGAGCGGCACCATCGTGGGCCGACCGCTGATCTCGGTGAGCGGCGCGACACCCGGCCGGGCGTGGAGATAGCCCCGGATCCGATACGCCCCGGCCCGGACGGTGACGGCATGGAGACGCGTCCGATGACGTTTCGTCGGATCCCCGACCGGTCCTCCCGCCCGAACGGCGACGAGCTGCGGGCGGCTCAGGACGATGCCGTCGATCCACGTGGTCCGCTCGTGCACGAGGTGGTGGACCTGGGCGTTGGCTACGGCGACGCGCTCGTGCGCGTTCAGGAGGTCGGTCAACCGGTCGGCCGAGAGGCGGACCCAGCCGAAGATCCGCTGATCGACCGAGAAGGCATCGAACCCGATCAGCGGGGCGTCGACGACGGACTCGGGCTCGGAGGGTCCTTCGGGCAGGCGCTCGAGGATCAGCATCGGAGGATCGGGCCGTGACGGCGAGCTCACGACGAGGACACTAGCGCTCGGCCGCGCCACCTCCATTACCCCTTGGTACTGCGCCGGCGGCCCTTCGCCGCACGCCGCATGCCGAGGTCCAGCGCGATCACGATGGCCGACGTGACCAGCACGAACGCCGCGAGCTGGCCGATCTCCCACGCGTCCATGGCCCCTTGCCTCCCGGTTGGCAGACCGGACGGGACACGGCGTCCGGTCGAGAGGCGCGGACTCTAGGGCGCTCGACCGACGGGGTCGACTAGGACGATCGCCCTATCTGCCCTGCTGACGCTCATTCGGCCCCGTAGTCCCATCTGAGCGAGGCGGCGAAACGACTGATGGGTACTGGGGGCTGAATCCGGCGCGTAGCGTCCCGCCGCAGCAGCCGCAGATGCGCCTGCATGAATGACGTGTCCTGCCCGTGAAGATTTCGCTCCCGGCGGGACGGTGGCGCCCCGGTCTCCGGGCCTTCGTCCTCGTCATCGGACGCGACGCACACGGCGCTTCAGGCCCTCAAGGCGCTCGGGGTTCGGATCGCGATCGACGATTTCGGGACCGGCTACTCCTCGCTCAGCTATCTGCGACGCTTCCCCATCGATGAGCTGAAGATCGATCGGTCCTTCGTGGGAACCCTTCGCGACGGACCGGAGCAATCCGCGGTGGTGCTCTCGATCCTGAAGCTCGGCGAGACGCTCCACCTGGAGACCGTCGCCGAGGGGATCGAGGATCTGAGCCAGCTGACCGAGCTCCGGGCACTCGGCGCCGCCCTCGGCCAGGGCTTCTACTTCGCCAAGCCGATGCCCGCCGAGGCGCTCGCGGCGCTGCTCGGCGCGGGCGACGAGCCATCATTCGGCAGGGGCGCGCCCTGACCTGTTCCTGCGGGACGATTCGTCAGGCCGATCTGGCCTGCTGCGAGCCGAACGCCGCGTCATTGATCTGAATGTCACGTTCCTGTAGTCGTCGTTGGAATACGTTGTTCCGCCAGGAGGAAACCAGGATGCCTGACGGCCACCATACCGAACTCCTCGAACCGGACGAGGTCGTCCACGCCGAGGCCCAGGCGCGCGACGCGCGGATCGTCGTCACCGACCGGCGGGTGATCGTCGCCGCGGAGACGAGAACCGCCATGGCCCTCCCGATCGAAGAGCTCCGCCGCATCCAATTCGACATCGAGCGAACCCGGCCGGCGACGCTCGTGATCGTTCCTGAGCTCGCGGCGCACGAACCGCAAGTCCTGGCGATCCCGCCTGAACACCTGCGGGCCGTGGCGGACGCCCTCGTGCAGATCGCGGAGCGATTGAGCGCTTAGGCCCCGCGAACGGCAGAAACAGGAAGTTGCCCGCACGACAGGCGGCGATCAGGCGGATTGTCGGCATACCCTCCGACCGGCCATCTGTTAGGCCGAGAAGTGACGTGCGTCGTCCAACCCAGATCCTGTGCCTCGGGTTCATCGCCGCGGCCCTCGCCTCCTGCGCGGGTCCGACCCCCCACCCGACCCCCGGGGGGTCCATCTGCGCGGAGTCGAGGGATCGGCTCAACGAACCTGGCGCGGTCATCGTCCAGATGGAGAACAACCCGGCCCTCCCGGAGTTCATCGCGTCCCGTGTCTACGCCCCGCGCGAGATCGTCGCCAAAGTCGGCCAGGTGGTCCAGTTCACGAGCGCGGACCCCGACGAGCAGCACACCGCCGAGCTGAACAGCGGAGCCTGCGGGACCGACTACCTCCACGATCACGAGAGCGACGACCTCGTATTCAAGGTCCCCGGAACGTATCCCTTCTACTGCCTGGTCCACGGCACGACGATGGCCGGCACGATCACGATCGTTCGATGACGAGAGGTCGACCTTCGCGAGGGCGCCGTCTCGCGGCGACGGTCCTCACCATCCTGCTGGCCGGCTGCTCGCCCGCAGTCAACCCGGTTCCCAGCCGTCCGGTGGTGGTCCCGGCCAGCGTGCCCGCCAGCGTTTCCCCGGCCACGGCGCCGCCGGCGGTCGCCCCTGGCAGCTGCGGGAAGGTCACGCTCGCCGTCACGCCGTGGGTCGGTGCCGAGGCCGACGTGGCGGTCGTCGCCTACCTCCTCCGACACGAGCTCGGGTGCACCGTGGTCGAGCGGCAGGTCGACGACGAGACCGCGTGGCCGTTCCTCGGATCGCGCGGCATCGATGCGATCCTCGAGAACTGGGATCACGAGGACCTCGCCCACCAGTACATCGAAGTCGACCATGTCGCCCAGGACGCCGGTCCGTCCGGCAACGAGGGGGTGATCGGCTGGTTCGCGCCGAAGTTCTACATCGACGCCCACCCCGACATCCTGACGGCCCAGACGAACCCCTCGATCCTCAACGCCTACGCCGACGCGTTCCGAACGGCAGCGTCGGGCCAGAAGGGCCAGGTCCTCGATGGAGAGGAGGGGTTCGTGACAGAGGATCGCGCGATGATCAACGGCTTCGGCCTGAACTACACGGTCGTCTACGCCGGCAGCGACGAGGCCCAGAACGAGGCCATCCAGCAGGCGGTCGACCAGCGCCAGCCGATCCTGGCCTATCACGTGATGCCCAGCTGGTTCGACACGAAGGTCGACCTCGTCCATGTCGCGTTGCCGGCCTTTACCCCGGGCTGCAACACCGATCCGGACAGGGTCACCTGCGACTATCCCGCATACCACCTCAACAAGGTCGTCTCCGTGGGGTTCGCCACGAGCGGCAGCACGGGGTACGAGCTCATCAAGCGGTTCAGCTGGAGCAACGCCGACCAGGATCTCGTGGCGGCCGACCTCGCCGAGCGGCACCTGTCCGACGACGAGGCGGCGATGAACTGGCTCGACGCGCACCAAGCCACATGGCGGGCCTGGCTGCCGTAGCTCGCGACCACGCTGCCCGACGCGTCCCGTCCGGCCGACGGGCCAACGCCCACCCACAAACGGAAACCGGCCCGAAGGCCGGCCATCGTGCGTGATGTCTGGTCGGGGCGGCCGGATTTGAACCGACGACCACCAGTCCCCCAGACTGGTGCGCTACCAGACTGCGCCACGCCCCGAGTCCGGCGAGTCTACACCTCGCGAGCGTGGATCCCTGACGCGCGACGATGCGCGCGGGGGCATCTCCGGGCGACGAACGAGCGGGATCGACGACTCCAACGCAGTCGCCGAGCGATCATTCCAGCGATTGCCGCGCTCGTTCGTGGCGGGTTGATGCCTGCCACGCATCCAGGGGCGGAAGCGTCCTATCGCGCCGTCCCGAGGCCTCCCCCCGTGGCGCGCAACCGGCTTTGAGTCGCGCGACGACTCAGATTCCGCTCGCGCACGCCTGGCCACGTCGCTTCTGCGACGTTGCCACGCTCGGCCGAGCTCGAATTGAGTCGGGCCGCGACTCAACCAGCGGCGGCGGGGGCGATCCTCCGCTCAGCTGGCGATCGTCGGCAGGCTCGCGAGCGCCTTCTGGACGGCCGCGTCCGGATACTCGTAGTCCTCGAGCGTCCCGGCCAGGAACTTCTCGTAGGCCGATAGGTCGAAGTGGCCGTGGCCGCAGAGGTTGAACAGGATGACCCGTTCCTCGCCGGCGGCCTTGGCGTCGAGCGCCTCGTCGATCGCGACCTTGAGGGCGTGGGTCGGCTCGGGTGCCGGGAGGATGCCCTCCGCCCGGGCGAACTGGACGCCGGCGGCGAAGCACGCGACCTGGTGGACGCTGCGGGCCTCGATCGCGCCGAGCTCCTTCAGGTGCGACACGAGCGGCGCCATCCCATGGTAGCGGAGGCCACCGGCGTGGATCGGCTCCGGGATGAAGTCGGCGCCGAGGGTGTGCATCTTCACGAGCGGCGTCGTCTTGGCGGTGTCGCCGAAGTCGTAGGCATACACGCCGCGGGTCAGTGACGGCGCGGCCTCTGGCTCCGCGGCGATGACCTTGTACCGCCTCCCGCCACGGAACGTCTGGCCGAGCCACGGGAAGGTCAGCCCGGCGAAGTTCGAGCCGCCGCCCGCGCAGCCGATGATCACGTCGGGCTCCTCGCCGGCCAGTGCCATCTGCTCGATCGTCTCCTGGCCGATGACCGTCTGGTGGAGCAGCACGAAATCGAACACGGAGCCGAGCGAGTACTTCGTCCCCGGATGGGTGACCGTGTCCTCGATGGCCTCGCTGATCGCGACGCCGAGCGAACCGGTGTGTCTCGGGTTCTCGGCGAGGACCTGCTGGCCGTACTGCGTGTCCCGCGACGGGCTGGGCACGACCGACGCGCCGTACGTCTCCATCAGGACCCGGCGGTACGGCTTCTGGTCGTAGCTCGCCCGGACCATGAACACCTTGATCTCGAGGTCGAACGCGGCGCCGGCGAAGGCGAGCGCGCTCCCCCACTGCCCGGCGCCCGTCTCGGTCGCGAGGCGGGTCACGCCCTCCGCCTTGTTGAAGTACGCCTGGGCGAGGGCGGTGTTCGGCTTGTGGCTCCCCGACGGGCTGCCACCTTCGTACTTGTAGTAGATGTGGGCCGGGGTATCGAGCGCCTTCTCCAGGCGGCGGGCCCGATGGAGTGGGCTCGGCCGGTAGAGCTTGTAGGCATCGCGGACGGGATCAGGGATCTCGATCTCGCGGTCCGTCGCGACGACCTGCTTGATCAGCTCCATCGGGAACAGCGGGGCGAGATCTCCCGGCCCGATCGGCTGACCGGTGCCTGGATGGAGCGGGGGCGGCGGCGGGCTCGGCAGGTCGGCGGCGATGTTGTACCAGGCGCGCGGGATGCGGTCCTCGTCGAGGATGAAGCGGGTGCGCTCGGTCAGGACGGTCGCCATGACGGATCTCCTCTCAGGTCGGCGCGAGCCGGAGCTGAGAGCCTAGCCCGGCTGCTCGCGCGCAGCAACCGCGTTCTGTTCCGCCCGTCGGTCTGCCCCTACGCCTTCGCCCTCTGTCGCCCGGACAGCGGTACCCGCGAGAACAACAGGAGACCGGGATGGTCCGGCCGACTGCTTACGAAGACTTCCAATCCGGACCGCTCGACTGCCTTGCGGGCGGCCAATCGGGCCGTCGCCGGCTTTCCGTCATACCGCCACGGGATCACTTGCGATTTCGGACCGGCGGCAACTTCAGTCACCAACTTCTCGAGCTCGACGTCGCGCGGCTTCGGCTTTCGTCCGCGCGGGGCCGGCGTCTTCTTGAGGTCCTCGACGTTGAGCGCCTTCTCGATCCTGAGTGCCTTGTAGGCTGTCATCAGCCGTTCGCTCCTACGTTTCTCGTTTGAGTTGTCGGCATGATGCCAGAACGGCAACCGAACGGAGCGCCCGTTTCGAGCTGGCCGTCAGCTGGTCTCCCGGATCCGTTCGGCCCAGGCCGGGAAGTCGGCCAGTTCGTCCTTCGACTCGCGCGACAGGAGGTCGATGAGGCAGCGTTGCACGCTCTTGCCCTCGAACAGCGCCTTGTGGACCTCCTGCGCGATGGGCATCTCGACGTCGAAACGGCTGGCGAGCCCGAGCGCGGCGTCGACCGTATAGGCGCCCTCCGCGACGCCCGGCAGGGCGGCCTCGATCTCTTCCCACGGGCGACCCTTCGCCAGCTCCTCGCCGAGACGATGGTTCCGCGACAGGGTTGAACCGCAGGTGGCGATGACGTCGCCGACCCCCGCCAGGCCGGCAAAGGTCAGGGGGTTGGCCCCTGCGGCGATCCCCAATCGGGTCATCTCGGCCAGGCCACGGGTCATCAGCCCCGCCTTCCCGTTGTCGCCGAACCCGAGGCCGTCGGCGGCGCCCGCGGCGATCGCGATGACGTTCTTGAGGGCTCCGCATAGCTCGACTCCGAGCAGGTCGCTGTTGACGTACAGGCGGAACTCGCGGCGGCCGACTCGATCGACGATCCGATCCGCCAGCGTCGGCTCGAGGGCGGCGACGACGGCCGACGCCGGCAGTCCGCGGGCGATCTCCGACGCCAGGTTCGGCCCCGACAACGCCGCGACGCGCCGCTCGTGGAACCCGCCGGCGTCGACGACCACCTCCGACATCCGGAGGAGCGAGCCGTTTTCGAGGCCCTTCGAGACTGACAGCAGATCAGCCGACGGGGCGACGAACGGCGCGGTCCGTTCGACGGTCGAGCGGAGATGGGTCGACGGCGCCGCGTAGACGACGAGGTCAGCGACGGCGGCGAGCTCCGCCGGTTCGGCCGCGACGCGGACGGCGTCGGGCAGGCGCACCCCCGGCAACCGGCGCTCGTTCTCCCGGGCCGTCCCGATCCGCTGTGCGGCGGCCGCGTCGTGGGTCAGGAGGAGGACCGGCTCCGTCCGGGCGATCAGGACCGCAAGGGTCGTTCCCCAGGCGCCCGCACCGACGATCGCGACCCGCGGCGAGCCAGCCGGCTCGGTCACTCGACGCGTTTCCAGTACGAGTCCTTGACGACGATCCGCCCGTCCTGGAACGTCCAGATGTCGCACCCGCGGACCTCGAGCCGCTCCCCGCCCGTCGTCGTCCCGGTCAAGGTCCATTCGGACACGCCGCGGAGCCCATCGGCGCTGAGGAAATGGTCGTCGTCGCCGTAGTGGACGTCGGGGATGCCCTCGAACCGCTTGCCGAGCCCGACGCGCACGGCGTCCTTCCCGACATACCGCGTCCCGCGTGGATCCGGCCCGCGCGGCGACTCGAACACGGCGTCGTCGGCGAAGTACGACATGATCGCGTCCAGGTCGTGCCGGTTGAACGCGTCGACGACCTCGCGCATCGTGTCGAGCGTGACGGGCGCAATCATCGTTTCGACCTCCTCGCGCTCGCGGGCGAACGCCGCCCCGGGCCCTGACGAGCGGTCGCCCGCCGCGACGACCGACGCCGAGGCAGCCGGGCCGACTCGCGGTCCCGGAAGATCAGCTTGATCGGCGTCCCGTCGAAGCCGAACTCCGCCCGAAGTCGGTTCTCGAGGTAGCGCCGGTAGCTGAAGTGGATCGCGGCCGAGTCGTTGGCGAAGAACACGAACGTCGGCGGCGCCACGCCGGCCTGCGTCCCGTAGAACAGCTTCGGCCGGCGGCCCTTGACGATCGGCGGTGTCTGCCGCTCTGCGGCCGCCCGCAACACGCGGTTCAGCTCCGCGGTCGCGACCCGCTTGCGGCGCTCGCCCCAGATGTCGATCGCCATCTCCAGCACCCGACCCACGCGCTGGCCCGTCTTCGCGCTGATCGACAGGACCGGCGCGAAGTCCAGGAACGGGACCTCGTTGTGGATCCACTCGACGTACTGGTCGAAGGTCCGGTCCGTCTTGCTCTCGACCAGGTCCCACTTGTTGACCGCGATGACGAGGCCCTTGCCCTCCTCGACGATGTAGCCGGCGACGTGGGCGTCCTGGGCGGTGAGACCCTCGACCGCGTCGATCACGAGGACCGCGACGTCGGCCCGCGAGATTGCCTTCAGGGAGCGGAGGGTGGAGTAGCGCTCGGCTGCCGGCCCGGAGGCGACCTTGCCGCGCCGCCGGATGCCGGCGGTGTCGATCAGGACGACCTCGCTGCGGCCCCACTCGAGGGTCGTGTCGATCGCGTCGCGGGTCGTGCCCGGGACCTCGGACACGATCGCCCGATCCTCCCCGAGGAGGCTGTTGAGGAGCGACGACTTGCCGACGTTCGGGCGGCCGACGAAGGCGACCGCGGCGGGCTCGTCGGATGCCGCTTCGACGGCGATGGCGGCGTCCCAGCGGGCGGCCACCCCGTCGGCCTCGTCGGTCCCGTCGAGCTCCTCGTCGTCACCCCCGTCGGCCTCATCGCCGACGACGAACGGCTCGAGTCGGCCCGCCGCCACATCGCGGGCCCATTCGTCGGCCTCGGCCTCGCGCTGCTTGCGGGCGATCTCGGACTCCGATTCCGGCGGCAGCGCCGAGGCGATCGCATCGAGCAGGTCGCCCGTCCCTCGGCCGTGCGACGCTGAGATCGCGTACGTCTCCTCCCAGCCGAGCGACCAGAACTCAGCGGCGTCGGCCTCACGGGCGGTGTTGTCGGCCTTGTTGGCCGCGACGATCAGCGGTGCCTTCGCTGTTCGGAGGAGCTCCGCTGCCTCGAGGTCGGCCGGGGTCACGCCGCTGATCGCATCGACCAGGAACAAGATCACGTCGGCCTCGCCGATCGCGAGCCGCGCCTGCTCCTGGACCTTCAGCTCGATCGGATCGGCGGTGTCGACCTCCAGGCCGCCGGTGTCGACGACGACGAACCGCCGCCCGTTCCACTCGGCGTCGCCGTACATCCGGTCTCTCGTCGTCCGGGCCCGGTCCTCGACGATCGCCTGTCGCTTGCCGACCATCCGGTTGAAGAGCGTGCTCTTCCCGACGTTCGGCCGGCCGACGATGGCGACGACCGGCAACCCGGCCTGGGCTTGGGCGCGCGCCACGGGTCTAAGCAGCGCCCGTGGTCGGGGCGGCGCCCTCGTTGTGCACGAACGTCGGCAGCGACGTGGTGCGGCCCGCCGGCGTCGCGGCACCGGCCAGCGCCTCCTGGGCGAGCTCGTCGGCCCTGGCCGCGACCTCGGGCGTGCCCGCGATCTCCAGGACGCGCCGGGCGACGTCGCGGAGGTCCTCGATCGGGGTCGACGTCCCGCCGGTGATGCCGACGACCTCGCGGCCATCGAAGACCGAGGCGTCGGTGAGGTCCTTCCAACCCTCGATCTGGATGGCCGGCTTGCCGGCGATCCCGACCAGCCGGGTGAGCTCCTTGGTGTTGGCGCTCGATCGGCCGCCGACGACGACCATCAGGTCGACATCCCCCGCGGCCTCGACCGTGTCCTCCTGGCGGCGGATCGTGACGGGGCAAACGGTGTTGACGATCTTCAGCTCGTGGCTGCGGCTCACCAGGAACGCCGCGAGCTTCTCGAACTTCCAGGGCGGCTGGGTCGACTGGGAGATCAGCGCCATCCGCTTCTTGCGCGGGATCTTCGCCTCCCACTCGTCCTCTTCGTCGACGACGATCGCGTCGGGGGCGAAGCCGAGCATGCCGACGACCTCGGCGTGGTTCGGCGTCCCGAGGAGGACGATCGTGTAGCCCTCCTCGACGAGCTTCACGAGCTCCTTGTGCTCCTGGATGACCCAGGTGCAGGTGCCGTCGATGACCTCGAGCCCGCGCGCGTTGGCGCGCTCCATCACGTCCGGCCGGACGCCGTGGGCCCGGATCACGACCGCCGCCCCGCCGTCGACGTCGTCGAGGGTCTCGACGGTCTCGATCCCGAGCCGCTCGAGGTCCGAGATCACGCCCTCGTTGTGGACGACCTGGCCGAGGGTATGGGTCGACTTGCCCGCGGCGCGGGCCTCCTTGGCCTTGTCGATCGCCTCGCGCACGCCGTAGCAGAAGCCGGTTCGCCGGGCGATCCGGATCTCCCGGACGGTTCCCATGATGGATCGATTATCGCATGCAGGCCCCGGAATCCCGATCCGAACCGACCCCTCGAGCGTCCAAGACGCTCAGACGCTCATGGGAGGACCGTTCGCGCGACTGCAGGGGGCCGACGGCCTCTGAAGCGGGTGACGCGGATCGAGACCGTGCGTGACAGCGGTCCAGTCACGCGGCACGTCGGCCCGCTCGCGCCCAACAGCCGCGCTTGGGTTCCTCCGATGATCGTCTGATCAGATCGACGGGTCGGCCGCGGCTGCGTCTGCATACGGACCACGGTGGCGCGGATCGAGGAGCGCCGCGATGCGCCGCATGATCAGCGTCGTCGCGAGGGTCTTGGCGGACTTGCGGTCGATGCCCGGCGGGAGCAGCTCGCCGACCCTGAACGGCTCGCCGATCCGCATCGTGGCGTGACGGCCGGGCGTCGGCAGGAAGCGGCCCTTCGGCCAGACCTTGTCGGTGTTCGAGATGCCGATCGGGACGATCGTCGCGTCGGTCCGCATGGCGAGCATCGCCAGGCCGTCCTTCGGGGTCTGGAGCTCGGCCGTCGGGCTGCGCGTCCCCTCGGGAAAGACCACGAGGACGTGGCCGGCCTCGAGGACGCGCTGGGCGAGACGGAACGCCTCGATGTCGGCGCTGGCGCGGTCGACCGGGACCACGCCACCGTTGCGAGCCATCCAGCCGACGATCGGCCAGTCGAACATCTCCTTCTTGCCGAGCCAGTGGATCCGCCGGCCGAGCCGCGGCGTCAGCCACGCCCCGAGGATCACCGGATCGGCGTTCGAGATGTGGTTGGCCGCGAGGATCACCGGCCCCGACGTCGGGATCGCCGCGGTGGGGCCCTCGACTCGCACCCGGGTCGTGGAACGGGCGAGGATGCGAGCTCCGAGCGCCGTGCCGCGGATCAGCGGCGTCAGGTCGTCGCGGAGCAGCTCCGACTCGTCGATCGCGGGCTTGGCAGATGGCCGCTCGGCGACCGGCGTCGTCATCGGGCCTCCCCCGCGGCCAGCGCCGCCGACGATGCGGCGGCCGCCCTGACCGTCGCGACGACCGCCTCGACCGTCTGGTCGAAGGTGTTGCCGTCGGTCACGATGTGGATCGCGTCCTCCGCCGGCCGGAGTGGGGCCACGTCACGATTGCTGTCGAGCGCGTCGCGCCGTCGGAGCTTGGCCAGGATGAAACGGCCGTCGGAGCCGTCCGGATCGACTCCGCGCTCCTCCGCGCGTCGCCGCGCCCGTTCCTCGACGGATGCGTCGAGGAAGATCTTCAGATCCGCGTCGGGTAGGACGACCGTCCCGATGTCGCGCCCCGCCATCACGATGCCGCCAGGCTCGGCGGCCAGGGCCCGCTGACGCTCGAGCAGCGCGGCTCGGAGCTCGGCCACGCCGCTGACGGCGGACACGGCATCGTCGACACGCGGCGTGTGGACGTCGGCGGTGACGTCGACGCCGTCGACGCTGACGTGCGCCAGCCGGCCGTTCTCGTCCGGAACGAGCTCGATCTCGGTGACCAAGGCGACGAGCGCGTCGGGATCGTCGGCCCGGACGCGACGGCGGAGTGCCAGCCAGGTCGCGGCGCGGTACAGCAGGCCGGTGTCGCAGAAGCGGTAGCCTAGGCGCAGCGCGGCGGCCGCGCCGACGCTCGACTTGCCGGATGACCCCGGACCGTCGAGGGCCACGACGAGACCGGGCTGGGCAGGGCTCACGAGCCGAGGATACCCGCCGGGCTCGTCAGCGAGGATCGACTCGTCGGTGGCCGTTGCAGGTTCGGTCGCCGGACGACCGAACGGGCGAAGGACGGCAGCGCCGATCGTTGATCCAGTCGCTCGGCGCCCGAATCGATCAACGGGCTTGCCGTTGGCGCTGCTCCTTCTCGTGTTCGGTCGTGGGGCGCTCGAACGGCTTGGGCGGCCGGGGCGAAGTCGATCGGGTGCCCTCGGGCGTGCGGCTGTCGTCGCGCGATCGACCCCCTCCCGCGGCGAGCCCGCGGACCTCGGGCGCCTTCAGCGGTCGCACGCGGCCGCTGCGGAGGCCGTCGATCCGAACCGGGCCGATCCGGACCCGGACCAGCCGCTCGATCGGGGCATCCACCGCGCCGAACATCCGTCGGAGCTGGCGCTTCCAGCCCTGGCGGAGGGTCGCTCGATACCAGTTGAGACCTGCCGGTGGTGATGGCGTCAGGAGGTCGACCAACCGGCTGGTCTCGACGGCGGTCATCAGGCGGAGGTGGTGGAACGTGGCCAGGCCCTCGTCGAGCGCGATCCCCTCCCCCAGCGCCTGGACCTGGTCGCGATCCAGCTGCCTGCGCACCGCCAGCGCGTACTCGCGCTCGACGCCGTAGCGCGGATGGAGCACCCGCTCGGACCACGCCCCGTCGTTCGTCAGGATCAGCAGGCCCTCGCTGTCCTGGTCGAGCCGGCCCACCGGGTACAGCCGGCCACCGTCAGGGACGAGCGCGGTCGGGATGAGGTCGAGGACCGTCGTCTCGGCGTGGCGGTCGCGCGTCGTCGCCGTCACCCCGGCCGGCTTGTGGAGGAGGAGATACGTCGTCCGGGCCGCGGCCCCGATCGGTAGTCCGTCGACCTCGATCCGCGCCGTCTGCGGGTCGACCTGCTGGCCGAGCGTCGCCCGCCGGCCGTCGACCTGGACGCGTCCGGCCGCGATCAGGCCCTCGCTGGCCCGGCGGGATGCGACGCCTGCGGCCGCCAGGACCTTCTGGAGGCGCTCGGCGGGCATCAGCCCGGGTCGGCCCCGGCGTGGCCGTTCGACGACGTGCCGTTCGGCTCGGTCGAGGCGTCGTCTTCGGTCAGGCGAGTCGCGACCTCGATGTCGAGCGGCGGCAGCTCGTCGAGGCTCGTCAGCCCGAATCGCTCCAGGAACTCGAAACCCGTGCCGTAGAGGAACGGTCGCCCCGGGGTCTCGGACCGGCCCAGCTCGACGACGAGGCGCCGGTGGAGGAGCGAGCGGATGGTGTAGTCCGAGTCGACGCCGCGGATCCGCTCGACGGCCGACCTCGTGACCGGCTGGCGGTAGGCCACGATCGCGAGGGTTTCCAGGGCGGCCGGCGACAGGCGGATCGCGTCGGCGCCGACGTAGCGGGCGATCAGCGCCCCGGCCTCCGGCGCCGTGACCAGCTCGACCCGATCGCCCGACAGGACGAGCCGCACGCCGCGGGCGGCGAGGGCCACCTCGAGATCGCCGAGCCGGGCATCGACGGTCGCCCGGTCCACGCCGGCGACCGTCGCGATCTCCCGCCGGGTGAGCGGTCGCTCGGCGACGAACAGCAGCGCCTCGAGCTGCGCTTCGGTCAGCTCCGCGGGCGCCGCGACCGACTCCTGGTCGATCACGCGAACGACTCCATTCGCTCGTCGAGCGGCGCGTCCTCGTCGCCGGAGCCGGTCGTCCCGCGCTCATCGGGGGTCGTCCGCCGCGCGACGATCGGTCCCCACGGCTCGTCCTGCGTCACGACGATCTCGCGGCGCTTCATCAGCTCGAGCAGGGCCAGGAACGTGACGGCGGCGACGACCCGGTCGCGAACGCCGCGCAGCAGGTCCTGGAGCACGATCGAGCCGGCTCCGCGCAACGCGTCCCGGATGATGGCGGCCCGCTCGGCGAGGGTGATCGTCCGCGGCACCACCTCGGATGGCGGCCGCGGTGGCACGACGATCACCGCCAGTCGCGCCAGCGAGCCCGCCAGGTCCGCCGGGTCCAGGGGCGGTGCGTCGGGCGGTCGCGCTCCCGCCAGGCCCGCCGCTCCGGCGACCGCCGGCTCGCGGCGGAACAACCCGACCCGCGCGAGCGCGACCTCGGCCAGGCGACGGCCGGCGTCGCGATGGGCGCGATAGAGGAGCAGCCGGGCCCGAAGCTCCGCCTCGGGATCGGGTCCGTCGTCGACGAGCGCCCCCGCCGGCAGCTCCTCGTGGCGCGGCAGGATCGCCCGGCTCTTGATGAGGATCAGCTGGCTCGCGATCGCGACGAAGGTGCTGACGTTCCCGAGCCGGTCGGTCTCCAGCCTCGCCAGCGCGTCGAGATAGGCTTCGGCGAGCGCGCCGAGCGGGACGGTCACGACGTCGAGCTGGCGGGCCTCGATGAGGGCGAGGAGGAGGGCCAGCGGCCCGTCGAAGGTCTCGAGCCGGACGGTCGTCGCCGCTTCCGGCCGGCGGCCCTCGCCGAAGACGACGGTCGGCGCGGCGGTGACGGGGGCCGCGTCGAAGACCGCCTCAGAGGACTTCACGGCCCACGAGGAAGTTGATGATCGGTCCGCCGATCCGCAGGAAGATCGCGTCGAAGATCGACTGGTTGCCCGGGAGGACGGGCAGGAACGCGACGACCACGAGGAGCAGGAAGCCGTACTGCTCGAGCATCGGCCGCCACTGCCAGGCCTGGCGCGGGCTCATCAGCGAGAAGAGGACCTTCGAGCCGTCGAGCGGTGGCACCGGCACGAAGTTGAACAGCATCAGGGCGACGTTGATGACCACGAAGGTCAGCATTGTCTCGAGGACGACGTCGGGGACGTCCGTCCCGTCCAGTCGGGCATTGATCAGGAGCCGCAGCGGGATCGCCCCGAGCCCGGCCAGGACCAGGTTCGACACCGGCCCCGCCGCCGCGACGATCCCCTCGCTGCTCCGCCCGCCGCGCAGGTTGTTCGGGTTCACTGGGGTCGGCTTGGCCCAGCCGATGCCGAACCCGATCAGGCTCGAGATCACGAGGAACAGACCGCCGAACGGGTCGAAGTGGGCGACCGGATTCAGCGTCAGCCGGCCGAACAGCTTCGCCGTCCCGTCGCCGAGCCGGTAGGCCGTATAGGCGTGGGCGAACTCGTGGACCGGGAACGAGATGAGCAGGATCAAGCCGGCCGCGATCAGGTGCGGCAGGATGTCGGCTAGGCGCACGAAGGGTCCTCGGCTGCGGCGTCGATCGCGGGACGCGACGATCGGGCTATCGTACCGGCCGGTCGCGGCGAGCCGCGGCTCAGAGCGGCGAGCCGCGGCTCAGAGCCGCCGCAGGAGATCGGCCTTCTTGGCCTCGTATTCCTCCGCGCTGATCGCGCCGCGATCGCGCAGGTCGGCCAGGCTCGCCAGCGTCCGGGTGACGTCGTCGGCCGACATCGCACTCGCCGGGCTCGGGGCGGCGGCCGCAGCGGCATCGCCCACCGCAGCACCGGTCCGCGGTGCGGGTGCGGACGGCATCGCCGCGCGCAGCGCCGGACTCGGCATCGGCTTCGCGCCGGACAGCTCGAGCTCGAGCTCGTGCTTCGCGTCGAGCATCGTTCGCTTGAAGTCGTCGGCCTGGCGGAGCATCCGGAGCCGCGAGATCCCGCTTTCCGAGGCGGTCAGGATCTCCAGGTCCCCGAAGCCGAAGATCCGGCCGAAGAACGACTCCGTCAGGATCGCGTCGTTGATCTTCTCGAGCGACGAATCGACGACTCGCTTGTTGACCACGCCCTGGGTCTCGAGCACCCGCCGCGAGGTGACGACGAACTCCTCGTTCTGCCAGCGCAGGACCTGCCAGGCGAAGTTCAGGAGCCCTCCGACGACGAGGATCAGGACAACGAAACCGATGACCTGGCGGAACGCGTCGTTCGAGATCCCGCCACTGACGAAGAGGAGGACGATCGCCACGATCCAGGCCAGGATCGCGTAGCGAGCCGACGCGGCGAGAACGAACCAGTGCTGGTGCTCTCGACGGAGCGGCTGCTCGCCCGAGGCGAGGAGGTTGTCCAGGTAGGCCATCGGTCCTCTCCGCTGATCAGGCTCGTGGGTGGGCTCGCGCGTAGATCTCCCGGACGCGCTCGCCCGTCACGTGGGTGTAGAGCTGGGTCGTGGAGATACTCGCATGACCGAGCAACTCCTGGACGATCCGCAGGTCGGCCCCGCCCTCGAGGAGGTGCGTCGCGAACGAGTGACGGAGCGTGTGCGGCGACACGCCCTCGGCCAGACCGGCTCGGCGGGCAGCGCCGCGGACGATCGCGAAGGCCTGCTGCCGGGCGAGCCGACCGCCGCGGTCGCCGAGGAACAGTGGACCGCCGCGGAGCGGCTCGACGTGATGCCGGGTGAGCAGCGCTGGGCGGTCCTCCTCCAGCCAGCGGCCGAGCCAGTCCAGGGCCACGTCGCCGACCGGAACGAGGCGCTCCTTGTCGCCCTTGCCGATCACCCGGACGTACCCGCCCTCGGTCGAGAGGTCCTCGCGATCGAGGCCGATCGCCTCGCTCACCCGAAGCCCGGCGGCGTACAGCAGCTCGAGGAGCGCCCGGCCGCGGAGATCGGGCGCGGCCTCCAGGAGCGACTCGACCTCGGCCACGTCCAGGGTCTCGGGCAGGAGCCGCGGCTGGCGCGGAAGGTCGATGTGGGCGGCGACGTCGCGGGCGATCAGCCCGTCGCCGTAGGCGAACCGGTAGAAGCCGCGGATGCTGGCCGCGCGGCGCCGGAGCGAGGTCGGGGCGAGGCCGGGGTCGCGCGGTCGGCCCCGTTTCGCCCGCTCCGCGAGATGGCGGCGGGCGGCCTCGGGGCCATCGGCCCAGGCCGTCGCCACGTCGCGTCTCGACGCGAAGTCCGCGAGGTCGCCGCGGTATGCCCGGATCGTCGCCGGGGACAGCCCGCGCTCGACCCGGAGATAAGTCAGGTAGTCCTCGATCGCCCGGTCAAGCGGAGGAGCCGCGACATCCGCCGGTGGCGCCGCCATGTCGACCATCAGACGGCGGCCAGGGTCCGCGCCCGCCACGCCTCGGCCCGATCGAGCAGCTCGCGCGCCGACGCGAGCGCGGCGGCGCCGCCACCGGCTTCCTGACCCGCCAGCATCGCCGCGAGCTCGGCGGCGCGGGCCTCCGGATCGAGCCGGGCGACCTCGGTGATCGTCCGGCCGTCGACCTCCCGCTTCGCGATCCGGAAGTGGGTGTCGGCGTGGGCGGCGATCTGCGGCAGGTGCGTCACGCACAGGACCTGGTGGCGCCGGGCGAGCGCCCACAGGCTGCGGCCGATCGGATCGGCGCTCCTGCCGCCGATCCCGCTGTCGATCTCGTCGAAGACGAGGACGGGCGTGTCGTCGGCGGACGCGAGGACCTGCTTGATCGCGAGCGCGACTCGGCTCAGCTCGCCGCCCGATGCGATCCGCCCCAGCGGTCGCGCCGGTTCGCCGGCGTTCGGGGCGAGCCGGAAGACGACCTGGTCGATGCCGGTCGCGTCGAAGCCGAGGGCATCGCCATCGACCTCGACCGCGGCCTCGTCCTCGTCGGCGGGCCGTCGCCCGAGGGCGACCTCGAAGACGCCCCTCGGAAAGCCGAGCTCGGCGAGGACGCCGTCGACGGTGTCGGTCAGGCGGCGTGCCGCGGTTGCCCGCGCGGCGGACAGGTCCGCGGCGGCGATCGCGACGCGCTCCAGGAGCCTCGCGTCGTCGGCCTCCCGGTTCGCTCGCTCGTCGTCCACGCCGCGCAGTCGCTCCGCCTCGGCCGCGGCCCGCTCGCCGTGAGCGATGACGGCTGCCTCATCGTCGCCGTAGCGGCGTTCGAGCCCGTAGATCGTCGACAAGCGCTCTGACAACCGCTCGAGCTCGGCAGGGTCGTGGTCGATCGACTCCGCGATATCGCGGACGGTGGACGCGGTGTCGGCCAGCTCGGCCTCGAGCCCGGCGAGTCGATCTCCGATCTCGTCGAACCGCGGATCGAGCCGGGCGAGCGCGCCCGCCTCACGGGCGGCGACCCCGACGCGTTCGCGGGCGCTGCCCTCCTCGCCGGCGAGGGCCTCCGCAAGCGCTGCGCCTCCGCGGGTGATCGCCTCGCCGTGCTGTCCGGCATCGAGGCGACGTCGGGTCTCGTCGGCCTCACCCGGTCGGAGGCGGGCCGCGGCGATCTCGTTCGCCTCGTATTCGGCGAGCTCGAGGCGGCGCGTCACCTCTCGCGGGTCGAGGGCGAGGGAGGCGAGAAGGGCCCGGTTCTCGCGCCACCGCTCGACCGCCGCCGCCATCGTCGCTCGCAGGGCGTCGTGGCCGCCGTAGGCGTCCAGCAGGTCGCGCTGCCAGCGCTCGTCCAGGAGCCGCTGCTGGTCGTGCTGGCCGTGGATCTCGACGAGGGGACCGGCGGCGTCGGCGAGGCGGGCCGCCGTGACCGGCTCGTCGTCCAGGCGGGCCGTGGAGCGACCGCCGGTCGAGAGCTCCCGGGTCGCGATGAGCGGCTCCGGGATCCGATCGAACAGGGCGGTGACGCGCGCGGCCTCGGCTCCGTGCCGGACGAGGCTCGTGTCCGCGCGCGCGCCGATCGCGAGACCGAGCGCATCGATCAGGAGGCTCTTCCCTGCCCCGGTCTCGCCGGTGAAGACGTTCAGGCCAGGCTCCAGCTCCAGCCGGAGCCGGTCGATCAGCGCCAGGTCGGCGACGCTCAGCTCGAGCAGCCGCCCGGCGACGAACTCGGGGCCGTCCTCGGCGACGTCGTCGCCGGCCATGACCCCGACGAGCTCCCGGCTCAAGACCCGTCCCGCCCGGTCACGACGGCAGCAGCTCCACCTTCCGCCGGAACAGGTCCCAGAACGGCTGGCTGCCGGCCGGCTCGACGAGATGGATGGGTCGCTCGAGGGCGCGAACCTCGACGACGTCGCCGACCGCGATCGGGACGTCCTCGCGGCCGTCGATCGACACGATCGCCTCGGTCGCGTCGACGATCCGGCAACGGACGATCTGGTCCGGCCCGACCACGACCGAGCGGATCGCCGACAGGTAGCCGGCGATCGGGGTGACGATGAGGTTGCGGCTGTCCGGGGCGACGACCGGGCCGCCGGCGCTGAACGAGTAACCGGTCGACCCCGTCGGGCTCGACACGACCAGCCCGTCGGCGATGAAGGTCGCGAGGTGGCTCGGGCCGATCGCCACGTCCATCCGGACGACCCGGGCAAGCGCCCCGCGCGCGACGACGACGTCGTTCAAGGCGTGGTGGACGGCGCCGGCCGCAGTCCCGTCCGCTCCGAGCAGCCGCGCCTCGAGCACCATCCGTTCGTCGATCGCGTAGTCGCCCGTCGACAGCTTCGTGAGGACGGATTCGAGCTCGTTCGCCTCGACCTTCGAGAGGAAGCCGATCTTCCCGAGGTTCACCCCGAGCAACGGGACGTCGACCTGGATGACCGCCCGCGCTGCCCGCAGGAACGTGCCGTCGCCGCCGAGGACGACGAGGAAGTCCGTCGTCGCCAGCTCGCGACACAGCGTCTCGAAGTCCTGTGCCTGCGCCGCCCACTGGTCGACGCCGTGCATCCGGCACCAGCCGGCCGCCCGCTCGCGCAGATCGACGGCCGCCTCGCTCGTCGGGTTGTAGGCGAAGCCGACGCGCGTCACGGTCCCGTGCCGGTCACCGCCCCGATCCGCGCGCCCAGGTCGGCGCAGCTCGGTCCGGCCTGGAGATGGACCAGGAACTCGCGATTGCCCTCCGGCCCGAGGATCGGCGAGGCGATGACGTCGCGCGCTCCGAGGCCATGCCGCCAGGCGTCCGCCACCACCGCCTCGAGGACCGCTCGGTGGGCAGACGGATCCCGAACGACGCCGCGGTCCGTCTCGCCCTTCCCCACCTCGAACTGCGGCTTGACGAGGGCGACGATCGGCGAGCCACCCAGGCGCGGCGCGAGCGTCGACGCGATCGGGCCGAGCACGAGGCGGAGCGAGATGAACGACACGTCGACCGCGGCCAGGTCGATCGGCTCGCCGAGGGTCGCCGGCGTCATGGTCCGGGCGTTGGTCCGGTCGTGAACGACGACCCGTGGGTCGCGGGCGATCGAATCGGCGAGCTGGCCCCGCCCGACGTCGACGGCGTGGACCCGGGCGGCGCCACGCTGCAGGAGGACGTCGCTGAAGCCACCCGTCGAGGCGCCGACGTCGAGGCAGACGAGATCGGCCGGATCGATCCCGAACGCGTCCAGCGCGGCTGCCAGCTTGTGCCCGCCGCGACTGACGTAGGGCTCCGGCTCCGAGATCGCGATGGGGATGTCCGGATCGACGAGGTCGCCGGCCCGCTGATCGAGACGGGCCCGGTCGCCGGTCCCGACCCGGACCTTTCCGGCGAGGATCAGCGCCTGGGCTCGGGCTCGGGTCTCCGCGAGGCCCCGCTCGACGACGAGCTGGTCGAGGCGCTGACGGGCGCGACGGGCGCCGACGGTGCTCACCCGGCTATCGTGGCACAGCCGACTTCGCGGCGACTCACCGCGACCTCGGCCCGAGCGGAGGCCCGAGCGCATGGCGGGACGTCCACCGACGATGATCGGCGCGATCAGCCTGCTGATCCTCATCGGGGTGTCCGGCATCGGCGCGGGCGGCGGTCTCCTCAGCGTCACGGGCTTCGGGGATGCGGCGGCCGACGTTCGCGGCGCGGCCCTGATGATGGGCGCGGGGATCGCCGGCTACGGGATCGCCTGTGCCTTCGCCGCGGCGGGCATCTGGTCACGTACGCGGTGGGGCTGGCTGCTGGGTGTCGTGACCGTGGGCATCGGCCTCGTCCTGCTCATCGTCGCGACGATCATCGCCGGGCCCGACTCCATCCTGGGACTGGGCCTCGTGGTCTGGGGCCTGACCCTCGCCTGTCTGCTGGCCCCGGGGACTCGCCGAGCGGGCGTTTCGGCGCCGGAGACACCCTAGGAAGCAACGCGGCCCGCGGCTCTCGGCTTCAGGCCCAGGGTGTCGAGGGTCTCGCGGACCTGGTCGGCGAGGCCGGCGGCATCGAGACGGAGGACCCGCCGCAGGTCGGCCACGGACCCATGGTCGACGAACGCTCCGGCCGGGATGCCGATGATCCGAACCGTCGTCTCGCGCAGCGTCGGCTCGATGATCCGCGCCGCCTCGATCGCTTCGAGCACGCCGCTTCCGAAGCCGCCGCTGACGACGCTCTCCTCGAACGTCACGACCAGCCGGGCCCGTCGGGCCCGCTCGAGGATCAGGTCGACGTCGAGCGGCTTGGCGAAGCGCGCGTTGATCACGCCGACCGACCAGCCGTCGACCGCGAGTGAATCGGCCGCCTCGAGGGCCCGCACGACGATCGGCCCGAACCCGACGAACAGGACGTCGTCGCCGGCGCGGACCACCTCGCCTCGCCCCACCGGGATCGGCGCCGGATCGACGGGCGGCAGCCCGAACCCCGGGTCGCGCGGGTAGTGCAGGGCGAACGGCCGATCCTGGGCCAGCGCGGTGAGCAGCAGTGACCGGAGCTCCTGCTCGTCCTTCGGGCTGGCGATCACCAGGTTCGGCAGCTGCCGCTGCGCCGATAGCGTGAACATCCCCTGATGGCTCGTCCCGTCCTCGCCGACGAGCCCGGCGCGATCGACCGCGATCAGGACCGGCTGATCGTTCTGACAGACGTCATGGACGGTCTGGTCGAAGGCGCGCTGGAGGAAGGTCGAATAGAGCGCGACGACCGGTCGCATGCCGCCCATCGCGAGGCCGGTGGCAAGGGCCATGGAGTGCTGCTCGGCGATCCCGACGTCGATGAACCGCTCGGGGAACGCCGCCTGGAAGGTCGACAGGCCGGTTCCGGTCGGCATCCCGGCGGTGATGGCGACGATCCGCTGGTCGATCCGCGCCTGGGCGATCAGCTCCTTCACGAAGACCGCGGTGTAGTTCGGGTTCTTCGGCGGGTGGATCCTCGCCGACGCGGGCGCCGCATCGTCGGACATCGATTCGGTCGGCATCGCGCCAGTCGGGGTCGAACCGCCAAGCGGCGGCACCGACGGCGTCGACGGTTCGATCGGCCCATGGCCGTTGCCGTTGCCGGGCGGGACCGTCATCGGCGGGAGCGCCGCCCCGTGGAACGCCACCTGGTCGGTCTCGGCCGGGCGGTAGCCGTGACCCTTCTGGGTCCGGACGTGGACGATGACCGGCCCACGCAGCTCGAGCGCCTGCTGGAACGTGGACAGGAGGGCGCGGATGTCGTGCCCGGGCA
>VBFG01000077.1 GCA_005882635.1 Chloroflexota bacterium | reverse complement strand
CGATCGCCGGGCGGCGCGGACGGACCGGGCACGGCGAACGCGGCGCGGCCGAGCGAATCGAGCTCGTGGTGAACGACACCGGCCCCGGGATCGATCCGGCGCTCCTGCCGCACGTCTTCGAGCGGTTCGCCCGCGGCCAGGGCTCGACCGGGACCGGCCTCGGGCTGTCGATCGCCCGCGGCCTCATCGAGCTCCACGGCGGATCGATCGCTGCGCTGTCCCCACCGGGCGGCGGCGCCGAGATCCGGATCGAGCTGCCGACCAGCCCGGACTGAGGCGGGTCGATCTCGCCCACCCCTTCGTGGCCCCTTGGTACCCCCAGCGAGCGGCTCCGAGGTCGGGTTGCGGCGGGGCACCGCCGGCTGTCACCCTTCGAGCATGTCCCGACGACCTCGCGCCCTCCGCCGATCCATGGCCCTCGCCGCGCTGGCCGCGATGGCCGTCCTTGCCATCGCCGCCGTTCCCGCCGCGGCCGCGGATTTCCCGCCGCAGGACTCGCTCTACCACTCCTATGCAGAGATGGTCAGCGAGATCCACGCCGTCGAAGCGGCGCATCCGGACATCGTCCACGTCTTCAGCATCGGCAAGAGCTACCAGGGTCGCGACATCTGGGCGGCGAAGATCAGCGACAAGGTCGCGACCGACGAGCCCGAGCCGGAGATCATGTTCGACGCGCTCCACCATGCGCGGGAGCACCTCACGGTCGAGCAGGCGCTCTACCTGTTCCACCTCCTCGTCGACAACTACGGCACCGATACTCAGATCACGAACCTCGTCGACAGCCGCGAGATCTGGATCATCTTCGCGGTCAATCCCGACGGGTTCGTGTACGACCTGACGTGCACCAACAGCAGTCACCCTCCGTATTGCGCCTGGCGCAAGAACCGCCAGCCGAACGCCGGGACGTCGGCGATCGGCACGGACCTGAACCGCAACTACGACTACTCCTGGGGGTGTTGCGGAGGGTCGTCGAGCAACCCCGCCTCGATCACCTACCGCGGCCCGCGGGCGCTCTCGGCACCCGAGGTCCGGGCCCTGCGGGCGTTCGTCGTCAGCCGGGTGGTCGGCGGCGTGCAGCAGATCAAGGCCCACATCACGTTTCACACGAACGGGCAGTTGATCCTGTGGCCGTACGGCCATACGAAGACGGACATCCCGGCCGACATGACCGTCTGGGACCACCAGGTCTTCGTCGCCTTCGGCAAGGCGATGGCCGCCCGGAACGGCTACAAGCCAATGCAATCGAGCGACCTGTACATCACCGACGGCGACCAGATCGACTGGATGTACGGCCGGGAGCGGATCTTCTCCTACACGTGGGAGCTCTACCCGCCGGAGACTCCGACGGTCTGGGGCGACCACTACCCGCCGGACGAGAAGATCGCGCCGGCCACGTCGCACAACCGAAGCGCCCTGTTGTACTTCCTGACGGTCGGGGCTTGCCCGTACTCGGTGACCGGGCTCAGCAAGCTCAACTGCGGCCCGTTCTTCGACGACATGGAGATCAGCCGCGGCTGGAAGGTCAATCCGGATGGGACCGATACGGCCACGTCCGGCCGCTTCGTGCGGGGCGATCCTGCGCCGACGAGCGTCGGTGGGGTTCGGATGCAGCTCGACCGCCCGTACTCGGGCCGGTACGGCTTCATCACCGGCCTGCCGGCGGGTTCCACGGCGAACAGCTACGACCTGGACGGGCGGACGACCATCCAGAGCGTCCCGATCGCCCTGCCGGCGAGCCCGGGTCTGCTGTCGTTCCGCTACAGCTTCGCCCATGGGTCCAGCAGCGTGTCGGACTCGCTGAAGGTGTTCGTCGAGGACGAGACCGCGACCCGGGCGCTCGTCTGGTCGAAATTCGGAACGGCGAGCACCGTCGCGGCCAGCTGGATCCGGGCGACCGTGGATGTGTCGGCCTGGAGCGGCCAGACGATCCGGGTCGTGGTCCAGGCGACCGACGGCGGGCACGACAGCCTGATCGAAGCCGGCATCGACGACGTGAGGGTCGAGCGCCCGACCTGAGGCTGTCGCGCCCGGACGCGCGACGGCCGTGGAACCTCGCCGAGCATCGAGACGTCAGGGGCGGCAACCAACCCGCTCCTACCCGGAGGGCGATTCGATGCGGCGATCTCCTCTCGACCGATACGACCGGCCCGGACGCCGGACGAGGCTCCTCCTCGGCGTCCCGGCCGCAGCCCTGGCGGTCTTCCTGGCGGCGACCCCGGCCCTCGCCTGCGGCGGGCTGATCGGGCCGAACGGCGCGGTCAACCTGCTTCGGACGACGACCTTCGCCGGCTACCACGACGGCGTCGAGCACTACGTCACGGCGTTCCAGTTCGCCGGCGGCGGGGGCCGGTTCGGATCCATCACCCCGCTCCCGGACGTGCCGACGAGCGTCGAGAAGGGCGGCGACTGGACGCTCCAGCGCCTGGTCCGCGAAACGAGCCCCGTGTTCCTCAGGGACGCCGCTTCTCCCGCGGCCAGCGCCAGCGGCGCCGTCGAGCTCATGAAGGTCAAGATCGACGCCCTGGACATCACCGTCCTCAAGGGCGGAGCGGCCGACATCGGCCAGTGGGCGACGAAGCACGGCTTCCGCCTCCCGCCCGACGCGCCCGAGGTCCTCGACTTCTACGCGCAGCGCAGCCCGATCTTCCTCGCCGCGGCCTTCGACGCCGACGCGGCCAAGGCTCGCGGCCAGCAGGTCGGCGACGGGACCCCGGTCCACATCACCATCCCGACCAGGAACCCCTGGGTGCCGTTGCGGATCCTGGCCCTCGGCAAGACCGGCGGCGAGGCGGTCCAGGCCGACGTCTATCTCCTGACCGATCGCGCCCCCGCGCTCCTGCCCGTCCCGAACGGCAGCAACGGGATCCGGCTCGACGCGAGCGAGACCGCCTCCGACAGCCTGCTGTCCGACCTTCGAACCGACCGCGGGATGGACTGGGTGCCTTCATCCGGCTGGCTGACCAAGGTCGCGGTCGACGGGGAGGCCGCACAGATCGGCTATGACCTCGCGGTCGATGCCTCCGGCGCCGGGCGACCATCGGCGGTCGACGCCGGCCTGGCCATGCCATCGACAGCGCCGCTGTCGACCCCGGTCGACGTCGGCCGGATCTTCCTCGCACTCGCGTTCGTCGCGATGGGCCTGATCGGCGTGACGCTGATCGGCCGGTCGCACTCCGGCGGCCGCCCGGTCGCCGGGTGAGGTCGGCGCGGCGGGCGGCTCAGTCCCAGTCGCCCGCCGGCCAGCCCGGAGCGTGCTGATGCGTCTCCAGCGTCCCGCGACGGCGCTCCTCATCGGACTCGCCGTCGCGGCCGTGACCGGGATCGCGGCGAACGCGGTCGCCCGCTCGACCGACCCGCTCGTCATCCCGATCACGATCCACTTCTCGCACTACGACCCGGCGGCCGTCACTGTCCCCGTCGGCCGCCCCGTGACGTTCGTGATCACGAACACCGATCCGATCGACCACGAATGGATCGTCGGCGACGCGGCGCTGCATGAGCGCCATCGGACCGGCACCGAGCCGGTCCACAATGCGCGACCGACGGAGATTACGATCCCGGCCCGGACCGAGCGGCAGACGACGGTCACGTTCGACGCGCCGGGGGCACTCCAGTACATCTGCCACCTCCCCGGCCACGAGGCGTACGGGATGGTCGGCACGGTGACGATCACGCCCGGCGGCTGATCTTCAGGTCAATGAGCGGCCCGCCGGCGGTGCCGGCGGGCCACATGCTGGTCTCGAGGTGAGCCGTTCGCTCAGCCAGGGCTACCCGGCGGCGTCTCCGTCACGAGGATCGAGTTCACGATCGGCGTGTCGCCACGCTGAGCCGTGAACGAGATGTCGAGCACCCCGTCCGTGACCTCGACCAGGAACGATCGATCCAGGGCGATGTAGCGACCGCCGGCGGCGGCCACGATGTCGAAGTTCGTCAGGACGTTCGCGCCTTCCAGCCCGACGCTGAAGACGCGCGCTCCGACCTTGGTCTGCTGGAGCTCGGCGAAGCCGAGATCCACGCGATAGGTCCCGTTCGGGACGGTGAACCGATAGGCGGTCATCCCGGACCGGAGGTCCTGGTACAACGGGTCGCGAGTCGTCCCGGCGATGCCGGCAGTGGTCGACCGCGTCGAGCTCGCGCCGACGTATCCGAACCCGCTGGCCGTGAAGGCCCGATCGGCGCCATAGAGGTCGCCCTGGGCGGGATCGATGTACGACCCGCCGCCGGCGTTGATCCCCTGCTGGTAGGCCGGGACGACGAGGGTGACCGGCACCTGGATGTTGGCGTGATCCGGATCGTTCGTCTGGATCACGACGATCGCATGGTAGACGCCGACCCCAAGATCACTGCTATCGGCGGTGAACGTCAGCGCCTGGCTGCCGTCGAGGGGAACCGTGCCCTCGGTCGGGCTGACCGTCAGCCACGGGACGTCGCTGAACTGCGGCAAGCCGCTGTCGATCAGGTAGGCGTTGCCGCTGTTCTGGCCGACGGTCCAGATGTTGCCGGCGGCATCGAGCTCGATGCCGGCGCCATTCCCCCCGCCACCGTCCGGATGGCCGATCGCGCGGAGCGTCTCACAAGTCGCCGGATCGATCAGGTAGATCGTGTCGCTTTCGCTGTTCGTGGCCTCCCAGAGGAGGTTGAACGAGCTGTTCCAGGCCAGGCCGGAGATGTTCGGGTCGGCCGGATTGCACTGGCTGAGGGTCTCGCCCGGGGTCGGATGAGACGGGCCCGCGACGCGGTAGACGATGCCCTCGTTCCAGCCGCCGACGTAGAACACGTCGGTCGCGGCGTCATAAGCGACGCCGCGCTGGCTGATCCCGGTCCAGGGATCGCCGGTGATCACCTGCTTGACCGAGCCGTCGGTCGGATCGATCCCGTACAGGCCGTTGTCGCCGCCGACGTTGACCTGCCAGATCAGGCCACGGCCGCGGTCGTACGCCATGTCGCCTCCCCAGGCCCCGTTCGTCGGGTTCGGGAAGTCGCCGAGACGCGTGCCGCCGGTCGTGAAGTGGACATCGAGGAGGTCGATCGGGTCGCTGAGCCACACGTCGCCCGTGTAGCCGACGCCCCACGGCAGGGTCATCCCCGCGTTCCAGCTGGCGAGGACGTCACCCTCGCCGCGGAGCGCCGGCGGAACCGCGAGGCCCGCGCCGGAGAAGATGCCCCTGGTCGTCCGTGCCTTCGGATCGGCTCCGGCCGGGAGTCTCCGAGGCGCGCTCGCCGCGGAGATCGCGGCGCCGGGCGCATCGAGGTTGACCTCGCCGATCTTGAACGTCAGCGCTTCATGGCCGCCGGCGTTCGAGAGCGTGACGATCGTGTCGTCGGTCCGCTCCGGCGTCAGGATGAACGTCACCGACTCAGCGTCCACCTGGGCATGCGGCTGATCACGGTGCAATCCCACGTCGGCGCCCGGCGTGGAGACGCCGGCGACGATCGTGACGGAATGGCTGTCAGTGACGTAGCCGGCGAGGCTGTACTCGGCCGGCCAGGTGCCGGCGGGACCGACGACGGTGTAGCTGCCGTCAGCGGCCGTCGTGGCCGTGAGCTCGAGCGGCGCGCCGCCGTGAGTCGCGTGGACCGCGACCGCGACGCCGACGAGCGGCTCGCCGGTGTGGGCGTCGGTCACGATGCCGGACAGCGCGCCGAAGCTCGCCGGCAGGGTGACGGTCAGGGTGATCCCGACCGGCACCAGGGTCTGCTTCGGAGCGTTCGTGAAGAGCGCCACGAGGCCGTGGTGGACGCCGGGCGTGAGGGTCGCCGACCCGAGATGGATCGTGACGACCTGGTCATCGCCCATGTCGACGCCACCCGAATCGGGCGACTCGCTGAGCCACTCGACGTCGGTGAACGGCTGGATGGCCCCGTGGCCGGCGTCGGGCGCCCAGTCGGACGGACCGAACTGGCCGACGACCATCCCGGTGTTGATCTTCCCGTCGTGGTCCTGGATCGCATCGAGCGGGATGTCGAAGGCGATCGTGTGACCGACGACGGTCGCCGGGACGATCGCGACGAGATTGCCGGTGGCTGCGTTCCAGATCGGCACGATCGGGTCACTGCCGTTCGCCTCGAAGAGGTCGGCGTAGTACTCCATCCCGATGTCCTGGGCCGGCAGGCCGAAGAAGGCCTCTGCCGGCAGGCCGGTCGAGGGGTTTAGGTCTGTATCGAGGTAGACGAAACCGCCGATCGCGTTCATCGGCGTCGACCCGGCGAAGTCGATCGCCATCGACGCGACAGTCGAGCCGTCGGAGCCGGCCCGCACGGTCGTGACGTCGTTCGAGTCGAACGAGTCTCCGGCCGGGTCGACGATGATCGTCTCGAGACCGACCGAGGCCAGTGGCTTGATCGCGGTCCGCGGGAAGGCGGACGGGATCGGGGCCGGCTTCCAGGACTTCGTCCGGATCACCGAAATGGTCGGGGTCGGCAGTGGCGGCAGGTCGTAGCTGCGGTCGCGCTCCTTGGCCTCCCAGGTCAGCGGGGCCGTGCCGTGATTCGAGAGCGTGACGTCGACGTCGACCGTGTCGCCGAACTCGACGGTCCGCTCGATCGACGGCGTGTCGATCAGGGCAGTCGGGGCCGCGAGCGCGGCGTCGTGGGTGATGTCGTCGCCGTCGGCCAAGTCGAGGTGACTGGTCTCGGTGACATAGTTCGCGGCCACGATGGTGAGGTTGTACGACCCGGGGCGGAGCCGGAGGCTGTAGCCGCCATCGCTGTCGGTCGATGTCGACCGGCCGCCGGGACTGACGCCGATCGAGGCGCCGCCGATCGGCAGGCCGTCGTTGCGATCGGTCACGACGCCATGGAGGAGGCCGCTCGGGACGGACTCATAGCGGAAGGCGGTGTTCGGGTCGATCAGCCCGTCGAGGAACGAGAACTGGAGGGCGTCGGTGCCGGTCGCGTTCTCGATGCCGATGCCGGCCAGGCGCCCGTCGCCCGGGTTTGCCGGGTTCGGGCCGTACAGCATGTCCATCCGGCCGTCTTCCCAGAGCTTTATCTCGAAGGTGACCCGGAGGTTCGTCCCGAACACCTTCATCGCCGAGTACTCGATGACGAACGCCCGGTTGGGCGCCGACCCGACGGTCTCGTAGTCGATCGAGCTCTGGTCGTCGACCTGGAGGTCCTGCCACAACGGGTAGATCGCCGCGTTGGGCGGTGCCGCTGACGGGATGGCGGACGGGAAGAAGTTGAACTGGTCCGGCCCCAGGAAGTTCAGGTAGCCGTTGTCGGACAGGAAGATTTGCTGATACGAGGTGCCATAGAAGTCGAACGCGAACGGCAGGCGGAGGCGTCCGGCGAACTCGTCGCCGTAGAGCCCGGTCTGTCCGGCTGCGTCGACCCAATCGAACGTGATCGGCCGGCAGCCATGGCCGAAGTCGTCGAGCTTGCGGAAGAGGCTCGCGTCGCGGACGAGGTCGCCGTCGAGATGGATCTCGACCATCGCCACCTCGGTGCAGCCGCCGGCGGACACGCGCAGCGTGTAGTCGCCGATCGGGAGCTCGAGACTGTACGCGCCAGTGGCGTCCGTGATGGCCGCGGGCACGGGGGTGCCGAGGGCGAGGACGGAGGCATCCGCGATCGGCGAGCCGTCCTCGTCGGCGGTCACGTGGCCGGTGACGTGGAACCGCGGCAACGCATCGAGCGCGAAGTCGACGTCCGTCGTGGTGTCGGACACGACCACGACGCCGGGCGTCAGCGCGGGGGCATAGCCGAACGCCGACGCCGAAACGGCATACGTGCCTTCAGCGAGCAGGATCGAATAGTCACCGGACGGATCGCTCACGGTCGAGAACTCGCGCTCGCCGTCCGTGGCGGTGATCCTGGCGCCGGGAATCGGGGCGTGGGTCGCCGAATCGGTGACCGTGCCGCTGACGATGCCGCCTGTGACGAGGTCCACGGCGGCCTTCGCGTCGATCCGCCCGTCGCCGTAGACGTAGTTGGGATCGTTGTCGCTCGGATCCGGCGTCCCGCAACTGTCGTCGGGCCGATCCACGGCGGTCGCCGACAGGGCGTTGAGCACGCTGTCGAAGTCGCCGATCATGCTCGGCCTCGCCGAGAGCATCAGGGCGATCACGCCCGCCGCGTGCGGCGTCGCCATCGACGTGCCCGAGAACGCGGCATAGCCGCCGCCCGGGATGCTCGAGATGACCTTGACGCCGGGGGCCGACACGTTCGGGCTCACCTTGCCGGTCGGCGACGGACCGCGGCTCGAGAAGAACGCGATCTGGTCGTTGATGTCGGTCGCGCCGAGGCTGATGACCTCGTTGAAGTTGCCCGGCGTGCCCGCGGTACCGCAGCCGAACTCGCCGGCGTTGCCGGCGGCGAACACCGGGATGATCCCGGCCGCGCGCCAGGCCTGGACCGACGCGAGATAGAACGTGTCGAACGGGTCGTCGCTCCCCCAGGAGTTGCTGACGATGTCCGGCGCGAGGTCCGGTCGGGGATCGCCGCCCGACAGGTCCGTCGGAGCCAGCATGAACTCGCCCGACGAAAGGAGCGCCTCGGACGTGCAGCCGAAGGGCTCGCAGCCCTTGGCGGTGATCCACTCGACGCCAGGAGCGACGCCGGTGTCAGGCGTGAACGGGCCGGGCCCGTCGCCGCCCGCGATCGTGCCCATCGTGTGCGTCCCGTGGCCGACGTTGTCGCACGGCTCGCCCGGGCACGTCTTCGACGGGTCCCACCAGTTGTGGTCGTGGGTGAACGTCCCGTCGTGGTTGTTGCCGCGATAGTTGCCGACGAGCGCGGGATGGGTGAAATCGACGCCGGTGTCGATCGTGCCCACGACGATGCCGGAGCCGGTGTCGCCGCCTTCCCAGACCTGATCGGCGCGGATCTTCGCCACGCCCCACTCCGGGTCGCTTCCGGCCTGGAGCACCGCGACGGCGGTCTTTACGGGCTTGACCAGCGGGTAGACCTTCGGCGCGTGGATCGAGCTGACGCCCTTGAGCTTCGCCAGCCGGGCCGCGAGCTTCGCGTCACCGGTCACGAACAGGGCATTCCCGAGCCAGTAGCTCTTCGCGTCCGCGCCCTTGGCTCCCTTGGCGATCGACAGGGCCTCTGCCTGGGACGCCTTGGCCGATGCCTTGAGACGGGCGACGACGAAGCCGACCCGCTTGCCATGCTCCTTGATCTTGGCCGCGCCCCGGAGGTCCGGGCGAGCCGAGAACTCGACGACGAATCGTGCCGGGCCCGCCTCCAGGAGCTTCTGGAGTGCTGGGTCGATGGGCACCGAGCCAGCGGGCGATGGATTCGCAGCCAGGGCCGATCCGGCCTGACCGATGGCGAGGACGAACGCGGCGACGAGCACGGCCGCACGACGGACCATCGTCGATCTCCCTCCGGCCGCCGGGGACGCGGCGGCTCCCTCCTGGTGATGTGAGCCGGATCCAATCCGGGCAGGGCGCCGCGAATGTAGCGCTCAGGCGTTTTCCCGCGTCTCGATTTCCTTGACGCGGCATTGTGGTGCGCCGCACACTGCGCCGGGGTCCCTGACCCAGAGGAGCAGGTGGCGACGACCGGACTGATCGTCCGCAACGCGCGCGTCCATCCCACGTTCGGCCGACCGGTCGAGCCCGTCGACGTATCGGTCGAGGGCGACCGGATCGCCGCGATCCGGCCCCCCGGCTCCATCGCGTCCGACGACCGTCCCGAGCTCGACGCCGAGGGCCGGCTCGTGTCGCCGCCGCTCGGCGATCCGCACGTCCACATGGACGCGGTCCTGACCGTCGGCCAGCCCCGCCACAACGAGAGCGGGACCCTGATCGAGGGCATCCTCACGTGGGCCGAGCGGAAGCCGTTCCTGACCCACGACGACGTCAAGAGCCGGGCCCGCGAAGCGATCCTCTGGGAGGTTGCCCAGGGGACGGGCCTGATCCGCTCCC
>VBFG01000076.1 GCA_005882635.1 Chloroflexota bacterium | reverse complement strand
CGTCGCTCGAGGGCACGGGCGACGATCAGCCGCTGGATCTCGGAGGTGCCTTCCCACAGCCGATCGACGCGAAGCTCGCGGAGATAGCGCTCAGCCGGGAACTCGCGCATGTAGCCGCGTCCGCCGAAGACCTGGACGACCCGGTCGGCGCATCGCCAGGCCGCCTCGGACGCGAAAAGCTTGGCCAGTGACGCCTTGGCATGGACGACCTTCGGATCTGCCCCGCTGTCGATGAGCAGCGCCGCCTCGCGGGTCAGGAGGCGGGCGGCGGACGCGTCCGCCGCCGAGTCGGCGAGCGGGAACGACACGCCTTGGAAGTCGTAGATCCGCTCGCCGAACTGGACGCGTTGCGTCGCCCAGTCGACCGCCAGGGTGAGGAGCCGCTCCATCGCCCCGGCGCAGCGGGCGCCGATGTGGATGCGCTCCTCGACGAACCACTCGTTGGTGAGCTCGTCCGCCCGGCCGACACCGCCGAGGACCGCCGACGCCGGAACCCGGACGTCGCGCAGCACGAACTGCGGGTGGCGGTCGGCGAAGGTGTGGGTGTAGTCCGGGTCATGGCTCCGCGTCACGCCAGGCGTGTCGTAGTCGACGAGGAACAGCGTCGGCCGCCGCTCGCCACCGGCCACGACGTTGCAGTGGAAGATCATGAAGTCGGTGTCCGGCGCCCCCGTGACGAACCATTTCTCGCCGTTCAGGACGTATTCCCCGGTCGCCCCGTCCTCCACAGCCGTCGCTTCGAGGCTTCGCGCGTCCGATCCGGCACCGGCCTCGGTGACCGCGTAGCTCCCGTTCCGCTCACCGCGCAGGCTCGGCTCGAGGTAGCGCCGGCGCTGCTCCTCGCTGCAATGGACGAGCGCGTTGTAGGCGCCGGGGATCAACGCCCACAGGCCACCGGTCACCTGGCCGAGCTGCTCGTGGACGAGGACCTGGTCGAGGGCGCTCCAGCCCTGACCGCCGAGCTCGACCGGGAAGGAGCCGCCATGGAGGTCGGCGTCGATCGCGCGCCGCTTGATGTCGCGGACCACTTCGGGGTCGAGCGCTCCGCCGGCGGCCTCGAGTTCGGTCTCGAGCGGCTGGAGGACCTCGACGACGAACGCCCGGGCGCGCGCCTGGAGCTCCTGCTGGGCCGGCGTCAGGGCGAAGTCCACGTTCAGAGGATGGTGGCGGTCGGGAAGGGCGGCGACCATCGTCCCGGTTCGCGCGACGGACGCGCGTCAGCTGCTGGTGATCTCGCCGATCAGCTGGGCCAGGCCAGAACCATGATCCGGACCTCGGTCATGTCCTCGATCGACCAGCGCAGGCCCTCCCGACCGAGACCCGAGTCCTTGACGCCGCCGTAGGGCATGTGATCGATCCGGTAGGTCGGGACGTCGTTGACGATCACCCCGCCGACCTCGAGCTGGTGGAACGCCTGCCAGGCATGGTCCAGATCGTTCGTGAACACGCCGGTCTGGAGTCCGAAGAACGAGTCGTTGACGCCCCGGATCGCCTCGTCGATGTCGCGGTAGGGGAACGCCACGACCAGGGGGGCGAAGGCCTCGTTCGAGCAGACCGCGGCCGTGTCCGGGACGTCGGTCAGGATCGTCGGCGGGAAGAACGTGCCGTCGGCCTTGCCGCCGAGGAGGGCCTTGCCGCCGAGCGCCAGCGCCTCGTCGACCCAGCGCTGCGTCCGGGACGCCGCGTTGGCGTCGACCATCGGCCCGAGGTCCGTCTGCGGATCGAGCGGGTCGCCCAGCTTGAGGGCCTTGGCGCCGTCGACGAACTTCGCCATGAACGCGTCCCAGATGTCCTCGTGGATGAACATCCGCTGGACGCTGATGCAGACCTGCCCGGCATAGCTGAACGCGCCGACGAGGTTCCGCCGGACGGCCCAGTCGAGGTCGGCGCTCTTGTCGATGATCACGCCGGCGTTGCCGCCGAGCTCGAGCACGACCTTCTTCTTGCCGGCCCGCTCCTTCATCCGCCAGCCGACCGACGGGCTACCGGTGAACGTCAAGAGCTTGAAGCGATCGTCCGACACCATCCGGTCGCCGAGCTCGCGGCTCATCGGCAGGATGCTGACCGAGCCCGCGGGCGGGCCGGCCTCCTCGATGATCTCGGCCACGGTCAGCATGACCAGCGGGTCCTTGGACGGCGGCTTGAGGACGATCGGGTTGCCGCTCGCGATGGCCGGGGCGACCTTGTGCGCGGCAAGGTTGAGCGGGAAGTTGAACGGGCTGATCCCGGCGACCGGCCCGATCGGGAAGCGGCGGGTGATCCCGACGCGGCCCTTCGAGGCGGGCATCAGGTCGAGCGGGATCGTCTCGCCGACCATTCGCTCGGCCTCCTCGGCGCCAAGCCGGAACGTGACGACGGCCCGGTCGACCTCGACGAGCGAGTCCCGGATCGGCTTGCCGGCCTCGAGCGCGATCAGCCGGCCGAGCTCCTCGCGGCGGGCCTTGATGCCGGCGCTGATGTTGCGGAGGATCGCGCCCCGTTCGTAGGCCGGCAGCGTCCGGGTGACCTCGAACGCCTTGACGGCGGCCTCGACCGCCTCCTCGTACTGAGCTTCCGAGGCGTGGAAGGTCGCGCCGGCGGGGTTGTCGGCGTCGGCCGGGTTGGAGACGACCAGCGGGTCGTCGGATTCGACCCACTTGCCGGCGAGGAAGATCGGATGTGGCTTGGCGCCGGTCACGGCGGTCATCGAGGGCGGTTCTCCAGGGGGTGAGCGCGAAGGTCTTTCGCTCGATGGTACGCCTTCGAGCCCGGCCGCCCTGTCGGCGGGAAAGTTCTTCCGCCGCCGCCCGTCTTGACACGCTTACGAAACGGGAGCTGCAGTCTGACTGGCGATTCTCGTGTCAGGTTGAGGTGAGCCGCCGTGTGTCGGCCAGGGCGTCAGCGATCATTGCTGAGCAGGCATCGGAGGCGAGGACTCGTGAGGGCGGTCACTGGCCGCGGGCGCGGCGAACGGAAGCGATCAACTCCTTGAGATCGGGCGACACTGCCTCCGTTTGCACTACGTGTGATAGCGCTCGGCGGAAGCGCGGGTTCGCCGTCGCCTGCTCGACGATCCGATCGCGGAAGGCGATTGACGATTTCCTGACGAGATCTTCGACCGCGCCGGAGCCGACGAATGCCAACGCGCGCTCGTCGGGAGCTCGCGCGACTTATTGCAAGATCACCGGCCAGGCTTTCTCCGGGCCGTCCGGCGGCCCGTAGTTGATCATCTTGGTGAGCCAGTCGAACAACCGTCCGTCGTATCCAGGCAGGGGTTCCTTGGAGATCGGACCAGGAGTCCTGTTCGCTGCCAATATCTTCTCGTCGGCAAAGTAGGCCTGAATGAGCCGGTCAAGGTCCTCACCTTGGACAGCAAGATCGCGCCAAGTCATCGGCCAATCCACCCCAAAAATCGCATGCGCATCCCAGTCAATGCCTGTTTGTCTAGTAACGTCGTCATGGTATTGGCGCGAAGTTTCGCGGCGGGAACAATCGACTCCCTTCCGAGACCAGGAGCCCTCTGGATCGCGCCGTCGGGGTCGACAAGTGGGGTGAGTCGCTGCTTTCCATCCGGTCGCCACCGGGAGGCTGTCACATCTGGCCCACGGAGACTCACGCGACCGAGCGAGAGAGCGCAACCTGGACCCGGGCATCGTTGGCGAGCTCTCCGTCGAGCATCGGGCTGCCGATGACGAGGCCGGGCTCGGACAGGGCGTAGCCCTGGCTCATCTCATCGTGGAACGCCTGATCCATGGTCTCGGCTCCCGTGGGGCCGCGGGATTTGGCGGGGTGCCGAGCGTATCATCGGCCCCCGGCCGGACATCCCGAACGCTCCGGATCAGGTCGGGAGGAGGGGCCCGATGCTCTCGGAATTCCGCGGCTTCCTGCTGAAGACGAACGCCCTGGCGCTCGCAATCGGGGTGATCATCGGCGGCGCGCTCGGGACCGTCGTCAACTCCCTCGTGAACGACATCATCATGCCGCCGGTCGGGCTGGTCCTCGGCGGGGTCGACTTCACCCAGCTGAAGATCGTGCTCAAGGCCGCGGCCAACGGCGATCCCGCCACCGAAGTCGCGATCCGCTGGGGCACGTTCCTCAACGCGATCATCGCGTTCATCGTCATCGCGTTCGTCGTGTGGCGGATCAGTCAGATGTTCATCAAGGAGCCGCCGCCGGCCGAGGCGAAGACGTGCCCGTTCTGCAAGGAGCCGAACGCGGTCGACGCTTCGAAGTGCCGGGCCTGCGCCAGCGCGATCTGACGGTGGCGATCGGGGCGGCGACCGACGCGACCGATCTAGCCAAACGCTCGTCGCGGGGGAATGTTAGGCCTGATGCCGGACCGGCCCGAGCTCGAGACAGGGCCAAACCGAACGGGAGCGGGCTCGATGACACCACCACCCGACCCGATTCGGCGTGGGTCAGTGCCGGGCGACCGTACCCAACGTTCCGTGGATGAACGTCTGACCAGGTCCTGGGTCCGCGATCGCTACCCGATCGGCTCGTCAGTCCTCCGCGGCGCGCGGGTACGAGCCGAGGATCCGGACCATCTCCGCCTCTGCGCGGAGAACATCGAGTGCCGCGGCGCAGTCGGGATCGGCGGCGTCGGCGTCGACCCAGAAGACGTACTCCCAGCGGGCCTTCCGGGTCGGTCGCGACTCGAGGCGGGAGAGGTTCACTCCGCGTGCGGCGAACGCGCCGAGGCAGCGGTGGAGCGACCCCGGGACGTTCCGCACCGCGAAGACGAGGGTCGTCTGCCGACCGGCATCGGGGGCTGGTGCGGTCATCGCCGGGGGCGTCGCGCCCTCGCGAGCGAGGATCGCGAACCGGGTCCGGTTGTCCTCGCCGCTCTGGATGTCGTCGGCAAGGATCTCGAGCCCGTAGAGCTCGGCGACCCGAGGCGACGCGATCGCCGCGGCACGTCCCTCGCGGCGCTCGGCAATCACCCGCGCCGCGCCGGCCGTGTTGTAGCTCGTCAGGATCTCCCAGTCGCGGGAGCGAAGGAATCCGTCCGCCTGGACGAGCGCCTGGGCGTGGCTATAGACCCGGTCGATCGATTCGAGCGCCTGGCCCGGCAGGGCGAGGAGAGCGAGGCGCACCGGGACGGTCACCTCGCCGACGATGCGGATGCCTCGATCGAAGAATTCGTCAAGCAGGTCGTACGTCTCCCGGATCGACCCGGCGAGCGAGCTCTCGATGGCAACGACGCCGGCACTCGCCGAGCCGTCCGCTACAGCGTCGAAGACGGCCCGCCAGGTGGGGACGGCGGTTCGCTCGGGAGCCTCGCCGAAGGCCCGGATGACGGCCTCCTCGGAGAACGCCCCGGGCTCACCCTGGAAGACGACGGTCGATGTGCCTGGCACGAACCAAGTGTCGCCGATCCTCGACGTCCGATTGTGCGCGGCAGCAGGTGGCCGGCTTTCTCTCTGGAGCGAACGGGATCGTCGCCGACAGACCGCCGGAGTCGATCGACGGGTCCGATCCGGCCGGCTCCACGCTCGAACCGGCGTCGCCTCCCGCAGGCAGAGGCCGTTGACCGTCGGCCGGCCCGCACGCGGATCGTCCAGGAGCGCGCCGGGTCTCCGAATCCTGTTCGCTGTGGAGAGAAAGCCGCGGCTCTGGCGCGGGGGTCAGACTAGCGCGGTGTCGCCCGAGCCGGCGAGCGACCTACCGATTGAACCAGTCGGTTGTATCGATCTTGCCGGCTTCCTCGTCGAGCTGCGCCCGGCGCTCGCGCGCCGTCGGCTCCGTCACGCGCGCGCGCTTCCGGTTGCCCGCCGACTCCGTCGCGCCCGACCAGTGCTCCTCGGCCAACAGCTCGTTGATCCCGTCGATGTAGGCCTCGATCGACGCGGCGATGATGTTCGTCGAGGTGACTTCGCCGGTGTAGCGGCCACTGGCTCGGGCGCCCTCGGCGTCGGGCGGCGGAGCGATCGTGACCGTGACGCGGCCCTCGGCGTCCGGCCCCTCGGCGACGGCGTGGACATCGTACGACAGCAGCCGCGGGTGGCCGGTGAGGACGCCGGCCAGCGCCTTGTCGACGGCTCGGAACAGCGCGTCGACCGCGCCGTTGCCCTCGGCCGAGGCCTCCCACTGGTGGTCGCCCGCCGCGATGACGACCGCGCCACGGCTGTTGGCGTTCGAGCCGGACGTCACCGTCCAGCGGGCGAGGTGGAGCGTGTCGGCCGGGTCGGTCGAGCGGCGCGAAGCGGGCGTCGGGGTCGTGGCCATTCGGGTTACCTCCCGGTCGGTGTCGCCGCCGGCGTCACCGACGCCGTCGTGAAGTGTCGCTCGTCGCGGCGTCGGAGCTCCGCGCCGGATTTCCAGATCGCGTACTCGAGCGAGTCGGCGAGGGCGATCGCCGACGCCGCGATGATGTTCGTGTCGCTGCCCATCGTCGACCACTCGCGGGTGCCGTCGGTCGAATCGATGATCACGCGCGTCTTGGCCGCCGTCGCCGAGTCCCCGTCGAGGATGCGGACCTTGTAGTCGTACAGGTGGACGGCGTCGAGCTGCGGGTAGAACGCCCGGAGTGCCTTGCGGAGCGCCGCGTCGAGGGCATTCACGGGGCCGTTCCCGTCGGCTGCCGTGTGGAGGACCTCGCCGGCGACCTCGACCTTGACCGTCGCCTCGGCGAGCAGCTCGCGGCCGGCTCGCTGCTCGACCAGGCAGGTGTAGTCGACGATCCGGAACGGCGCGACGTAGTCGGCCTGGTGGCGCCGGATGAGGAGCTCGAAGCTCGCCTCGGCGCCTTCGAACGCAAGCCCTTCCGACTCCAGCTGCTTGACCAGGTCGCTGAGGACCTTGGGGTCGATCACCCCTTCCAGCTGGTGGCCGAGCTGCTCGGCCCGGATCCGCGTGTTCGCCCGGCCGCCGAGCTCGCTGACGACGAGCCGTCCCTGGTTGCCGACGGCGGCCGGATCGATGTGCTGGTAGCTCCGCTCGACCTTCGCGACCGCCGCGCCGTGGACGCCGCCCTTGTGGGCGAACGCGGACCGGCCGACGTACGGCTGCCAATCGTTCGGATTGACGTTGGCGATCTCGGCGACGGATCGGCTGAGCTCGGTGAGGCCGTCGAGCGCGCCACCACCGGAGGGCACGAGCTCGTGATCGGTCTTGAGCGCGAGGTTCGCGAGGATCGACACCATGTTCGCGTTCCCGGCTCGCTCGCCATAGCCGTTGATCGTCCCCTGGACGTGGCGGATCCCGGCGGCCACGGCGGCGAGCGAGTTCGCGACCGCGAGCTCGGCGTCGTTGTGGGTGTGGATGCCCCAGGTCACGGGCGCGCCGGCGGCCTCCGGATCGCCGTCGATCGCCGCCTGCACGTCGGCGACGACCCCGACGAGCTCGTTCGTGAGCGTCCCGCCGTTCGTGTCGCACAGGACGAGCGTCCGGGCGCCGGCCTCGCGGGCCGCACGCAACGTCGACAACGCGTAGTCGCGGTCGTCCCGGTAGCCGTCGAAGAAGTGCTCGGCGTCGTAGACGAGCTCCCGGCCATACCCGACAACGAACCCAACGCTGTCCGCGATCATGTCGAGGTTCTCCTGCGGCGTCGCGCCGAGGACCTCCGTGACGTGGAGCAGCCAGCTCTTCCCGAAGATCGTGACGACCGGCGTCTCAGCCGCGACCAGCTCGCGGAGGTTCGCGTCGTCCTCGGGCCGGTTCGAGCGGTGGCGGGTCGAGCCGAACGCCGCCAGCTTCGCGGTCCGCCAGGTCATCCGGCGGGCTTCCCGGAAGAACTCGATGTCCTTGGGGTTCGAGCCCGGCCAGCCGCCCTCGATGTAGGGCATCCCGTACTCGTCGAGCATCCGGGCGACCCGAAGCTTATCGGCGAGGCTCAGGGTGATGTTCTCGCCCTGGGTGCCGTCGCGAAGTGTCGTGTCATAGAGCGTGACCGGCCGATCCATCACGCCACAGCCTCCCCGACGCCGATCCGGTCGAGGACCGCCTGGGTCATCCCCGTGGTCCCGACCGCGGTGACGCCACTCCGGTCGCCTTCGGCCGGCAGGATGTCGGCCGTCCGGAAGCCCGCGTCCAGCGCCGCCACGACGGCGGCTTCGATCGCTGCGGCGGCGTCCTCGCGTCCGAGCGACCAGCGCGCAAGCATGGCGGCGGACAGGATCGTGCCGATCGGATTCGCAATGTCGAGGCCTGTCATCCGCGGCGCCGACCCGTGGATCGGTTCGTAGAGACCAAATGTGCCGTGCGCCGTCCGGCGCTCGCCGAGCGACGCCGATGGCAACAGCCCAAGGGAGCCTGCGATCATGCTGGCTTCGTCGGACAGGATGTCGCCGAAGAGGTTCTCCGTCACGAGAACGTCAAAACGGGCGGGATCCTTGACGAGGAGCATCGCGCAGGAGTCGACCAGCTGGTGCGACGTCTCCACATCCGGATAGTCGGATCGCATCTCCTCGACGATCCGGCGCCACAGTCGGGACGTTGCGAGGACGTTTGCCTTGTCGACGCTCGTCAGGCGTTGGCGACGTTGCCGGGCGAGCCCGTATGCCAGCCCCACGACACGTCGGATCTCGACCTCCGAATACGGCAGCGTGTCGACGGCGCTGCGATCCGTCCCGCCGACGGCGGCCTCGGTCCGATCTCCGAAGTACAGCCCACCGGTCAGCTCGCGGACGATCAGGAGGTCGACCCGGGCAACGAGCTCCGGCCTCAGCGGCGATGAGGCGGCGCCGATCGCCGGATGGACGGCGACCGGCCGAAGGTTGGCGAACAGGCCGAGCCCGCCACGGAGAGCGAAGAGCGCCTGCTCGGGCCGGACCTTGGCCGTCGGGTCGTCCCACTTTGGTCCGCCGACGGCACCGAGGAGGATCGCATCGGTAGCCTCGGCGGTGGCGACGTCCTCCGGCCGGATCGCAACGCCGTACGCATCGATCGCCGCGCCGCCGGCGAGAATCTCCGTCCAGTCGATGCCAAATTCGAGCGCGTTCGCGGCCGCCTCAAGGACGGATCGGGCGGCAGCGTGGACCTCCGGTCCGACCCCGTCGCCGGGAATCGCCGCGATGCGATAGCGCGGGAGGTCGACCTCCATCAAGGCAGGTCCTCGGCCGTCCGCCGGCCGACGAAGGCCACGTCGACCCCGTTGATCTCCGCGCCGTGGAGCTTGTTGACCGCGACGAGGTAACCCTCGATCGACGCCTCGATGATGTTCGTCGATAGCCCGTGGCCGGAGACCACGAGCGCGCCCGGCCCTTCGTCCGAGGAGCGGCGGCAGCGGACGAGGACCTGGCCCTGGGCGTCCTCCCCGGCCGACACCGCCTTGATCTCCCATTCCGTCAGGACCGGACGCCAGCCGAAGACCGGCTGGAGGGCCTGGTCGACGGCCGAGTAGAGCGCGTCGACGGGGCCATTGCCGGTTGCCTCGGCGCTCCGGTCCTCACCCCGAACGGTGAGCGTGACGGAGCCCGTCGCGTTCCCACCGTGGGACGAGGTGACGCTCCAGCCGACGAGCTCGACGGACGCCGGGACCTCCGACACGCGCTGCTCCACGAGCGCGAGCAGGTCCAGGTCGGTGACCTCCTTCTTGGCGTCGGCCAGCGCGATCGCCTGGCGGTAGATCGCGTCGAGGGCCTCGCCCTCCACGTCGTGGCCGAGCTCGCGGAGCTTGCCTTGGAGGCCGCGCCGGCCGGACAGCTTGCCGATCGTCAGCTGGCTGCCGGCGAGCCCGATCGACTGCGGGGTCATGATCTCGTAGGTCAGCGGGTTCTTGATCACGCCGTCCTGGTGGATGCCCGATTCGTGGGCGAACGCGTTGCCGCCGACGATCGCCTTGTTCGGCTGGATGGTGAACCCGGTGAGATAGCTGACCAGCCTGGAAGCCGCGCTGATCTGCTCGGTCTGGACCGCGCTTCCGAGCTTCGGGAACTGCGTCGGGCGCGTCCGGAGGGCCATGACGACCTCCTCCAGCGACGCGTTGCCGGCCCGCTCGCCCAGGCCGTTGACGGTCACCTCGACCTGGCGAGCGCCGGCCTGGACGGCCGCCAGGGTGTTCGCAGTCGCGAGCCCGAGGTCGTTGTGGCAGTGGACGCTGACCGTCGCGTCGGACCCGACGAGGTCGACGACGCGCTTGGTCAGCTTGCCGAACTCGGCTGGGATCGCGTAGCCGACGGTGTCCGGGATGTTGACCGTGGAGGCACCGGCCTCGACGACCGCGCCGTACACCTGGAGGAGGAAGTCGGTATCGGTCCGCGAGGCGTCCTCGGCACTGAACTCGATCTCCGCGTCGGGCCCGAGCGCCTTCCGGCCGTAGGCCACCCAGCGGACGGCCTCCGCGAGGGCCTCGTCGCGAGACAGGCGGAGCTTGTGCTTCAGGTGGATGTCGCTCGTGGCGATGAAGACGTGGAGGTGCGGCCGCTCCGCGATCGAGATCGCTTCGACGGCGCGCTGCGGATCGCCGTCGCGGCAGCGCGCGAGCGCGGCGACGGCGATCCCGCCCTTGGTCTCCTGGGCGATCCGGCGGACCGCCTCGAAGTCACCGGGCGAGGCGGCGGGGAAGCCGGCCTCGATGACGTCGACCTTCAGCCGTGCCAGCTGGCGGGCGACCTCCAGCTTCTCGGCGGCGGTGAGGCCGGCGCCCGGCGCCTGCTCGCCGTCGCGGAGCGTGGTGTCGAAGATCCGGACGCTGCCGGCGGGGACCGCGGGGACGGTCATCGGGCCGATCCCGCCGCCGCCGGGGCGTGGGCCGCGCCAGAGGCCGCGTTCCCGACCGACGATTGCGCCTCGCCGGCTTCCACGACGACGGGATTGAGGAACGCCATCTGGGCCCGGAGATCCCGTCCGACCTGCTCGATCTGGTGGTTCCGGTCCTGCTGCCGGAGGCGGGCGAACTCCTGGCCGCCGGCCTCCTGCTCGGCGATCCAGCGGCTCGCGAACGAGCCGCTCTGGATGTCGGCCAGGACGTCCTTCATGGCCGTCTTGACACCCTCGGTGACCCGCGGACCCGAGACGTAGTCGCCGTACTCGGCGGTGTCGCTGACGCTGAACCGCATGAAGTTGAGGCCGCCGCGGTACATCAGGTCGACGATGAGCTTCAGCTCGTGCATCGTCTCGAAGTAGGCGAGCTCGGGCTGGTAGCCGGCCTCGACGAGCGTCTCGAACGCGGCCTTGATCAGCGCCGAGACGCCACCGCACAGGAGGGCCTGCTCGCCGAAGAGGTCGGTCTCCGTCTCTTCCTTGAAGGTCGTCTCGAGGACGCCGGCCCGAGTCGAGCCGATCCCGCGGGCGTAGGCGAGGACGCGCTGGCGGGCGGTCCCGGACGCGTCGTTCTCGACGGCGAACAGGGCCGGCACGCCACCGCCCTGCTCGTAGACGCTCCGGAGGAGATGGCCCGGGCCCTTGGGGGCGACCATCCCCACATCGATCGTCGCCGGCGGCTGGATCCGGCCGAACCGGATGTTGAAGCCATGGGCGAACATCAGGAGCTGGCCCGGCCGAAGATGCGGCGCGATCTCCGCGTCGTAGACCGCCTTCTGGAGGGTGTCGGGGACGGCGATCATGATCACGTCGGCCGCCTTCACGGCGTCGGCGACGTCCATGACGCGGAGGCCGGCGTCCTCGGCGAGGGCGCGGCTCTTCGACCCCGGCTTGAGGCCGACGACCACGTCGACGCCGGACTCGTTGAGGTTCCGGGCGTGGGCGTGGCCCTGCGACCCGTAGCCGATGATCGCCACGGTCTGCCCCTCGAGGGCTGTCGCGTCGGCATCGTTGTCGTAGTACATCCGAGCCGTCATCGCTTCACCGCCTCCTCGATCGATGCGGATCCGCGGCTCATGACCACCGATCCGGTTCGCACCAGCTCCTTGATGCCATATGTCCGGACGAGCGCGACGAACGCATCGACCTCGCTCTCGGGTCCCGTCACCTCGACGATGACCGACTCCGCGGCGAGGTCGACGACCCGCCCCTTCGACAGCTCGACGAGCTTGAGCACCTCGGCCCGGTTCGCGTCGGTCGCGCGGATCTTGACGAGCGCCAGCTCCTGGGCGACGACCGGCTCCGACGTGACCTCCTGGACCTTCAGGACGTCGATCAGGCGGTAGAGCTGCTTCGCCGCCTGCTCGACCGCCACGTCGTCGCCGTGCAGGGTGATCGTCATCCGGCTGACGTCCGGCTGGTCGGTCCGGCTGACGGCCAGCGAGTCGATGTTGAAGTTCCGCGCCCGCATCAACGACGCGACCCGGTTCAGGACACCGGGTTTGTCGAGGACGATCGCGATCAGGGTGTGGCGGCGCGCCTCGCCGCCGCCCGGCAGGGCCCGCGGGGGCGGGGCGGCGTGAGCCGGCGATGGAGAAGCCGGCGCCGGCACGGGAGCCG
>VBFG01000089.1 GCA_005882635.1 Chloroflexota bacterium | reverse complement strand
GGCGTCGAGCGTCCGGACGCCGCCCGCGGCCTTGACCCCGACGTGGGGCGAGACGGACCGCCGCATCAGCGCCAGGTCCTCGTGGGTCGCGCCGCCGGCGGCGAACCCGGTCGACGTCTTGACGAAGTCAGCGCTGGCTGCCTCGGTCGCCTGACATGCCCGAACGATCTCATCCGGCGTCAGGTAGTGGTTCTCGAAGATCACCTTGACGATCGCCCCGCTGGCGTGGGCGACGTCGATCACGGCCGCGATGTCGGCCCGGACGTCGTGGTCGCGACCGGACTTCAGCGCGCCGATGTCGATGACCATGTCGAGTTCCGTCGCGCCGGCGGCCAGCGCGCCGTGCGCCTCGAAGACCTTTGTCGCGGTCGTCGAGCTGCCGTGCGGGAAGCCGATCACCGTGCCGACCTGGACGTCCGATCCATCGAGGATCGCCTTCGCCCGCCGGACGTCGACGGGCCGGACGCAGACGGACGCGACATCATATTCCGCAGCCAGGCGGCAGCCGCTCTCGACGAACGCGTCGTCCAGCTCGGGCCGCAACAGGGAGTGGTCGATCGTCTTGGCGATCTGGCGTTCGGTGAGGGTCTCGACGGAAAACGACATCGACTCAGACGATCAGTGGCCGGAGTACGTCGCGGGCCAGCAGGAATCCGCGCTTGACGAGGTCCTCGTCGCCTTCGAACGAGCGGTCTTCGTGTTCGATCGAGATCGTTCCGCGGTAACCGACGCCGTACAGCGCCGCAACGAACCGGTCCCAGCGGATCTCGCCGAGACCCGGCAGCCGCGGGATCTGCCAGCCCATGCCGGCCGACATGACGCCGTTCTCGAACAGGCCGTCCCGGTCGATCTCCATGTCCTTGGCGTGGACGTGATGGATCCGCGACCCGAACTCCCGGACCGCCCGCTCGTAGTCGATGAACTGCCACACGAGGTGCGACGGATCGAGGTTCAGCCCGAAGTTGTCGGCGTCGACGATCTCGAACAGCCGGCGCCAGATCGCCGGGGAGTAGGCGAGGTTCTTGCCGCCCGGCCATTCGTCGCCCGAGAAGATCATCGGGCAATTCTCGATGACGATCGTCACCCCGTGGCGCCCGGCGAAGCGGACGAGGTCCGGCCAGACCTTCTCGACCTCGGCGAGGTTGTCCGTGACCGATCGACCCTGGTCGCGGCCGATGAACGTCCCCACGAGCGTCACGCCCAGAAGCTCCGCCGCGACGATCACCTTGCGGAGGTGCTCGTTGGCCTCGGCGCGGACCGTCTGGTCCGGATCGAGGTTGTTCGGGTAGTAGGCGAGTGAGCTGATCTCGAGGCCCCGCTCATCGAGGTGCTTCCGGAGCGCGGCCGCGCCGGCCTTGTCGAGGCCGTCGACGTCGAGGTGGCTGACGCCGGCGTAGCGGCGGCGATCGCCGGTCACCCTCGGCCAGCTGGCGATCTCGAGCGCCTGGAAGCCCTCGGCGGACGCCCAGTCGGCAAGGTCTTCGAGCTCCATGCTCCCGAGGGCGGCGGTCATCAGACCCAGCTTCATGCGCTCGGAACCTCTTCCCTCGGTGCGTTCGGTGTTGCGTCGTTGCGGCTCGACGCTCGCTCCCGCTGGACATCGACCCAGCGACCATCGTGGGCGCTCGTCGCGACGGCGTCATTGACGAGCATCTCGTCGTGGCCGGCTGCGAACGTGGCGTACGCCGGGTCCGGGTTCGGTCGGCCGGCGGCCACGTCGGCGTAGATCGCCCGGAACAGCGCCCCGAACGTGTCGCCGAAGCCCTCCACGTGGCCGCCCGGCAGGGCGGCCGCGGCCCGGCCGGCGGCGCCCATCAGGGCGGGGTTGCGCAGCAGCACCTCGTTCGGCCGGTCGCGATGGCCGAGCCAGAGGTGGTCGGGCGTCTCCGAGTCCCAGGCCGCCGCGGCCTCCGACCCGTCGATCTCCCACTGGAGCGAGTTCTTCCGTCCGGGGCTGACCTGGGAGACCGCGACGGACCCCCGCGCGCCGTTCGCGAAGCGCAGCAGAATCGTCGCGACGTCCTCGGTGCCCATCCGGCGTTCGACGGTCTCGGCCGAGCGCTCCGTCGAGAACGTCTCGACCGGCCCCGTCGGCTCGCGGCGGGTCGTGACGAACGTCGCGAAGTCGGCCATGACCGAGACGATCGGCTGGCCCGTGACGAACGCCATCAGGTCCAGCCAGTGCGATCCGATGTCACCGACCGCGCGGAGGGCGCCGCCCTTGCCGGGCTCCAGCCGCCAGTTCCAGTCGGTGTCGTGGAGGAGCCAGTCCTGGAAATAGTGGCCCGTGACGAACCGGATCTCGCCCAGGTCGCCGGCGGCGATCCGCTCACGGATGTGCTGGTCGAGCGGGTAGAACCGGATGTTGAAGTTGACGGCGTTGACCAGCCCGCTCGCGGCCGCCTGCCGGACGAGCCCAGCCGACTCGGCGGCGGTCAGGGCGAGGGGCTTCTCGCAGACGACGTGCTTGCCAGCGCCGAGGATCGCCGACGCCTGCGGCACGTGGAGGTGGTTCGGCGAGGTGACGTGGACGACGTCGACGGACGGGTCGGCGAGAATCTCGTCGAGCGAGCCGTAGGCGTGGCGGACGCTCAATGCCTCGGCGCGGGTCGCGCCGCGCTCCGGGGTGCTGCCGAGGACGCCGCGGACGTCGACGCCGATCCGGCGTAGGGCTTCGACGTGGACGGTCCCGATGAACCCGGTGCCGATGACGGCGGCACCGATGTCGGCGAACGAGGTCATCCGGCTCCTGTCGTGCGTGGCGGGGACGCGGGGGAGGGCCGAAATGTCTAGACGATCTAGAGCGTCCGACGATCCTACGCAGGCGATCGGAGGTGCGTCAATCCGAGACGTCGCGCGGCGCGGCGGGTCGTATCGTGAAACCCTCGCCGATGAGCGGCGCGCGTGCCGCCGCTGGCGGGGTGGAGGGCCAGATGCGTCGTGCCCTGACGCTGCTCGCGCCGTTCGTCCTCGTGCTCGCCACCGCTGCGCCAGCGAGCGCGGCTCCGCCGACTCGCGAGCCGTTCCAGCCGCTGTTCGTCGAGTTCGCGCCGTTCGAGGTCTGCGACTTCGCGGTCCGCATCGAAACGACCGAGCTCAACGCCAAGTCGATCACCTTCGACCGACGCGACGGCCAGTTCAGGCAGAACCTCAACGGCCGGATCGTCGAGATGGCGACCAACCTCGAGACGGGCGCCAGCGCGACGTTCAACTCGTCGGGCCCGGGCAAGGTGTGGCTGAACGAAGCCGGCCACGTCGTCGCGCGGTTCGGCGGCTCGAGCCTGATCTTCTTCTTCGACGGCGACGTGACGGGCCGTGGGCTCCTCTACATGACCGGCGGCGGGGCCGAGCTCGAGATCGGCGATGGCGGCTTCTTCTACAGCCGGGTCGAGTTCCCGGCCCACGTCGTCGACGTCTGCGCGCTGCTGAGCGCCGACTGACCGCCCTCCCTCGCGAGCGCGGGCTGAGGCGCCCTCAGGCGCCCGACACGATCCGGTCGGTGTAGTCGCCGGACGCGGGGTCCTTCAGGATGAGCTTGGTCCGCCCGTCCGGCAGGACCTCGCGCTTGATGACGATCTGGTCCTCGAAGGTTTCGGTCGTCTTCGCGATCCGTGGGGTCGCGCCGCCGCGCCACTCGAACAGCTCGACCGGCTCCCAGGCGCGACTCTTCGCCGACCGATAGGCCGCGTCCATGACCGCGTTCACGACGTAGCCGTCGTAGAACGTCTCGCGCGGGGAGCGGCCATCCTCGAGCGCCGAGAACATGTCGCTGAACATGTCGACATAGCCGAGCTCGGAGGCCTCGTCGCCGACCGGGAACAGCCAGCCGGCCGCGGTCTCGGCCTTCTCGGCGACGTAGCCACCGCCCTGGCCCGCGGTGAACATCTCGAAGCCCGTCCGCAGGAAGTGGTTGAGCCAGATCGTGCCGTGCGTGCCGGCGACCTCGTCGCGGAGGTCCATTCCGCCACGGAACGTCCAGCTCACCTCGAACTGGCCCGTCGCCCCGGACTCGAAGCGGATCAGCGCAATCGCATTGTCCTCGTCATCGATCGGATGGACGAGCGTATCGGTCGTGCACATCACCTCGACCGGGCGGTTCCCCTTGCCGACGAAGCTGCGGATGATCTCGATGCAGTGGCAGCCGAGGTCGACGATGGCCCCGCCGCCGGTGAGCCGGCCATCCCAGAACCAGGCGCTGTGCGGTCCCGGGTGGGTCTCGCGGGAGCGGACCCAGGTCACGTCGCCGATCGCCCCCGATTGAACGCTCTTGATCGCCTTGAGCGTCTTCGGCGTGTAGCAGAGGTCCTCGAGGTAGCCGCCGAAGACGCCGGCTCTCTCGACCGTCTCGAGCATCCGCCGGGCCTCCTCCGCCGACCGGCCGAGCGGCTTGGTGCAAAGCACGGGCTTGCCGGCGACCGCGGCCAGACCGACCGCCTCCTCGTGGAGGTAGTTCGGCAGGCCGACGACGACGACGTCGGTCGCGGGATGCTCGACGGCTTCCTTGAGGTCTGTCGTCGCCTCAGGGATCGACCAGCGGTCCTTGAACGCGCCCGCCCGCTCCTTCGACTTGGAGAAGACGATCCGGACCTGGTCGCGCCCGCGCTGGCCGTGGAGGGTCGCCGTGTAGAACTCGCCGATGAGCCCGGTCCCGAGCATCGTGAGCTGGTGGGCCTTCATCGCGGGATCGCCTCCTCGGGAGTGGCGGCACGCTCAGCGGACCGCCGTCCACGGACGAGATCGCGCCCGTCGACCAGGGCGTGGAGCTTGGGGACCGCGAGGTGGCGCGCCGTCTGGCTGAAGCCACAGTCGGGGACGAGGGTCAGCCGCTGCGGCGGGATGCCCGTCCCGAGGATGGCGTCGATCCGGGCGGCCACGTCGGCCGCCGTCTCGACGTACGAGCTCTTCACGTCGACGACGCCGGCGGCGACGTCCCGTCCGGCATCGACGATCTCGCGGAGGATGCCGATCTCGGCCAGCTCGCGGTTCGCGAACTCGAGGACCAGCTCGTCGACGTCGAAGCGGAGCATCGGGGCGAGGATCGGCCGGTAGGTCCGTGGCGCGAGCGGGCGCCCGAGGAAATTGCCGAAGCACAGATGCGCGCCGAGACGTGCCCGGCCGAGCGCCGGCTCGACCGCCGCGTTGAACAGGGCCGCGAAGTCGGCCGGTGCGTCCGGGTGGATCGCCGGCGACGGCTCGTCGACCTGGATGATGTCCGCTCCGGCGTCGACGAGGCCGCGGATCTCGGCCCCCAGGATCTCGACGAACGCCTCGGCCGCGGCGACGCGCGTCGGGTAGACCTCGCCGGGCCCGGTCACGAGGCGGCCCGACAGCGTGTACGGGCCGGGCAGCGTCACCTTGAGGGGCCGCGTCGTCCGGGACCGGGCGGCGACATACTCGCCGACGACGCCGAGCCCGTTCGGCGCCGCGATGGGCTCGTCCACCGCGAACCGGTGCAGCGCGTCGTGGGCCCCGGCTCCGAGCAGCCGATCGGGCGGGAGCGCCCGCATGCCGGTGAGATGCCGGTAGAACTCGGCGGTGAAGAACCCGGCCCGGCGCATCTCTCCGTCGCTGACGATATCGATCCCGGCCGCCTCCTGGTCACGGATCGCGACGTCCACGCCGTCGTCGAGCATCTCGGCGAGGTCGGCCGGTCCGAACTCGCCGCGCTCGGCGGCGGCGATGCCCGCGGCGAACCAGCCGGGATGGGCGTGCGACCCGACGACGCTCGTCAGGAGCGGCTCGTGGCTCATGCCGGGACCTCCGAGAACGCGAACGCTCGAGCCGGATTGTCGACGAAGAACCGATGCCGCAGCGCGGCATTCAGGCCGCGCGCCTCCATGGCACCGCTGAACTGGCCGAGGAGGAAGGTGAGCCCGGGCGAGCCGCCGAAGGAGCGGTAGTAGCCCTGGCGCGCCGCGTCCATCCCGAGCATCACCCGATCGGCGTGGCCGTCGTCGGCCGCCCAGGTCAGGAGCTGGAGGGTCCCGTTCGGCCGATCGCTCCAGCGGAACGCCTGGTCGTAGACCGCGAACGCACCCGTCGAGAAGAGCTCGCGGTGATAGCCCCGGTCGACGATCTTGTCGACGTGGCTCAGGGAGATCCGCCTCGTCGGGACGCCGGCGTCGGCGAGCACGCGGATCTGCTCGAGCGCGCCTGTCCCGGCCTCGCAGTGGGTCTGGATCGGGACGCCGCTCACGGCGTGGGCGGCGGCGGCCGCCCGGAAGATCGGCAGGTCGCGCGCCGATGGCCCGCCGTCGCTCCCGGCGACCTTGATGATCCCTGCACGCACGGCGGTTCGGCGGACGATCGGCCCGCTGTAGTCGCGCTCGTCGATCCCCTCGGTGACGTCGGCCACGAACAGATCGGTCAGCTCGTCCTCGGTCGCCCGGAGGCTCCAGTGCGATGGCCCGTAGAACCGCTCGTGATGGAGACCGGTTGCCGCGACGACGTAGATGCCGGTCCGGAGGCTCAGCTCGGCGAGCTTCGACGGGTTCCGACCGCAGTCGGCGGGCATCGCGTCGATCGCCGTCCGCAGCCCGGCCCCGCGTGCGTCGATCAGCTCCGCCGCGAGGCGATCGATGTCGGCGAGGAGGAAGTCGGGCGAAAGCTCGACCGGCCGCCCGCCATCGATCACGAGATGCTCGTGGGCGTACGTCACCCCGAGGTCGGCCGGGTCGATGTCGCCGAGGACGGTCCGGACGACGCTCACTCCGGCGAGACCGAGGCGATCGACCAGCCTCCGTCGACCTTCAGGACCTGGCCGGTGACGGCCCGTGACTCGTCGGACAGGAAGAAGACCGCCGCGTGGGCGATCTCGTCGGGGTCCATCATCTCGCCGGCCAGCGGCTGCTTCCGGGCGGCGTATGCGCGGATCTGCGGGTCTCCGGCGGCCCGCCGGGCCATCGGCGTCGCGGTCAGGCCAGGCGCCACGACGTTGACCCGGATCCGGTCGGGCAGGTACGTCGCCGCCATCGTCGTCATGAGCGCGGTGAGGGCGCCCTTCGCGGCAGCGTAGGCGTGGGTCGCGAAGAATTGCGGGGAGGGGTCGCTCGAGGTCACGCTGCCCAGCAGCAGGATCGACCCGCGCGTCCCCGACCCGTTCGGCTCCTGGTTTCGCATCCGCGCGACGACGCTCCGAGAGACGAGGGCCTGCGTCGTCAGGTTCAGCTCGAGGGTCCGGTCCCAGGCGTCACGGGTGACGCTGTGGATCGGCCCGTCGCCGAACCGCCGGCCGCTGCCGCCAGCCACGGAGAAGAGCCCGTCGATCCGCCCGAAGCGCTCGACGCACGCGGCCACGGACCGCTCGACGGCCTCATCGTCGGTGAGGTCGGCGGCGAGCCACGCGATCGGGGACCCGGTCGTGACGATCTCGTCGGCCAGTGCCCGCGCGTGGTCGGGCGTCTTGGAGACGACGAACACGGATGCGCCCTCAGCGGCGAACCGCCGGGCCGACGCGGCGGCGATCCCGGTCGAGCCGGTCACGAAGCAGACGCGGTCGCGGAGGCGGTTCACCGACCGAGGATACGGAGCCCCGACGCTCGCGTCTCGCCGCACCACGGAACGGCCGATTCCATTGACGGCACGGTCGAACACGCGTATGATTTGTGCATCCCAGACCGGCCTGCGCAGCGGATCGATTCCGCGCGACAACAGCCCGGACGCGGCCCAATTCTCCTTCCTGAGGGAACTCCCACACCCATGCCCCAACTCGGTCCAGACCAGCGCCAGCGGAATCGCCGACCCCGGCGACGCGGCCAGATCCAGCGTGCCCCCGTCACTGAATACGAGGAGCAGCAGGAGCTCGAGGCTGCCCGCGAGCGCAACGACCTCGATGTCGCCGACCTCCGTGACATGAGCGTCACCGAGCTCCGCGCCGTGAGCCGCGACCTCCAGCTCGAAACCGGCACCCAGGAGCGCAAGGACGACCTCGTCGAGCGCATCCTCGAGCGCCAGACCGAGCGTGCCGGCCACGCCTACGCCACCGGCATCCTCGACATCGTCGACGAAGGCTTTGGCTTCCTCCGCCGGCACGGCCTCCTGCCCAGCCCGGACGACGTCTACGTCTCCTCCAGCCAGGTCCGCCGCTTCGGCCTCCGGATCGGCGACCGAGTCAGCGGCGCGGTTCGCTCCCCGCGCGAGGCGGAGAAGTACTGGGGGATGCTCCGGGTCGACGCGGTCAACGGCGTCGACATCGAGACGGCCAGTCGGCGACCGGTCTTCGCCGACCTGACCCCCGTCCACCCGGACGAGCTGATCAACCTCGAGAGCGACCCGAAGAACCTCAGCCAACGCCTCGTCAACATCGTCAACCCGCTCGGCAAGGGCCAGCGTGCCCTGATCGTCAGCCCGCCGAAGGCCGGCAAGACGATGCTCCTGAAGAACATCGCCAACGGGATCAGCGAGAACTACCCCGACATCCTCCTGATGGTCGCTCTGATCGGTGAGCGGCCGGAGGAGGTCACCGACATGCGGCGAAGCGTCAAGGGCGAGGTCATCAGCTCCACGTTCGACGAGCCGACCGAGAACCACACCCACGTCGCGGAGATGGCCCTCGAGATCGCCAAGCGCCAGGTCGAGACCGGTCGAGACGTCGTGATCCTGCTCGACTCGGTCACCCGCCTGGCCCGGGCCTACAACCTGGCCCTGCCGCCGTCGGGCCGGACGCTGTCGGGCGGCATCGATCCGATCGCCCTCTACCCGCCGAAGCGCTTCTTCGGCGCCGCCCGCAACATCGAAGAAGGCGGCTCGCTGACCATCATTGCGACCTGCCTGATCGACACCGGCTCGCGGATGGACGACGTCATCTACGAGGAGTTCAAGGGCACCGGCAACTCGGAGCTGATCCTCGACCGGAAGCTCGCCGAGAAGCGGATCTACCCGTCAATCGACGTCCAGCGGTCCGGGACTCGTCGCGAGGAGCTGCTGCTCGAAGAGGGCACGCTCAAGATGGTCTGGACGATGCGCCGGATGCTGTCGGCGGTCGGCACGAACGAGGGCATCGAGCTGCTGCTCAATCGCCTGTCGAAGACCGACAACAACGTCCAGTTCCTGGGATCACTCACCAAGTCCCTGGAGGCATAGCGGAGCTGTCGCGCCTTGACGCCGATGAGTGCGTTGCCGGCTGCGGTCCGCGCTCACGCACGTCGGGCGCCATGTCGCTGTCTTCTCGCGGATGACTCTCAGCCATCGAACACGCGATCCTCGCGAGCCGTCATGCAAGCGGAGGTCCGACGTCGTCGCGCCCTTGGCTGACGGCCATCGCGCGGAACATCGGCGGACGTTGGATGGCGCTGAGTCATCTTCGCGACGTCCTTGAGGCCCGCCACCGACCGCTCGTCGCGAGGACGCGTTCAGGCGTGACGGCCGAACGTCAGGGGTTTGCACGAATCGTTACGTGAGTGTTACGGTTCGCGCCGTCGTCGTCGCCCGCCGTACCGAGCGGGCTCGGCCGCGGATGAGACCCCAGCTCGATATCGCGACCACGGACGGTCCCAACCCCCCAGCGCCTCGACCCCAGCGCCGACCGTCCCGACCCCTCAGGAGACCGTATTGCTCAACGCATCGGTCGACGTGCAGCGCGTCATCGCCCGCCTGCGCCCGACCCGGGCCCGTCGCTCAGCGACGGCCATCAGCCTCCAGCGACGCAGCACCTCCGGTGTGGGTGCGCTCCGAATCCCGCGATCGGTCGGCCGTCCCCGTCTTTCGGGTGAGCGGGCCGTCTCGCTCTGGGCGATCGGCCTCGTCGCCGCTGCCGTCGCGATCAGCAACGTCGGCGTCGCCGCCGCGGGCGGGTCCACCGGCAACGGGTACACGGGCAACACGTCGGGTGCCGGGAGCGAGCCCCGGATCGCGCTCGGTGGCGCGGTCTCGGGCCTGGAGGACGCCCCCCAGGGCGGCATCACCGATCAGGTCGACGGCTATGCGACCGACGGCGACCTGAGCGCGACGTCAGGGCTTTCACCCGACGGCCGCGTCTCGATCGACGGACCGTTCGACGCGAGCGGAACGCTCGTCAAGCCGGGCTCCGTCGACACGACGGTCAGCGACGGCAAGGCCCTCATGCGGTCCTACAAGGTCCGCTCCGGCGACACCCTCACCGGAATCGCCAACCACTTCGGGGTCTCGATGATGACCCTGTGGTGGGCGAACAACCTGACATCGAAGGACGCCCTCCACATCGGCCAGACCCTGGTGATCCCGCCGGTGAGCGGCGTCGTCGTCACGGTGACCGGATCCGACACCCTCGAGACGCTCAGCGCCGGGTTCGGGGTCGACCCGAGCGACATCATCGAGGCGAACAACCTCCAGGACCCGAACCTCGTCGTCGGCCAGACGCTGACGATCCCTGGCGCAATCTCCGAGGGGATTCCGACCCCGAAGCCGGTCAAGACCACGACGACACGGACGACCACGCACGCGTCGGGTGGATCCTCACGACCACCGGCTCAGTACACGGGCGGCAGGTTCCACTGGCCGGTTGCCGGCGGCTACATCAGCCAATACTTCCACTATGGCCACTACGCGATCGACATCGCGGCCGACTACGGCACGAAGGTGATGGCGGCAGCGAGCGGGACGGTCATCTTCGCCGGCTGGAAGAACAACGGCGGCGGTTATCAGGTCTGGATCTCCCACGGCTCGAACCTGTACACGACCTATAACCACATGTCGGCGATCACGGTCGGCCGCGGCCAGTCGGTGTCGCGCGGCCAGCAGGTCGGAAGGGTCGGGATGACCGGCAACGCGACCGGACCGCATCTCCACTTCGAGGTCTGGATCGGGCCGATCTGGAACGGCGGGACGCGCGTCAACCCGCTGATCTACCTCTGATCCACTGACGCTCGTCGCGTCGCCGGCTTGGAGGAGGGCCGGCGACGCGGACGAGGCGCCGCGCGACAATCAGCAGCGATGTTCCTCGACCGCGTCACGATCTTCGTCAAGGCCGGCGACGGCGGCGACGGAGCCGCGACATTCCGGCGCGAGGCACACGTCCCGCGCGGCGGGCCCGACGGCGGCGACGGCGGGCGAGGCGGATCGGTCCACCTCACGGTCGATGCCGGCCAGACGACCCTCCGCGACTTCCGCTTCAAGCACCACTTCAAGGCGTCGTCGGGCGGTCGCGGCGAGCGGGCGCGCCGACACGGTGCCGCGGGCGAGGACCTCGTCCTCACGCTCCCGCCGGGGACCGCCGTCTTGGACGACGACACCGGCGAGCTCCTGGCCGACCTGGTCGCGGTCGGGCAAACCGCGATGGTCGCGCGGGGTGGCCGGGGCGGGCTCGGCAACACCCACTTCAAGACGTCGACCCACCAGGCGCCGAGGCACGCCCAGAAAGGGGAGCCGGGCGACGAACGGCGACTTCGATTGGAGCTGCGCCTGATCGCCGACGTCGGGCTCGTCGGGTTGCCGAACGCCGGCAAGTCGACGCTCCTCGCGGCGCTGACCGCGGCCCGCCCGAAGATCGCCGACTACCCGTTCACCACGCTCGAGCCGAACCTCGGGGTGATGGAGCTCTCGTCGCCTGACGATCCAACCGGCGACGAGCGCCGGCCGACGATCGCCGACGTTCCGGGGTTGATCGAGGGCGCATCGGGCGGCGCGGGGCTCGGGCACGCATTCCTCCGGCACGTCGAGCGGACCCGGGTCCTCCTCCACATCGTCGACGGCTCGGCTCGCGACCCGGAATGGGACCACGATGTCATCCGCGACGAGCTCCAGGCGCACGATCCGGCGCTCCTCGAGAAGCCCATGCTGGTGGTGTTCAACAAGCTCGATCGACCGGCGGCGGCCGATGCCTGGCCGGCCTTCCGCGCTGCCCGGCAGGCGGCCGGCGAGGACGTGGTCGCGATCTCGGCGATCGAGGGGACCGGGCTGGCCGAGCTCCGCGCGCGGATCGCCGATCTGTTGCCGGGCGCCGCCGAGCTCGGGTCGCCGCCGGAGCCGGCCGGCGTCGTGGTCCACCGGATCGAGGCCATGGGCGACGGCTTCGCGGTCGACGTGGAGGCCGATGGGGCCTATCGCGTTCGCGGCAAGCGGATCGAGCGGATCGCCGCCCAGACGAACTTCGAGATCGAGGAATCGGCCGACCGTTTCCAGCGCGAGCTGGCGAGGCTCGGGATCGACGACGAGCTGCGACGGCGCGGGATCGGACCGGGTGACCTCGTCCGCATCGGCTCGACCGAGCTCGAGTGGGAGGCGCAACCCTGGGAGGCGTGAGACCGGCCGTCCGAACGCCGCCGGGTCATCCGGCGCCGATCCGTCCGGGTTCGATCGGGATCCTCGGCGGCACGTTCGACCCGTTCCACTTCGGCCATCTCGGCCTGGCGCGCGCGGCTCGGGACCGGCTGGGATTGGAGCGGGTGATCCTCGTCCCGGCCGCCGATCCGCCGCACAAGCGCGATCGCCGGCACAGCCCGGCGGAGGCCCGCATGGCCCTCGTCGAGGCCGGGGTCGCCGCGGAGGACCGGCTCGAGGCGAGCCGGATCGAGCTCGACCGCAGCGGGCCGTCGTACTCGGTCGACACGCTCGAGGTCATCGCCGCCGCCGAGCGCGCGGCGGGCCGCGAGCCCGACATCACCCTCGTCCTGTCGGCCGACGCGTTCGCCGGGCTCGCCGACTGGCACGAGCCGTCCCGGCTCCTCGACCTCGCCCGGATCGCGGTCGCCCCGCGCTCGGGTCACGGCCCTCCCGACCTCGACGTGTTCGAGCGTGCGTTCCCCGGCCGTGGCGATCGCGTCGTCGTCTTCGACGCACCCCCGATCGACGTGTCCGCGTCCGAGATCCGTCGCCGGGCCGCGCGCGGCGAACCGCTCGACGGTCTCGTCCCGCCGGCCGTCGAGGCGCTCATCCGGGCGGATCGGCTGTATCGTCCCTCGCAACGCCAGGAGGACCCCTCGCCCGTGACCGAACCGATGCGCGACGCTTCGACCTCCGCCCGCGGCCGGCCCGTGACCGCCACCGCTCCCCGGCCTGACGGCCTACCAACCCGAGGCGCGGCCCGCGCGGGAGCGTCGATCGCGGCGGCGTCGGAGCGCCCGCCGCTGGACGTCGCGCGACGGATCGTCGAGCTGGCCGAGGACAAGAAGGCGGCCGACATCGTCCTCCTCGACCTGTCCGGTCTGACGACGGTGGCCGACGCGTTCGTGATCTGCTCGGGCGGTTCGGAACGGCAGCTCGACGCGATTGCCGAGGGCATCATCGAGGGGATGCGGAGCGAGAAGGTGCGGCCGATCGGCAGGGAGGGGACGGCCTCGTCGCACTGGGTCCTCGTCGACTTCGGCTCGGTCGTCGTCCACGTCTTCACGCCGCCGGAGCGCGACTACTACTCGCTGGAGAAGCACTGGTCGGAGGCACGCACGGTCCTGCGGGTGCAGTAGCCGTCGAACGCAGTTGAGTGCGCCTTTGCCGGTTCGGCGTAGCCCGAGTACCGCCGGACGCCCGGTACCGTCGGGTCATGTCGGGTCGCCCAGCCGCGTCGCAGCATCGAGCCCAGGTGGTCGATCACTCGATCGACCCGGCCACGAGGCCCAACGGACCGCTCGATGTCCCGCCTTCGCGAACGTTGCCCCGGCTGCAGCCGCCGCCTCATCACGACCCGGTTCGACACGACATTCCGGATGTCGGATCGGACCGAGCGGCTGTGCTTCGGCATCCCCGGCGGCCTGTGCGAGGACTGCCACCAGCTCTACATCGACCCCGAGCTGATCGAGCTCCTCGACCTCCGCGACGGGCGCTGTGTCTTCGCCATCGAGAGCGATCTCGTCGTCCAGGAACAGGCCTGGAGTTCCGCGGACTGACGGTTCAGCGGCTCGACGCGGCGGGCTGAGGCGCCGGAGGGCCGGGCCGGCGGCGCATCCCGGAGCTGCCGACGTGATCGGCGATCCACAACGTGAACGCCAGGCGGTGCTGGGCATCGCCCGCCCCGCGACCCGGCGCGCCCTTGATCACGGCTTCGACCTCGAGCAGCCCATCGAGCGCGGCGGCCAGCTCCGCCGCTCGCCAGCGACGAGCCTGATCGACCAGACGCTCGACCCGCCACGCGCTCGTGATCCCCATGGGCCGCCCGATGTCGGCCGGCTTCTTGGCCGTCGACAGCCGGTCGAGGACCTCGATCAGCTCGCGGATCCGGCGATGGAGGACGACCACGATCACGAGCTCGGGCATCGTCTCGGCCAGCGCGCTGAGGAGGCCCGTCGCGCGCGGGCCATCTCGTTCTGCGACCGCGTCCGCAAGCGCCCAGGCCGAGCCGGGCACCGCTTCCGCCACGAGCGCGGCAACGTCCGCGGCCGAGACCGGGCCGGACGGTCGGTACAGGGCGAGCTTGTCGAGCTCCATCGCCGCCCGTCGCGTCTGGTCGCGCCGTTCCGCGTCGCTCTCGCGGACGAAGCCACCGACCCGCGACGCGAGCTCCTTGGCGGCACCGGGTCCAAGCGGGATCCCGCGATCGCGGGCCTCGCTGTCGATCCAGTTCGCCAGCGCTCCCTCGCGAGGTGACTCGAACAGCCGCACCAGGCCGCCGGCGGCCCGGATCGCGTCGGCGACCTTGGCCTGGCCCGGGTTCTTCGCCCCGCTCGGCGCCTGCTCGACCACGACGAGTGCGTTCCCCGGAGCGACGAATGGGATCAGCCCGAGGAAGGCCTCGCGGTCCTCGACCCTGACGGTCAGTGCACCCGCGTTCGTCACCAGGGCGAGAGTTCCACCGCCGAACAGGACGGGGGTCGCGACGCGCGACTGCAGCTCGCCGAGCTGGGCCGCGGCAAGGTTCCGGTTACCGCGGAGGTCCCATCGCTCGAGCGGCTCACCGCCCTCCGCCAGCTCCGCTGCGAACCGGACCACGGCTCGCCCGATCGTCAGGTCGTCGTCGCCGTGGAAGTAGGCGAGCGGGGTCCGGGTCGTCATCCGCTCGATGGTATCCCGCAGGCGAACGCGACCCGCGACCCGAGGAAGGTGGGGGCGGGCCCGACGGACCGGGTCGAAGTCGCGGCAGTGGCACTCGCCAGCGGTGCGATCGTCGCTCGGGCGAGCGTCAGGTCCGCGAGCACCGGCTCGGTCAGGGCGGCGACACGACGAGCCCCGCCGGTCGCCACCCCGATCTCGCCGGTCGCGGCGATCGTGACGGCGACCGAGCCGTCGGTGTCGGTTCGAAGGACTCGGGCGCCGGTCCCTGCGAGTCGATCGATCGTGGATCGGGCCGGGTGGCCGTACGGGTTGCCGGCGCCGGCCGACACGATCGCGACCTTCGGTCGGACCCGATCGAGGAACGCCGGCGTCGATGCGGTCGCGCTGCCGTGGTGGGCGACCTTGAGGATGTCCACCGGCGGCAGGCCCCGGCTTGCGAGGAGCGGATCGACGTCGTCCTCGACGTCGCCGGTGAGGAGGAACCGGCGTCCCCCGACCTCGCCGAGGAGGACGACCGAGACGTCGTTGATCCCGCGACCGGCGTCAGGAGGCTCGGGTGAGACGCGGCCCGGATCGGGCCACAGCACCTGGAGCCGGATGTCATCGACGCGGATCCGCGCCCCGGTCGAGAGAATCGATCGGGGCGGGCCAGCCCTCCCCGCCAGGTCGCGCGCGAAGGCCGCGTAGCCGGGGCCTGGTCCACGCATCCCGGTCTCGTAGACGCGGCCGATGCGGTACCGCTCGAGCAGCGCCGGCATCCCCGCCACGTGGTCCTCGTGGGGATGGGTCAGCACGAGGATGTCGAGCCGGCGATCCCACGGCGGCAATCGACGGTCCAGCTCGATCAGGAGCCGGTCCGGATCGGGGCCGCCGTCGACGAGCATCCGGCCACCGTGGCCGCCCTCGACGAGAATCGCGTCACCCTGTCCGACGTCGATGACGGTGATGCGGGTCGTGCCGTCGGCGCGATGAGCGAAGGCGAGCCCGACCATCGCCGTCGCCGCAACGAGGGCGAGGATCGCAGTCCGTGGCACACGTGCCGTCGGCGCCCCGGTTCGAGGGGCGACCGGCGGGATCGCGCCGGCCGCGTCCCGTTCGAGCGGCCCCCGTGAGCGTCCGCGGCGCCCCCTTCGGAGCACGACCGGGAGACCGAGGATCGCGAGGCCGCTCGCCGCGCCTGCGACCAGCGTCCACGGCGGCCCGAGCGTGACGTTCGCGAACGGCAATCCCGCCGCCGCTCGGATGACCGTGCACATCGTCGTCAGGAACCCCCAGGCCGGCAGACCGGCAAGCGTCGCGACGACGGCCGGGCCGCCGGCCAGCGCGAGCCCTCCCCCCACCAGCGCGACGAGCGACGCGGCCATCGCCGGCGCAACCAGCGGCACGATGGCCAGGTTCACGACCGGCGAGACGAGCGCGAGCCGGCCGAAGGTCGCGAGGACGATGGGGATCGTCGCTGCCTGGGCGGCGAGTGACACGCCGATCGACTCGGCGAGCCAGCCAGGGACTCGTCCGCCGCCAAGCCGTCCGAGACGCTCCGTCCACGGGTTCGCCCACGCCAGGATCCCGCCGGTCGCCAGCGTCGACAGCTGGAAGCCGGGGTCGGAGATGAGGTCCGGATCGACGAGCAGGAGCACCGCCGCCGCCCAGCCGAGCGCGGCCGACGCACGCCCGGCACGACCCGTCTCGCGGGCCACGAGGACCACGCCGGCCATGACCGCGGCCCGAACGACCGACGGGGATGCGCCGGCGAACAGGACATAGGCGACGATCGCAGCGACGAGGACGATGGCCCGACGCCGCCGAGCGAGCCGTCCGGCAAGTGACGCGACGGTCGCGGCCACGATCGCGATGTTCCAGCCCGAGATCGCCACGACGTGACTCGCGCCGACGGTCGTGAAATCGGCGGCGAGATCCCGATCGACCCGCTCGCGGAGGCCGATAACGATGCCCGCGGCGAGGCCGGCCTCCGGTTCCGGGATCGCGGCCGCGAGTGCCGCTCCGGCGGCTCGCCGCAACCGCTCGAGACTCGTCGCGGGGTCGTCGCGGCGTCCGATCACCTCGAGCGTTCGCGAATAGATGGTGCCGCCCACGCCGATCCGGGCGAGGTAGTCCCCATAGGGGCCGTCGGGCACCGCCTGGATCTGCCCATTGACCCGAACCGCGTCGCCCGGCTCGACGGCCGGGAACCGCGGCAGCGTGGCAGCCACTTCGATCTCCGTCGGCGTCCCTGCGGCGCCGCCTCCGTCCTCGATCGTGAGCCGGATCGTGGCGACCTGTTGGCCGTCGCGCGGCGACGACACCGAGACGACGTCACCCGTCCACTGTCCCGACCCCGCCGGCGGCGAAGCGGCCGGTGGCGACCCCGCGTCGCCGGCCGCGGCGAGGCGGAGGGCGATCGCGATGGCCCCGATTGCGCCCGGCCCGAATGCGGCCAGCCAGCGCCGACCAGTCCGATCGCGTCTCGACAGCCGCAGCCCGGCGGCTGCAACCCCGACCGCCGTCGCGAGCAGGATCAGGGTCGCCGGCCCGACACCACGCCCGAGCAGGCTGGCGGCGACCGCACCGACCGCCAGCCAGACGCTCGACGTCATCGTCCCTCTGGTCCTCAGCCGACCGTGACGAGGGCCTTGATCTTTTCGAACGTCGCCGGCCCCACGAGCTTGCGCGTCCGAAGATCGTCGATGGACGCGAACGGCTTCTCGTCGCGTGCGGCGATGATCTTCGCCGCCGTCACGGGCCCGATCCCCGGGAGCGCATCGAGCTCCGCGATCGTCGCCCGATTGAGATCCACCGGGCGCGGGGAGGTCCCCGAGGTCCCCGACGACGGCCCGTTCCCGGTCGACGACGAGCCTCCGCTCCCGCCGCGCCCCGCCGGATCATCGCGCGACGGCACGACGACCTGATCGCCGTCGTGGAGGGATGCCGCGAGGTTCAGGACCTGGCCGACGCGGTCCGCGTCGACGCGCGGGCCGTACCCGCCCGCCGCCGCGATCGCGTCGCCGACGCGCGATCCGGCCACGAGGCGAACGACGCCCGGATGGGCGACCGCGCCCTGGACGTCGACGAGGATCCCGGCTGACGGCGCGGCGGACCCGTCGACACGGGCTGGGCCGGAGCCGGAACCGAACGGTTGATCGCCATCCACCTCGACGGTCCCGCCCGCGCCCGCGGCCGCGACGGCGAAGGCCACCGCAGCGAGGAGCGCAGCCACCGCGAACGCCAACCCGGCGAGCAGCGGCGCGCGGCCGCGCGCCGGTGGCTGCGGGCCAGCTGCCGCCTCGCCTCCACGCTCGGTCGCGCTCTCCGCATCGAGAACGCGCCAGGGCGCCGCCGATCGGTCCATCGGTCCCTCCGGCGGCGGGCGGAGCAGCGGGTCGTCAGAGCGCCCGATGAGCTGGTCCCGGACACGACGACGCCCCGCGACGTTGGGGGCACTTCCGACGTCGGCGGGGCGTCTCCTGGGACCGTATCAGGGCGGTCTTATCTGGCGATTAGCTGCGACGCGAAGGGTCGGATGCCGCTGCGGTGGCTGGCCGTCATGAAGCGGAGGCGTTCCGCTCCAGTGTGGCGTGGTCAGCCGCGCGGGCAACGGCCACTGCGGCCCGGGCGATCGCGCGGCGGATCCGCGTCACCCACGACGGCGCGGAGTGTGCGGATGATGCGAACCGCTCACGCTCGAACTCGGCGGCGCGCTCGCGCGCGAGATCGAGCGCCAGGAACAGGTACGTGCTATGCATTCGGAGGGCTCCTTCTCAGCGGATGGACCAGCCGCGGCCGCGATCGCGGCCGAGCTCGCGGCTGTCGGCTCCCCTGCGAAGGGCAGCGACATCGAACCCGAAGAGGCCGGCGAGGACCAGGGCGACGAGTACGAGGACTTCCATCGTGACCTCCTGTTGGGACGAGATAACCGGCTTCGATTGCTTTACTGGTTACCCGTACATTACCCTCTTGCGCGTAACCTGTCAAGGGCGTTAGAGTGGTTATGTGATGCAGGACACACAGGCCCACGGGCCGCCCAAGACCGACCACGTCCACGACGCGGTCCCCCTCGAAACCGCGTTCGACTTCTTGAACACCTACGAGCTCGAGGACGATGCATACGTCGACCGACTGACCTCGCTCGACGTCGCCGCGAGCTGGCTCGTCGACCACGGCGTCGTCGGCCATCGCCGATGGATCGTCGGCGCCCACGATGGACGTGGCGCTCTCGACCGGATCACGACGACGCGGTCGGCCCTGTGGGAGATCGCCCACGCCGTCGCCCATGAAGAGCCTCCACCGAAGGCCGCCATCGACGAGGTGAACCGGGCGCTCGGGGCGCGCGAACGGCTCGAGCTCGTCCCGGCGGACGACGGCGTCCGGCTCGGGCACAGCCATGTCGGGGACGCTGTGGACGATGCGCTCGCGCGGATTGCCGAGCCGGTCGTCCGGGCGCTCGGGACCGGCCACGACGACCGGATCCGGATCTGTGCCAACGACACGTGCCAGTGGCTGTTCTACGACGAGTCGCGGACCGGGCAGCGCCGCTGGTGCAACATGGCGACGTGCGGCAACCGCGCCAAGGCCCGCCGCCATCGGGAGCGTCTCAAGGCCGCGGAACCCGTCCAGCCCGACTGACGACCCGCCGTCGGGCTGGCGTGACGGACTCAGCCTTCGAGCTGCTCCCAGTCGACCCAGCGCGACCCGTCCCAGAATCGGTGCCAGGTCCGCCCGTCGCGGCCGGTCGCCCAGACGTCGAGCCGCCGGGAGGACCAGGAGGACGCGGCCGCGCCGGCCTCGGGATCCAGCTCGCCGCCGAGCGACTCCCAGTCATGCCAGCTGGCGCCGTCCCAGTAGCGGTCCCACAGTTGGCCGTCGGGGAACACGACGAAGACCTCGAGCTGGTCGACGCCCCAGGCCGTCACGCCGGGCGGGCCCGTCGGCCGTCCACCGAGTGATTCGGTCGGCAGCCATTCGCCGCGTTTGTAGGCGGCGTGCAGGAGATCGCCGTCGGGGCCGATCCAGAACCGGTCGATCCGACCCTCGCCCCACGACACGGCCGCGAGCCCGTGCAATGGCGCCAGGGTCAGCTCTCCGAATGGGCGGCCAGCTGCGCCCGGATCGCACGGACGAAGGGCACCGACGACGCGTCCGCGACCGAACGGACCTTGACGTGGCGGATCCGCTTGCCCGTGCCCTCGATGATCCCGTCCGGGTCGGGTAGCTCGGCGCCGTCGGCCAGCTGAAGGTTGACCCAGGTCTTGTGGGCGATGATCGCGAACAGCAGCCCGCGCATCTTCATCGATCGGCCGAACGCGATCAGCTTGTTGCCGAAGTCGACCTGCTCGACCGCCTCCGGGAACTCGCGCCGGATCGTCGCCCGGAGGGCGCGCTCGATCGCCTGGAGCTCCGGCGGGTGCTCCGCCAGCAGTCGATCGACGTCCGCGTCGAGGGTCCCGGGCTGGGTCGCCGCCACTATCCCGGGTCCGCGACGACGACGTTGACGAGGCGGCCCCCGCCGGCCTGGACCACGCGGAGGGGCACACGGCCGGCCAGGATCGTCCGAACGCGCTCGCTCGCCAGCGCGGCCGCCTCCAGGTCCGCGGACGAGATGTCGGTGGGGACGGTGATCCGGTCGCGGAGCTTGCCGTTCACCTGGATCGGCACCTCGCGGGTGGCCTCCATCACGGCGCTCGGGTCGACCTCGGGCCAGCGCTCCCGGTGGATCGACGACCACGTCTCACCTGCGGCGGCCTGCCGCCGGGACCACAGCTCCTCGGTGATGTGCGGGGCCGCGGGCGCCAGCATCAGCAACGCCAGCCGGACCGCCTCGTCCCACTCCGGCGACCCGGCGACGACCGTCCCGCGATAGCGCATCAGCAGGTTCGCCAGCTCCATGAGCTTGGCGATCATGGTGTTGAAGTGGAAGGCTTCGTAGTCGGCCGTGACATCGCGGAGCGTGCGGTGGGCGGCCTGGCGGACCGCCATTCGACCCGCCGCCTCGTCCACGCCCGCCGGCAGCGAGCCGGATTCCCGATCGCCGGGCTCTCGGCCGTGCGGATCCAGGGCGATCGTCCAGATGCGGTTCAGGAACCGGTGGACGCCGCCGATCCCGGTCGGGCTCCATGGCCCACCCTGGTCCCACGGGCCCATGAACATGAGGAACAGCCGGACCGTGTCCGCGCCGAACTTCGCCACCAGGTCGTCCGGGTCGACGGTGTTGCCGCGTGACTTGGACATCCGCTCGCCGTCCATGCCCAGGATCTGTCCCTGGTTGAACAGGCGCCGGAACGGCTCGTCCTGATCGATGAGACCGACGTCGCGCATCATCTTCGTGAACTCGCGCGCGTAGAGCAGGTGCATCACCGCGTGCTCCGAGCCGCCCGTGTACTGGTCGACCGGCGTCCACCGCTCGACGAGCGCCCGATCGAACGGCGCGCCGGCCTTCTCCGGCGACAGGTAGCGATACCAGTACCAGGCCGAGTCCATGAACGTGTCCATCGTGTCGGTCTCGCGCCGGGCCGGGCCGCCGCACTTCGGGCACTCCACGTTGAGGAACGCCTGGTCGCGGTTCAGGGGGTTCTCGCCGCTCCCGTGGTAGTCGACCGTGTCCGGTAGACGGACGGGCAGGTCTTCGTCGGGGACGGGGACGATCCCGTCGTCCGGACAGTAGACGACCGGGATCGGCGTCCCCCAGTAGCGCTGCCGGCTGATCAACCAGTCGCGGAGCCGGTAGGTGATCGCGGCCTTGCCCTTGCCCTCGGCCTCGAGCGCCGACACGATCGCGGCCCCGCCTTCGTCCGCGCCGAGCCCGCTATAGGGCCCGCTGTTCACCAGCCGCTCACCGGCCGAGTGGGCGACGTAGGCTCCGTCGGCCATGTCGCGTTCCTCGTCGCCCGGGGCGGCGACGACGCGCCGGATCGGCAGCCGGAACTTGAGGGCGAACTCGTAGTCGCGCTCGTCATGGGCCGGGACGGCCATGATCGCGCCGGTCCCGTAGCCGCCGAGGACGTAGTCCGCGACGAAGATCGGGATCCGCTCGCCGTTGACGGGGTTGATCGCGTCGGCGCCGATCGGGACGCCGGTCTTCTCCCGTTCCGTCGAGAGCCGGTCGATCTCGGTCCGGTTCGCCGCCTGGGCGACGTACGCCTCGACCTCGGCACGTCGATCCGACGCCGTCAGCTCGGTGACGAGCGGGTGCTCCGGGGCCAGGACCATGAACGTCGCCCCGAAGAGCGTGTCCGGCCGGGTCGTGAACACCCGCAGCTGGGCGCCGCCGGCGTGATGCCCGGCCGGTGCGGTCTCGAAGACGATCTCGCCGCCCTCGCTCCGCCCGATCCAGTTCGTCTGCATCACCCGGATCGGCTCCGGGAAGTCGATCCCGGAGAAGTCGAGCAGCTCGTCGGCGTACTTCGTGACGCGCAGATACCACTGCGGCAGGTCGCGCTTCTCGACCTTGGCGCCGCACCGCCAGCAGTGGCGGTCGGCGCCTTCGACCTGTTCGCGGGCGAGCGTCCCGTCGTTCGGGCACCAGTCGACCGTCGAGGTCTGGCGGTAGGCGAGGCCGGCCTCGAGGAAGCGCAGGAACAGCCACTGGTTCCAGCGGTAGTACGACGGGTCGGCGGTGACGACCTCCGCCTCCCAGTCAAAGGTCGCACCCATCGACCGCAGCTGCCGCCGCATGTTCTGGATGTTGCCCATCGTCCAATCACGCGGGTTGATGTTGTTCTTGATCGCGGCGTTCTCGGCCGGTAGCCCGAACGCGTCGAAGCCGATCGGGAGGAAGACGTTCTCGCCGTGCATCCGGTGGAACCGGGCGATCGCGTCCGTCGGGGTCTTGATGTACCAGTGGCCGATGTGGAGGTCGCCCGACGGGTACGGGTACATCGTCAACAGGTAGAACTTCGGGCGCGACGTGTCCGACAGGTCCGTCCGGTAATGACCGAGCTGCTCCCAGCGCTGCTGCCAGCGCGGCTCGATCGCCGTCGGGTCGTACCGCTCGACGCGGCGGGGCACCGTGGCCTGTTCGGTTGTCGGGCTGGCGTCCTGGGTGGTCATCGTCGACTCACTGAATATGCGAAACCCCCCGCCGGGTCCGGCAGGGGGTCGTCAACTGCCGGTCATTCCTCAGAGGCTGAGAAGGGCGAGACCGAGCAGAGCGACGCGGGTCGTGGGCAATGATGGTGGAGCTAAGGGGATTCGAACCCCTGACCTTCTGAATGCCATTCAGACGCTCTCCCAGCTGAGCTATAGCCCCACGGCCGGAGCCGGGAGTATAGCAAGGGGCCTGCGCGATCAGCGCAGGCCCCCGAGCTTC
>VBFG01000044.1 GCA_005882635.1 Chloroflexota bacterium | reverse complement strand
GGATGGCGTTCCAGGTCGACATCATCCCGGCGACCGGGACGGACTACTTCTCGACGAACATCGAGGACGGGATCGCCCTCGCCGACGCCGCACTGCGCGAGGCCTTTGCGGCTTCGTATCCGGACGCCTGGTCGCGGATCCAGGCGCGGCGGGCGTTCATGGCGGACAGCCTGGGGATCGCGCTGCACGAGGACGTCCTGCCGTTCTCGAACCTGCCGGCCTACCTGCCGCCTTTCCTGCTGCGGCCGGACCGAGCGATGACGATGGCGGCCGGATGACGCCGACGCTCGAGGTGGCGCGGATCGGCCATG
>VBFG01000085.1 GCA_005882635.1 Chloroflexota bacterium | reverse complement strand
AGGCTGGCGATGGAGGCGAGCTGTACGCGCCCGGCAACCCGGTCTCCCGCCGGTCGCACTCGCGGTGATCGACGTCCAGCAATAACCGGCCCGGCTATGTGGTCGCCCGGATTTTCGCGAGTCGCCATCGAGCCGATCCGCTCATCCAGTCATGGCGAGACTCTTAGACGGCGTCGGGCGCACGAGGGGTGCTCGGGAAGCTCGGGAATCAGCCGTCAAGAGCTAACACGGTCCGGCACCGACCCCATTCGAGCGACGCGCGAGTGACCGATCTGCGCTACCAGTCCCTGGGTGACTGCCTGACCAGATGCGCCGCGGCTCACTCGCGACGTCTCCGGCTATCACGCCCGGGATTTCGTGTGCGGGCACCCGCTCAGTGATCCCGTTGGAGCTCCACTGTGTCCCCGAAGTCGGGTGACGCCGGGACCGGCTCCCGCTCGTCCGCGCCGCCCGTGAAGGTCATGGCGCCGCCGCCGGCGATGGCGAGGGCGCCGAGGACGGCTCGCGGCTCGACCGGCTCGTGGAAAAGGATCGCGCCGCTCAGGAACGACCAGACGATGCTGAGGTAGCCGAGCGGGGCGAGCTCGCCGGCGCGACCCCTGCGGTAGGCGGCGACGAGCAGGCGATGGCCGGTCAGCGCGGCCAGCCCGACGAGGGCGATGCCGGCCCACTGCCCCGGCTCGGGCGTCGTCGCGGTCGGGACGACCACGAACAGCACGGCCGACGCGATCAGGCCGACGATCCCCGAGTAGAAGAGGGTGACGTGAGGCGGCTCGCCGCGCAGCTCGCGGGTGAGCATCGTGAAGCCGGCGTAGCAGCACGCCGAAGCGAGCGGAACGAGCATCGCTGGGTCGAGATGCGTCGGGTCGATCCCGACCATCGTCACGACGCCCACGAAGCCGACGATGGTTCCGGCCGCGATGAACCGGGTGATCCGCTCCCGCAGGAGCGGCCCGGCGAGGACGACGACAATCAGTGGGCTCGCTGAGGCGAGCGTGCCGACCTGGGCGATCGGCAGCAGCGACAGCGACCAGAAGAACGTCGCCGTCGTCCCGAACATCCCGAGGCCGCGAGCGAGCTGCATCCGGAGGCGGCGCGTCCGAAGCAGGCGGCGAGGGTTCGCTCGCCCCGCCACAAGGACCACCGCGAGCACGTAGCTGACGTGGCGGCCGAAGACGACGTCGATCACCGGGACGTTCGTGACAAGCGACTTCGTCAGCGAATCTGTGGCGATGAAGACGAGGCTCGAGACGATGAAGATCGCGGCGCCGCGCCGGACGTTAGTGCCGCCGGCCGGAGACGCCGCTTCGGCCCGGGGAGACGCCACTCAGGCGGGGAGTTCGTCGAGGAAGCTGCCGTCGGGGCCGAACGCGATCGGCCGGACGTCGCCATCGACCTCGCACGACCCCGTCCGGCTCAGCTCGTCGAGGAGCGGCTCGCTCGCGTAGAACCACTCGAGGTGCTTCGTGTCGAGGATCCGGGCGATGCGCGCGGCGGCCGGATCGACCCGCAGGCAGCAGGCGATCGCCACGTCCACCGCCTCCCGGTCCGTGTCGACCGTCAGGGCGATCCGCGCTCCCTCCGGCGTCTTCGCGGTGATGCAGTTGATGAACGTCTTCATCGCGTCCATCCGGTCGACGGCCCGGCGGACGACGACGTCGGCCATCCCGATCCCGACGGCGTTGCCCTCGGTCTCGTCGGTGAGGTCGCCGACGACGATCCGCTGGACGAGCGGCGGCCGGCCGGTCGGGCCCGTGTAGTAGCGGCCGACGACGTTCGAGTCCATCCCGAGGCCACTGATGTCCTTGCCGATCCGGTCGATGACGAGGACGTCCAGCTCGGCGATCGGCAGGCGGGCGAGATGCGCGTCGGCCTCGTCGCGGAGCTCGCGCTCGCGCGCGTACATCCGATCGGCGGAGACGAGCTCGACCTGGCGCAGGCGGGCATAGCCGTTCTCGACGAGGGCGATGCCGAACTGGATCGGCAGCCGGCCGACGATGTACTCGGCGACAGACGGGATCAGCTCGGCGAACGTCGCGAAGCCCTCGGAATGGAATGTGTCGGCGCCGCGTTGCTTGCCGAGGCCGATCGCGATCATCTTCAGCAGGCCGCTCTCGACCGGTCCCGTGAAGTCCGTGTGGGGCTTGACCCGGTTGATCGGGATGATCAGGTCGGCCTCGTCGTGGGCGTGGCGGTCGATGAAGACCGGGATCCGGCCCTGGACCGTGCCGATCTGGACGGTCTCCATGCTCGACCGGATCGGCGCGCCGATCGAGTCCTCGGTGATCCCGAGCGAGGCGAGGACCTCCAGCTGGCCCTCCGGGGTCGCCCCGCCATGGCTGCCCATCGCCGGAACGACGAAGGGGTCCGCACCGCGCTCGCGGACGATGCCGACGACCGCCCGGGTGACGTCGGCGATCCGATCGATCCCGCGGCTGCCGACGGCGATGCAGACGCGCTGGCCGGGCCGGATGGCGGCGGCTGCGTCGGCGTTTGCATCGAAGGCCGCGCGGACCGCCGCCTCGACGTCGTCGATCGCGCCGGCGTCGAAGCGGTTTCGAATCAGCGCCCAGCGCGGCAGCCGGTCGTGCCGGAACAGGTCCAGCGGGTTGGCGGGAGCGGCGGCCGGGCTTAGGGTGACGGGGACGTCGTCGAGCCGGGCGGGATCGACGGGCGCCGTCATCAGATCGTCTTGGCCGTGAACCCGCCGTCGACCCGGATGATCGCGCCGGTCACGAAGCTCGACGCCCGCTGCGACGCGAGCCAGACGATCGCCCCGATGAGCTCGTCGGGCTCGCCCAGTCGGCCGGCGGGCGTGTGGTCGACGATCGCCTTGCGCCGGTCGGCCGACAGCAGTCGGCGGTTCTGCTCGGCCGGGAAGAAGCCGGGCGCGACCGCGTTGACGCGGATGTCGTGCGGCGCGAGCTCGGCGGCGAGGTACAGGGTCAGGTTGTTGAGGCCGGCCTTCGCGACCGAATAGGTCAGGACGCGGCTGAGCGGCGGCCCGGACGAGGCCGACGAGATGTTGATGATCGACCCCCCGCGGCCGGCGGCGATCATCGCCCGCGAGAAGACCTGGCAGGCCACGAACACCGACGTGAGGTTGACGTCCAGGAGACGGTGCCACTCCTCGAGGTCGATCTCGAGGAACGGCGTCGAGCTGTTGACGCCGGGGGCGTTGACGAGGATGTCGATGGCGCCCAACTGGTGTTCGATCTCGGCCTCGGCGGCCGTGAGGGCTTCGGGAACCGTGGCATCGGCGGAGACCGAGATTGCCTTCGCGCCGATCTTCTCCAGGGCTTTGACGCGCTCCCGTCCGCGCTCCTTCGACCGGCCGACGACCGCCACCGACGCTCCAGCTTCGGCGAGACCGTGGGCGATCGCGCCGCCCAGGACGCCGGTGCCACCGATCACGACCGCGACGCAGCCCGTCAGGTCGAACCGATCGGTGGTCGCCATGGGTCGAGAGGTCCCTCCGGTTGGGCGGCGGGCGGAGGCGTGTCGCGGACGGGTCGGCCGCCGTCGCTCGCCTAGTATGGCGCTTGCCCGCACGTTGTCCAATGGTCTATTGTTGGACAATCGACGGAGGAGGGCCCTGCTTGACGCAGTTCGTGTTCGACACGCGCCACCCGGTCCGCTACCGCTTCCCCACCCACACGAACGACCTGATCATGGATCGCGCCGACGGCGCGGCATCCGAGGCGTTCTTCGTGATCCTCGAGCCGGGCGAGGCGCCGCCGGTCCACGTCCACGACGACGCCGAGCAGGTGTTCTTCGTCCTCGAGGGGGAGGCCACGATGAGCGTCGGCCGGGAGGGGGACGAGACGGTCGACCTGCGGGCCGGCGACTTCGTCCGGACGCCGCCCGGCACGCCGCACGCCGTCCGCTGCACCGGACCATCGCGCTTCGTGTACCTGAGCATCGACTGCTTCACCGCCGGCCCGCCGGCCGCCGAGCCGACGTGGGACAGCCACGTCCGGGCGATGTGCGCCGAGCACGGCTGGGACTTCGACGCGGTCCGGCAGGGCCCGATCGAGAGCGACGTCCTGGTGGGTCAGTCGGCAGCCGCCGGCTCCGGGCGATCATCTGGAGGCGTGGTGTGATCCGTCACTTCGACGACCTGGAGGTCCAGGCCGAGCCATATGCGGACTACCGGCCGATCTTCGAGACGACGCGCCTGAACGTCACCCACGTCCGGATCCATCCTGGCGAGACCGTCCCGGCCCACACCCACGAGGACGAGGACCAGGTCTATTACGTCGCCGCCGGCGCGGGGTTCGTCGAGCTGTCCTGATCCCGCTCGGCACCGAGCACCTGATCACGAACACCGGCGACGGCCCGCTCGACTACGTCTTCTTCGTCGTCTTCATCCCGGAGCGGACGTGACGGTGCTGGACCACGCCCGACCGGTGACGGAGCTGCGCCACGATCGCCTCGTCACGGAGGTCCATCCGGACCGGGCGGCGATGGGCAAGGCGGCCGCCGAATACGCCGCTCGACGGCTCCGCGACCTCCTGGCCGAGCGCGACCGCGTCCGGGTGATCTTCGCCGCGGCCGCGTCGCAGGGCGAGATGCTGGACGGCCTGGCCGCGGCGGGCGGCATCGACTGGTCGCGGGTCACGGCCTTCCACCTCGACGAATACGTCGGCCTGTCGCTCGGCGACGAGCGGTCGTTCGGAGAGTGGCTGGAGCGGCGGATCTGGTCGCGGGTCCATCCCGGCCGGGTCGACAAGATCGACGGCGGCGCCGCGGCCGACGGTCCAGCCGGCCCCGACGCCGAGGGCAATCGCTACGGCGCCCTCCTCGCGGACGGCGGCCTGGACCTCGCCCTCATCGGGATCGGTGAGAACGGCCACCTCGCGTTCAACGACCCGCACGTCGCCGACTTCGACGACCCGCGCGTCGTGAAGCCCGTCGAGATCGACGCGACGTCGCGCGCCCAGCAGGTCCGCGACGGCGCCTTCCCGTCGCTGGATGCCGTGCCCCGGCTTGCGCTGACGGTGACGATGTCGGCGATCCTCGCCAGTCGAGCCATCTCCGTGGTCGTGCCCGGGCCGCAGAAGGCCGCCGCGGTCGCCGCGACGCTGCTCGGCCCGATCGAGACCGCGTGTCCGGCCTCCGCCCTTCGCCGCCATCCCGATGCCCGCCTGTTCGTCGACGCGGACGCCATCTCAGGAGTGACCCGATGACCGGTACCCGCTCGACCCCTGCCACGTCGACGCTCGCCATCGACGGCGGCACGCCCGTCCGGACGGCGCCGATCGGCCGCTGGCCGGTGTTCGGCAAGCCGGAGGAGGACCTTCTGCTCGAGGCGCTGCGATCCGGCGTCTGGGGCTCGATCGACGGGACGTTCGTCAAGCAGTTCGAGCGCGAGTTCGCGGCCGTCCACCACGCGAAACACGGCGTCGCGACGGTCAACGCGACGATGGGCCTGTCGGTCGCGATGAAGGCCGTCGGCGTCGGCCCGGGCGACGAGGTCCTCGTGCCGCCGTACACGTTCATCGCGACGGCGAGCGCCGCGCTGATGTTGGGCGCGATCCCGGTCTTCGTCGACGTCGATCCGGAGACGCTCCTGATCGATCCGGCCCGGATCGACGAGCTCGTCACGCCGCGGACGAAGGCGATCGTCCCGGTTCATCACGGTGGGTCGCCGGCGGACATGGACGGGGTCATGGCGGCGGCCGGTCGTCACCGGCTGCGCGTCGTCGAGGACGCCGCCCAGGCCCACGGCGCGTCGTGGCGCGGCCGACCGGTCGGCGCGATCGGCGACGTCGGCGTGTTCAGCTTCCAGTCGTCGAAGCCCGTCAACGCCGGTGAGGGCGGGATGATGCTGACCGACGATCCGGAGCTCGACGAGCTGCTGTGGTCGTATCGGAACGTCGGGCGGCGGCGGGGCGGCGAATGGTACGAGCACGTCCGCCTCGGCTGGAACCTCCGGATGACCGAGTTCCAGGCGGCCGTCCTCATCGGCCAGCTGCGACGGATGCCCGAGCAGCAAGCGCAGCGGACGAAGGCGGCGGCCGAGCTCGACTCGCTGATGCGGCAGATCCCGGGCGTGGCACCGGTGAAGGTGCCAGACGGCGTGACCGCCCACTCCTGGTACACCTACCACTGGCGCTGGCTCGGCGAGGCCGAGGGCGGGTTGCCGAAGTCGGAGTTTGCCCCGGCCCTCGCCGCCGAGGGCATCCCGGTCTTCGGCGGCTACGTGCCGCTCAACCGGAACGGGGCCGTGATCGACGAGATCCATCGCATCGGCGGCCGTGAGCCCGATCCCTGCCCGAACGCGGAACGGGCGGCCGCCGACGAGGTCATGGTCTTCAGCCTGCCGATCCTGATGGGTACGTCGGCCGATCTCGCCGACGTCGCGACGGCGGTCGACAAGGTGGCTCGAGCCCGCCGGTGATTTCATGACCCTGACCGACCGCCCGCTCACGTTCGGCCTCATCGGCTGCGGCGCGATCTCGACCCAACACGTCGAGGCGATCGCCGCGGTCGACGGGCTGCGGCTCGGCGCGGTCATGAGCGCGTCGGCGGAGCGGGCGCGGACTGTGGGCGAGCGGAGCGGCGTGCCGTGGACGACGTCGCTCGACGAGCTCCTCGACCGGAGGGACATCGACGCCGTGGCGATCCTCACGCCGTCCGGCCTCCATGCGTCGCAGGCGATCGCCGCCCTCGAGCGTGGCAAGCACGCCCTCGTCGAGAAGCCGCTCGCGCTGTCCGTGGCGGATGCGGAGGCGGTGATCCAGGCGGCGAGCCGGGGCGGGCTGACGCTGGCGACGGTGTCGCAGCGGCGGTTCGAGCCGGTCATGCGGACGCTCCACCGGGCCGTCTCGGACGGCGCGCTCGGCACGATCGGTCTGGTCGTCGCCGAGGGTCTCTACATGCGGCCACAGTCCTACTACGACGGCGCGGCGTGGCGGGGAACGACCGCCCTGGACGGCGGCGTGCTGATGAACCAGGCGATCCATCTCGTCGACCTCGTCCGCTGGCTCGGCGGTCCGGTCCGGTCCGTCGCCGCGCACGTGACGACGCGGACCCACGCGATGGAGGCCGAGGACACGGCGACGGTCAGCCTGGCGTTCGAGTCCGGCGCGCTCGGGTCGATCGTCGCGACGACGTCCGCCGTCGCCGAGTCGCCCGCCGACCTCCGGGTCGTCGGCGACAAGGGCCGCGTCAGCGTCGTGGGCGAGGACGCCACCGAATGGGACGTCCCGGGCGTGGATCGGCCGGTCGCCGCGGGCGGCGACGGAGCGTCGTCGAACGGCGCGACGCCGGCCGCCGCGACGTGGGGGACGACGGCGACCGGCCACGTCCGCCAGTACACGGACTTCCGCGATGCGGTCCGGACCGGCCGGCCGCCCGCCATCACCGGCGCGGACGGTCGGAACGCCGTCGAGATCGTGACGGCCGCGTACGAGGCGAGCCGGACGGGGAGCTCGGTGGAGCTGAAGGCTGTGGCCCGATGAAGGTCGGTGCTGCGGTCGTCGAGATCACACCGCCCCTGGGCCTCGAGATGGACGGCTACGGCGCGCGCGTCGGCGGCGCGACGGGCGTCCACGATCCGCTCCGGGCGCGGGCGCTCGTGGCCGAGGGGCCTGACGGAACGGGCGTGGCGCTCGTGGTGGCGGACCTGGTCGGGATCGAGCCGCGGCTCCAGGAGCAGATCGCGGACCAGGTCCTCAGGTCGACGGGGATCCCGCGGGAGCGCCTCCAGCTCGCGGGAACGCACACCCACAGCGGACCCGCCTTCCACACGCCGTCGGACGCGGAGCGGGCGACCGGCGCCGCGATCGCCGACGCTATCGCCGAGGCCTGGGCCGGGCGCCGCGACGCGCCGGCGGCGGTCGGTGTCGGAACCGTCGATGGGATCGCCGCCAATCGCCGGCCGAACGGCGGTCCGGTCGATCAGCGGGTCACGGTCACACGGTTCGACGACGTCGACGACAAGCCGATCGCCACCCTCGTCAACTACGGCTGCCATCCGACGACGCTCGGGCCGAACAACAACCTCTATTCGGCCGACTTCCCCGGCGTCGTCTGCGCCCAGCTCGAGGCGGCCGTCGGTGGGGTCGCGATCTTCTCGACGGGCCCGCAGGGCGACGTCAACCCCGGTGGGTACTCGCCCGAGGGCAGCATGGTCGGCGTGGTCGTCCCGTGGCGGACGTTCGAGTCGGCCGATCGCTACGGCCGCGCGATTGCGGCCGTTGCCGCGACGGTCCGCGAGACGCTGGAACCGACTCCGTCGGAGCGGGTCTGGGGCGACTCCCGCATCGTCGAGCTGCGCCGGAAGCCGCTGGCCAAGGCGGACGTCGCTCGCGAGGCCGCCACCGCCGCCGCATCCGCCGCCGACGTCGTCCGCACCGCCGACCTGTCGGCCGATGCCACGTATCACGCGATCACCGCCGCCGCCTACGCCGATCTGATCGCGGCCCAGGCGGAAGACCCTGATCGCGATCGGCCGGTCGCCGTCCGGATCAGCGCCCTCGCGTTCGGTCCCCTCCTCCACCTGGGCGTGGGGGGCGAGCTGTTCGTGGCTCACGGGCAGCGGATCCGGGCGGCGCTCGGCGACGACCAGACCTGCGTCGCCGCCCTGTGCGACGGCAGCGTCGGCTACCTGCCGACGGCCGACGCGTACGAGATCGGTGGCTACGAGCCGAACGCCAGCCTCCACGTGGCCGGCGAGGGCGAGCGGCTGGCCGACGCGATGATCGACCTCGGTGCGCGGGCGCCGGCGGTCTGAAAGACGGAGGCGCCCCGATGCCCGATCCGATCCACCGGACCTATCTCGAGGCGGCCGTCGGCCTATTGCGACGCGTCGCCGACGAGGAAGGTCCGGCGATCCAGCGGGCCGGCGTTGCGGTAGCCGATCGGATCGCCGAGGATCGGCTGATCTACGTGATCGGCCCAGGCGGCCACTCGCAGATCGGCGCGGAGGAGGTCTTCTCGCGGGCCGGCGGGCTCGCCTGCATCTGGGCGTTCATCGACGACGGCTTCTATCTCGGACACGGGTCGGGACGGTCGATGCGGATCGAGCGGACGCCGGGCTACGCCCGGGCGCTGCTCGCCGGGGTCGACTTCGAGCCCGGCGATCTCCTGATCATCGTCAACGCCTACGGCATCAACTCCGCGACGATCGACAGCGCGCTCTACGCCAAGGAGCGTGGGATGAGGAGCATCGGCGTCACGTCGATCGCCAACCAGCGCGGCCTGCCGCAGGGGCATCCGAGCCGCCACCCGAGCGGGCAGGACCTGTGCGACCTGGTCGACATCGTGGTCGACACCAAGATGCCGCTCGGCGACGCGGTGCTGGGCATCGACGGGGTCAGCGAGAAGGTCGGCCCGGTCTCGACGATGCTCAACGCCTACGCGGTGAACGCGATCATGCTCGAGGCGATCGCGGAGCTCGCCCGGCGCGGCATCGAGGCGCCGGTCTGGCGGAGCTCGAACAGCCCCGGCGGCGACGAGGCGAACGTCGCGATCCACGAGCGCTACGGGACGCGGGTGCCGAACCTGTGAACGATCTTGCGGCCCCGCTGTCTGATGATCTATTGTCGGACAATCGCCCGCTGTCGGATGATCGCCCGCCTCCGAGGTCCGTCCCGCCCATGGCGCTGCGCCGACCCGAGACCCTGACGACTGCCGTCGCTTCCTACATCAAGGATGCGATCGTCCGCGGCGAGTTCCAGCCGGGTGCTCGCCTCCCGGAGGTCGCGCTGGCCATGGAGCTGAACACCTCCCGCGGCACGGTCCGCGAGGCGCTCCGCACGGTCGCCGACGGCGGCCTGATCCAGATCATTCCGCGGCGCGGCGTGTTCGTCTCGCAGCTGTCGGTCCGGGCGACCTGGGAGATCTCCAGCCTCCGCGCCCTCCTGGAGCCCTATGCGTCGCGGCTCGCCCTCGAGGCCAGCGGCAGCGACCCGGCGATGCAGGCCGAGGTCGCCGCGGCGTTCGACGTCCTGCGCAAGGCCGTCAGGACCGCCGATCCGACGACCGTCGCCGATGCCGACGTCGGGTTCCATCGGGCGGTCTTCCGACGTTGCGGCCACGACATGCTCCTGACCCGGCTCGACGAGCTCCAGGTCCTGTCGCGCCGGATCGTCCTGACGAACCAGATCTCGTCGGCCGACGCGCCGACGCTCATCGCCCAGCACGAGCCCATCGCCGAGGCCGTCAAGCTCCGCGACCCGGAGCTGCTCGAGGCTGCGGTCCGGGCGCACGTGATCGAGGCCGGCGAGCTGCTGATGACGCGGATGGCGCCGCTCGAGCCGAACCGGGCCAAACGATCGGACCCCGACTCCTTCGGACTCGGCCGCTGGCCGTCGGGGACCAGGCCGCACCCCCGTCGCGGGGCGTCCTCGAATCGATCCGGAGGAGGAGCCGACACGTGAGATGGAGCTGACCGTCGAGGGGCACGGCGCGCGGCCGTTGCCCATGGGATTCGTTGTCGCGCTCGAGGTCCGAGCCGACGGAGGAGGAGAACGATGAGAGCATCTGGCTGGAAGAGACCGCTGGGGCTGATCGCCGCAGTGGGCCTCGTGATCGGAGCCTGCAGTCCCGGCGCCACGTCGTCGCCGAGCTCCGCCGCCGCCCCGAGCGCGAGCGCCGCGGGCGGATCGATCGCGCCGTCGGCGGTGGCCAACGCGTGCGGCGACGCGCAGATCACGCTCAACATCTGGGGCGGCTACCCCGAGATGGACGCGGTGTACAAGAAGGCCGGAGAGGCCTACACCAAGCTCCATCCGAACGTGTCGTTCACGGTCTACAGCACGGACCTGCGCGGCTTCGAGCAGAAGCTGACGACGGCCCTCCCGTCGAACACGGCCGGCGACGTCGTCATCCGGACCGCGAACTTCCTGGCGCGGTTCCTCGACCAGGGCCTGCTCCAGCCGGTCCCGGCCGACCTCGAGGCCTTCGTCAAGGGCGGTGCCTACGCCGACACCGTGATCCAGGACTCGAGCTACAAGGACAAGGTCGTCGGGGTCCCGATCTTCTCGTCGGGCACGGCGCTCTACTACAACAAGGACATGCTGGCGGATGCCGGCCTGTCGGCCCCGCCCGCGACGATGGACCAGATCTGGGACTACGCGGGCAAGCTCGCGAAGGTCGACGCGAGTGGCAACGTCACCCGGTCCGGCCTGAGCCTCCGGCTCTCCGGCCAGGGCAGCGGCGTGGCCGAGAAGTTCTGGATCCTCCTGCTCCAGTCGGGTCATGAGCTCGTCAAGCAGACGTCGGCGGGCCACTACACGGCCGACTACAACGGTCCCGACGGACTGGCGCTGTTCTCGCACTACGTCGACTCGCTCCAGAACAAGAAGGACTCCCTGAACATCGACCACGACGCGAAGGCGTTCGAGACCAAGGCCACCGCGATGTTCGCGCGCGAGCCGTGGGTCGTCGCCGACATCGCGACGAACGCGCCGGATCTCGTCGGTCATTACGGCTCGATCTCGCTGCCGACCGGCGACCTCGGGGGCAACGAGACGATGTACGTCCCCGCGTCGGCGCCGAACGCGGCGTGTTCGTGGGACTTCATCAAGTTCCTGACCGACCAGGACCAGCAGCTGTCGATCCCGCCGATCGCCGGTTGGCTGCCCGCCCGTAAGGACCTCGATCTGACCGCGTTCCTCACGGCCAATCCGGGCTACGAGGGCTTCCTCAAGAAGCCGGCCGGGATGAAGGTCTCCCTCACCCCGCCGATCGCCGAGTTCGACGAGCTCGAGACGAAGCTCGCCACCCACCTCGTCGACGCCTACGCCGACTTCGCCAATCTGTCGGGTCATCCCGACAAGATCCAGGCGCTGCTCAACACGTGGGCCGACGAGACCAATTCGATCCTGGCCACGAACGGTCACGGAAGCTGAGCCGATGATCGAGGGCGCCGCGGGCCTGCCCGCGGCGCCCTCGACTCGCAGACGCACGACCGCACTGGGGATCGCCGAGTGATCTTTCCCCTCCAGGCCGTCCGCGCGGTGCCGCACCGAACGTGGCTGCGCTACCGCTTCGTGTTCATCGTCCTGGCGCCGATCATGGCGCTGTTCTTCTATCTGCGGATCCTGCCGACGGCCACGGCGATCGTCATGAGCTTCTTCAGGTGGGAGCTCATCAAGCCGGCGGAGCAGTTCCTCGGCTTCGACAACTACCTCAACCTGCTCAAGGACGAGAATTTCCGGCTGGCGTTCTTCAACACGACGATCTTCGCCGTGGCGACGACGATCCTGTCGGTCTTCCTGGCGCTTCTCCTCGCAACGCTCCTCGCCCGATTCGTCGGCGGCCGGATCGGAGCGGGGATCGAGATCCTGTACTTCGCGCCGGTTCTCGTCTCGATGGTCCCGGTGACGCTCGGCTGGCGGGAGATCTTCAACTACCAGCACGGCGTGCTGAACGCGATGTTGGGCGGTGTCGGGATCGGTCCGCAGCCGTGGCTGAGCGACCAGACGATGGCCCTGGTGGCCGTCGTGATCCTGTCGGTCTGGAAGCAGCTCGGCTACAACCTGATCATCCTGCTGGTCGGGATGCGGGCGATCCCGCGCATCTACCAGGAAGCCGCGGCCGTCGACGGCGCGAGCGCCTGGCAGCAGTTCCGCCACATCACGTTGCCGCTCCTGGCGCCCGTGACGCTGTTCGTGATCGTCATCACGACGATCTCGTCGTACAACGTCTTCACCCAGGTCTACGTCCTCGCCTCGGACGTCCAGGGCGCGCCCGGAAAGCTGGTCCGGGTGATCGTCTACGACATCTTCGAGAACGGGTTCCGCTTCTTCAAGATGGGCTACGCCGCGGCCGAGGCGGTCTACCTCTTCCTGATCGTGCTCGTCCTCACGGTCATCCAGTTCCGGTTCCTGCGGGGAGCCCGGACATGAGGCGTGAGCGGCTCGTCCCGAACGTCGTCCGCTGGATCGTGATCGCCCTGCTGATCATCGGCGGGCTGGCGATGATCTTCCCGCTCGTCTGGCTCGTGAGCACGTCCCTTCGGCCGGCGCCGGAGCTGCTGCTCGTCCCGCCACGGCTCCTCCCGGAGCACTGGACGCTCGACAACTACGCCAAGGCCTTCGCGTCCGCCCCCTTGTTGCTGTACCTCTGGAACAGCTTCGTCTTCGCGCTGGTCTCGACGGTCTTCATCCTCCTGACCTCGACCGTCGCCGGCTACATCTTCGCCAAGTTCCGCTTCCCCGGGAACAACGTCCTCTTCATGCTCGTGCTGGCGACCGCGATCGTCCCGTTCGAGATCTACATGGTCCCGCTGTTCCTGCAGGTCAACGCCCTGAAGCTCGTCAACACCCAGATCGGCCTGTTCCTGCCGTTCCTGGTCCTGAGCTACGGGATCTTCTTCATGCGCCAGAACACGATGACGAGCGTCCCGGACGAGCTGCTCGACGCGGCCCGCATCGACGGCATGTCCGAGACGGGGATCATGCTGCGCTTCGTGCCGCGGCTCCTCGCCCCGGCGATCGCCGCGCTGGCGATCCTCGCCTTCATCCAGGCCTGGACGGCGTTCATCTGGCCGCTGCTGATCCTGAACAAGCCGGCCCTCTTCCCGATGGAGCTGGGCCTGTCGCAGTTCGCCAACACGCGGGTCGACTTCGGCCTCACGAGCGCCGGCGCGGTCGTCGCGATGCTGCCGACGCTGATCGCGTTCCTGTTCCTGCGACGGCGGATCGTCGAGGGCATCACCCTCACCGGGCTCCGCGGTTGAGCGACGCCGCGCGGCGCGACGGCGGGAGCGAGCTCGTCGTCAAGGGCCGATCCATCGAGGACGGCCGGCCGATCCGGCTCTCGGTCCAGGACGGCTCGATCGCGGCGATCGAGCGGCCCGCTGGGCTGGAGGCGCCCGACTGGGTCTCGCCCGGCTGGCTGGACCTCCAGGTCAACGGCTACGACGGCCACGACCCGAACGCCGCTGACGCCACGGCGGCGACCACCAGGGCGATGGTCGAGTCCCTGTGGCGGACGGGCATCACCGGCGCGTGCGTCACGATCTGCACCGAATCCCAGGAGCACATGCTCCGCGCGCTGTCGGCGGTCGCCGCGGCGTGCGAGGCGGACGCGCTGGTCGCGGCGACGGTCGTCGGGATCCACGTCGAGGGCCCGCACATCGCCACCGAGGACGGGCCGCGCGGGGCGCATCCGCTCCGTCATGTCCGGCCGCCCGACGTCGCCGAGTACCGCCGCTGGCAGGAGGCGGCCGGCGGCCTGATCCGGATCATCACCCTGTCGCCGGAGTGGGAGGGCGCGCCGGCCTACATCGAGGCGATCACCGCCGACGGGGTCGTCGCGTCGATCGGCCACACGGCGGCGACGTCGGACCAGATCCGGGTCGCCGTCGACGCCGGCGCGCGCTGGTCGACGCACCTCGGAAATGGCGCGCACGCGCTGATCCGGCGTCATCCGAACTACGTCTGGGACCAGCTGGCCGAGGATCGGCTGAGCGCCGGCTTCATCTTCGATGGCCAGCACCTGCCGCCGGCGGTCATGAAGACGGTCATCCGGGCGAAGGGCGTCGAACGGAGCGTGCTCGTGAGCGACGCGCTGTACGTGGCGGGGCTGGCCCTCGGCGTCTACCACCTCCCGGACGGCGCCGCGGTCGAGCTGTCGGCGGAAGGGCGGCTCGCCCTGCAGGGGACGCCGTATCTGGCCGGGGCGGTCGCGCCGCTGTCGGTCGGCGTCGGGCATGCGGTTCGTTTCGCCGGGGTGGCGCTGGCCGACGCCATAGGGATGGTCACGGCGAACCCATCGCGACTCCTCGACCTCGGGGTCCACTCCGGTCACGAGACCCTGCGGGTCGGCGCGGCCGCCAATCTGACCGTGTTTGCCGCGGCGGGCGACGCGGCGGACGTGCGGGTCCTCCGCACGATCGTCGCCGGCCAGGTCGTCCACGACGCGACTGGCTGACCGGCGGACCATGGGTCCGACCTGGCTGGCGGCGGCGCTGCCCGCGGGCTCGATCGCCACGGCATCCCGGCTGGGCTGGGGCTTCCGGAACGAGAGCTGGCGGGTGGACCTCGTCGACGGCCGGCGGATGGTCGTGACCCGGTTTGCCGACCCCTCGGCAGCGCCCGCCATCGTCCGCCGCACTAAGG
>VBFG01000043.1 GCA_005882635.1 Chloroflexota bacterium | reverse complement strand
CTCCGCCGCCACCTCGACGATCCCTATTTCTGGGGCAGCTACCCGATGGCGCCGTGGTGCAACCGGGTCGCCGCGGGGCGGACGACGGTGGCCGGCCGCGAGCTGGACCTGCCGGTGACGTTCCCGGACGGGACCGCGATCCACGGCCAGGTCTCGCGGGCGGCGTGGACCCACGACGGCGAGGGGTCGTTCCGGATCCGGGCCGGCGGCGACGGCTGGCCGTGGCCGTACGAGGTTGGTCAGTCGGTCTCGGTCCACGCCGACTCGGTCACGCTGGACGTCCGCCTCACCAACCTCGCCGAGGACCCGATGCCGGCGGGCGTCGGGATCCATCCCTGGTTCCGGCGTCCCGTCCGCGTGGCGATCGGCGCACGGGCCGTCCATCCATCCAACCTCTCCCCGACACCCGAGCCAGAGCCGGTCGCCGGGCCATTCGATCGGCGCCGGCTGGCCGAGCTTCCGGACGGCCTCGATGCGGCATGGACGGACCTGACCGACCCACCGGTCGTCCTCGAGTGGCCGGCGGCCGGTCTCGAGGCGACCGTCCGCGTCTCATCCTCGGTCGCCTACGTCGTGGCCGCCAGCCCGGCCGAGATCGACGCCGTCGCGGTCGAGCCGCAGACGCACGCTCCCGCCGGAATCCGCCGGCTGGTACGCGGCGAGCCCGGCGGCCTGACGATCCTCGACCCCGGCGCGAGCCTGCGGATGACCGTCGAGTTCTGGTTCACTCGCGGGAAACCTGACAGGGCCTGACCCGGTCCGCGCCGAAGATCGGCGCGTGGAGCGAATCGCGCTGCGCGCCGCCATCGAGGCCGGGCGGGCTCGTTTGGACGATGCCCTGGCGCGCTTCGACGACGAGGCGATGCTCGACCGGATCGACGACGAGTGGACGCGCAAGGACGTCCTCGCCCACCTCGAGGCGTGGGAACGGCGCGTGGTGGACCTGCTCGCCAGGCTTCGCGCCGGCGACCCCCCGACCGACCGGACCCAGACCGACGACCTGAACGCCCGGTTCTTCGCGCGCGACCGCGACCGAACGCTGGAGGACGTCCGCCGGGGTGAGCACGAGGCGTTCAGGCGACTGCTGGCGTCGATTGAGGCTGCGTCCGACGAGGAGCTGTTCGACGGCTCCCGGTTCGCCTGGACGAACGGTGATCCGCTGGCGGACTGGTTTCGCGGCAACGCCGACGAGCACTACGACGAGCACCTCGAGCAGCTGACGAGGCCGGCCCGCTCCTCCCGCTAGCCCGCGACGTGGGCCCTGGTGACGTCGGCGACCGTCGGGCTGCCGAGCAGGGCCATCGCGGTGATCGTCTCCTGGTGGAGGATGTCCAGGGCGCGAGCCACGCCGGCCTCGCCGGCCGTCGCCAGGGCGTAAAGGATCGGCCGGCCGACGAGGACGCCGCGGGCACCGAGTGCCAGCGCGGTGAGCACGTCGAGCCCGCGGCGGACGCCGCCGTCGGCCCAGACCTCGAGCCGACCCGCGACGGCCCCGACGACCTCCTCGAGCGCGTCGGCCGGGGCGACCGTCCGATCGAGCTGGCGGGCACCGTGGTTCGAGACGACGATGCCCTGGACGCCGTGGTCGACCGCCAGGCGGGCATCCTCCGCGGTCAGGATCCCCTTCAGGAAGACCGGCAGACGGGTCCACGACCGGATGGCCCCGACGTCATCCCAGACGAGGCCGCGGGCGATCTCCCCTGCCACGATGTCGTAGCCGCTGTCGGCCGACCCGCGGTGGCTGCCATGATCGGGGCCGATGTCGCCGAAGTTGCCGAGCGGCACCGACAGGTCGAACCCGTTCCGGATATCGCGCTCGCGGTAGCCGAGGACCGGCAGGTCGACCGTCACGAGGATGGCCGTGCAGCCGGCGGCCTCCGCCCGCTCGACGAAGCCCCGGCTGCGGCTCGGATCCCGCTGGGCATAGAGCTGGAACCAGCGGACGCCGTCCGGGGCCGCCGCCGCGACGTCCTCGATCGAGTGGCTCGACATCGTCGAGAGCGCGAACGGGATGCCCGCGACCGCCGCTGCGCGGGCGACGGCCGTCTCGGCCTCGGGGTGGGCGAGGCCGCAGGCCGCCATCGGGGCGATCCCGATCGGGAGCGACGCCCGCGACCCGGCCATCGTCGTCGACGGGTCGATCCGGTCGACGTCGACGAGGACCCGCGGCCGAAGCCGGCGACGGCGCCAGGCCGCCTCGGCCTCGGCGATCGACAGCTCGTCCCAGGCACCACCGGCGACGTAGTCGTATGCCGGCGGCTCCATCGCGGCCCGCGCGAGGCCCTCGAACTCGGCGAGCTTCACGATCCGCCGGAGGTCGACCGGGGGCAAGACGGCGGTCACGGCCGCGAGCCTAGCCGACGAGGTCGAGATTGGCGAGGCTCGCGAGCATGGTCTTCCGGCCGACGGCCGGATCCTTGAAGGCGACGGTGATCTCCTCGTCGCTCCGGGTCAGCTTGCTGGTGACGACGATCCCGTCCCCCCAGCGGGCGTGGCGGACCCGGTCGCCGTCGCGATACTGCCGCTCCCCGGGGACGATCGACCGCGGCGGGCGGACAGGCCCCGGAGCGGCCGGAGGCGTCGGTTCGAACGACCCGGACCGGGCGCCCGCCTCGAAGGCCTCGCGGCGGGCCGCGAGGTCGCGACTCGGCCTGAATGGCTCGCCGGGCTGCGGAGCGCCGGGGACGCCGCTCGCCTCCCGGTAGGCAGGCTGTTGAGCTGGGCTCCGGCCCGCGCCGCCCAAGGGCCGCCCGAAGCGGGTCGTGCCGCGCGCCCCGAACGCGAGATCGAGGTCGACGTCGAGGCCGGCCGCGCCGGTGCTCAGGTCCGGCCCGATCATCAGGTCGGGGGGAATCTCGAGCAGGAACCGCGACGGCAGCGAGGCCTGGCCCATCCCCCACGTTGCCCGGCGCCAAGCGTGCGACAGGTACAGCCGGCGCATCGCCCGGGTCATGCCGACGTACGCGAGGCGGCGCTCCTCCTCGAGCTCCTTCTCGTCGTCGAGGGCCCGGCTGTGAGGGAACACGCCCTCCTCGAGCCCGGCGATGAAGACGACCGGGAATTCGAGGCCTTTCGCCGCGTGGAGGGTGATCAGCGTGACCGCGTCGGCGTCGCCCTCGTAGGAGTCCTGGTCGGCGACGAGCGCGGTCTCCTCGAGCAACCGGTCGAGGGCGTCCTCGGGCGTCAGGTCGTCGTAGCGCGTCGTGACCGACCGCAGCTCGAGGAGGTTGGCCCAGCGTTCCTCGCCGTCCTCGGAGCCGTCGGCCAGCATCGCCCGGTAGCCCGACGCCTCGAGCGTCTCGTCGAGCAGCTCGGGGAGCGTCAGCACGCCGACCCTTGACCGGAGCCGACGGATCAACGCCGCGAAGTCGGCGAGGTTCGTCCGTGCCCGAGGAGTGAGCCCCTCGACTTCCCCGCGGCCGGCAGCGTCGATCGCCTCCCACGTCGTGATCCCGCCGCGGAGCGACGCGCCGCGGATCGCCTCGATCGTCTTCTCCCCGATCGCCCGCGCCGGGACGTTGACGATCCGCTCGAAGCTGACGCTGTCCGCGTCGCTCCGGAGGACCCGCAGATAGGCCAGCGCGTCCTTGACCTCGCGCCGGCTGTAGAACCGCGTCCCGCCGACGAGCTGGTAGCGGATCCCGTAGCGGAGGAACGATTCCTCGATCGCCCGGGACTGGGCGTTCATCCGGTACATGACGGCGATGTCGCGAGCGCGGAGCGTCCCGGCGTCTTCGTCGTCAGCGCGGCGCGTCAGGACCGAGCCGCGGCCGCCGACCAGGCCCTCGACCTGGCGGGCGATCCACTCGGCCTCCTCCTCCTCGTTGTACGCCTCGAAGCGCTGGATCTTGGCGCCGCCCGATCGCTCGGTCCAGAGCTTCTTGTCGGTCCGCTCGGTGTTCCGCGAGACGACCGCGTGGGCGGCGTCGAGGATCAGCTGGGTCGAGCGGTAGTTCCGCTCCAGCTTCACGACGGTCGCGTCCGGGTAGTCCCGCTCGAAGTCGAGGATGTTGCGGATGTCGGCGCCGCGCCAGCGATAGATCGACTGGTCGTCGTCGCCGACGACGGCGAGGTTGCGGTGTTTCGCCGCCAGCGCCCGGATCCACAGGTACTGCGGCCGGTTCGTGTCCTGGTACTCGTCGACGTGGAGGTAGCGCCATCGATCCTGGTACCGGGCGAGGACCTCCGGCGCCCGGTCGAACAGCTCGACCGCCTTGAGCAGGAGGTCGTCGAAATCGAGCGCGCCGACCTTGCGGAGACGCTCCTCGTAGCGGACGGCGAGGCGGGCGACCGTCCGCTCGTGGAGGTTGACGGCGTTCTCGCGGAGGAACGCTGCGTCGAGCATCTCGTTCTTCGCCCGGCTGATCGCGCCGAGCACCGCGCTCGGGCGGAACTCGCCGGTCAGGGGCAGGTCCTCCTCCCGGAGGAGCTGCTTCATCAGGCTCGTCTGGTCCTCGGTGTCGTAGACGACGAACCGCCGGTCGATGCCGATCGCCTCGCCGTCCCGGCGGAGGACCCTCGCGCACAGCGAGTGGAACGTCCCGGCCTGGACGTCGCGCCCGGGCTCGCCGACGAGGCTGATGATCCGCTCGCGCAGCTCGCCCGCGGCACGGTTGGTGAACGTCACGGCGAGGACCGACCACGGCCGGACGTCCTTGACGCCGACCAGGTAGGCGATCCGGTGGGCCAGCACCCGCGTCTTGCCGGATCCGGCGCCGGCGAGGATCAGGAGCGGGCCCTCGGTCGTGGTCACGGCGCGCTGCTGCTCGGGATTCAGGCGACCGGCGATCTCTCGCGCGCGGGCAGCGGCCCGGGTCGTTCGCTCCGCCCGCTGGGCGTCCTCGAGGGCGCGCCGCTCGTCGGCGGTCAGCTCGTCCGTCAGGTCGCCCGGTTGGGGAGCTTCGCGCAGCCAGTCGGGCATTGCCGGCGCGACGGTCGCAGCCTCCGGCGGGGCATCGGAAATGTGGGTGCCAGCCTCGATCGGCGCCTCGTCGGCGAGGCTGCCGACACGCCGCCGACGGGACGAGGGACTCACGTCGTCATTGTAGGTTGCGACCCTTCACGAAGGCCCATCTCGGCGCTTGGCGAACGTTCGCTGTGAATCGCGAGGCCCGGATCGGTTGACCCGGGCCTCGATGCGTTGAGAGCGATGTTGGGTTACTGGCTGACGACCTGGTCCGCCGGCGGAGCGTCGACCGAGACCGAGACGTCGTAGGTCAGCTCGAACGTCATCCCGAACGTCCCCATGTCGGGCGTCGTCACGGTCAGGACGAGCTTGGCAGGGCGGTAGTCGCTCTTGCGGGTCCAGACGTCCATCGCGAATTCGCCGTCGAGCGAGCTCGCCGTCGGGTCGAGCGTCTTGAGGTCCGCCGCCGAGACCTTGATCGTGACGTGGTAGCAGTCCTGGTCGCCGCACTTCTCGTCGGCCTGCTTGACCGGCGGCTGGGGTAGCTTGTCGAGCCACTGCTGGACCTGGGTGACGGCCTTGCTCATGTCGGTCACGTTACCGGTCGGGTTGTCGGAGCTGGCCGGGACGTCGACCTTCGTGTACTTGTCGGACGTCGCCTTGAATGCGATCGCCAGGGGGCCGGCGACCTTGTAGTAGGCGGTCTTGTCGATCAGGAGCGCGTCGATCTTCGTTCCGAGGAACGTCGGCGCGTCGAGGCTCGCCTTGGCCTTCTTGTTGCCGGCGTCGAGGGCGCCCGTCAGCTTGACGGTCGACAGGTCGATGTCGCCGAGCTGCGGGATCTTGGCCGTGCCGGTGAACGTGCTGGTGAACTCGAAGGTCTTGACGCTCGGCAGCGAGGTCAGCGCCTTGGTCAGGATCTCCTTGGGATCGGTCAGCGGCGGGGCGGCCGGCGTCGAATTGCAGGCACCGAGGATGACGACGAGGCTCGCGACGAGAGCGGCGAGCATGAGCGCGAGTGGACGGCGGGTCACGGGTTCCCCCTGGAGTGACGGACTGACGGTCGACAGGGTCGCCGCGATGGCCGCCACATGTCAAACGGTCGATGGTCCCGGTCCGGCTCCGCTCCGAGACGCCCGGGTCCGGGCTGGCCTTGTTGCAGCCGCGACTAGAATCGCGGGACCGCCGGGGAGATGAGGGGAGGTCCAGCATGCGAGCTCGAATCGCCGGTGCGTTCATCGTCGCGGGAATGTTGCTCTTCGGGCTGGTGCCGTCGGCCGCCGCGGGTCCGAGCTGCACCGCCCAGTTCGCCAGCGCCACGGCGCAAGCGGTTCGGCCGTTCGGCCGGGTCATCGTCGTCCCCGAGGTGCGCGACCTGACGTTTGGTGGTCCGAACCTGGGCCAGGAGGTCAAGGTCTTCCTGGCGACGGCCGACAAGGACGCCTGTCCGGTCGGCTGACCGGCCGGCCTGACCTGGGCGTTCGATCGCCCACGTTCGGCGCCGATCCGATCCGGATCCGCACGAGCGAGGCGCTGAGTCGCCAGACGACTCGGATCTGCTGGCGGCACGCTTGGCCACGCGCGAATTCGGGCCGTGGCGAGCGTGCGCGGCGGCAAGCTGAGTCGCAACGCGACTCAGCTGGAACCGAGCCAGCCGCGGGATAGACGAAGAAGGCCCCTCCCGTCGCCGGGAGGGGCCTTCGAACTTGTGCGGGTGGACCTAGAAGTCCATGTCTCCGCCGTGGCCGTGGCCACCGGCGGCGGCCGCTTCCTTCTTCTCGGGGATGTCGGAGACGAGCGTCTCGGTCGTCAGGACCATCGCCGCGATCGACGCCGCGTTCTGGAGGGCGGACCGTGTCACCTTGCGGGCGTCGACGATCCCCTTCTTGAACATGTCGCCGTACTCGTTGCGGAGTGCGTCGTAGCCGTGGCCGATCTTGGCGTTGCGGATCGCGTTGATCACGACCTCGCCGGACTGCCCGGCGTTGTCGGCGATCTGGCGGGCCGGCGCCTCGAGCGCCTTGCGGACGATGTCGACGCCGACCTGGGCGTCGCCCTCGAGCTTGAGGCCGTCGAGCGACGGGATCGCCTGGAGGAGCGCCGTGCCACCGCCGGCGACGAGGCCTTCCTCGACGGCCGCACGGGTCGTCGAGAGGGCATCCTCGATGCGGTGCTTCTTCTCCTTCAGCTCGACTTCGGTCGCCGCGCCGACCTTGATCACGGCCACGCCACCCGACAGCTTGGCGAGACGCTCCTGGAGCTTCTCCTTGTCGTAGTCGGAGGTCGTGTCCTCGATCTGGGCCTTGATCTGGGTCATCCGGGCCTTGATCTGGTCCGGTGAGCCCGCGCCGTCGACGATCGTCGTGTCGTCCTTCGTGGCGACGACCCGACGGGCCGAGCCGAAGTCCTCGAACGCGACGGAGTCCAGCTTGCGGCCGACTTCCTCACTGATGACCGTGCCGCCGGTCAGGACGCCGATGTCGCGGAGCATCTCCTTGCGGCGATCGCCGAATCCCGGCGCCTTGACGGCGAGGACCGAGACCGTGCCGCGGAGCTTGTTCACGACGAGCGTGGCGAGCGCCTCACCGTCGATGTCCTCGGCGATGATCAGGGTGGGCTTGCCCTGCTGGACGGCCTTCTCGAGCGCCGGGAGCATGTCCTGGACGCTGGAGATCTTCTTGTCGGTGATCAGGATGAGGGGGTTCTCGAGGACCGCCTCCATTCGGTCGGGGTTGGTCACGAAGTACGCCGAGAGATAGCCCCGGTCGAACTGCATGCCCTCGGTGTATTCCTTCTCGAGGCCGAGCGACTGGCCCTCCTCGACGGTGATGACGCCGTCCTTGCCGACCTTGTCCATCACCTCGGCGATGATCTCGCCGACCTCGGGATCCGCGGCGGAGATCGCCGCGACGGCCGCAATCTGCTCGCGGCTGTTGACGTCGACCTTGTGCTTCTCGAGCTCGGCGACGACGGTCTCGACCGCCTTCTCGATGCCGCGCTTGACGACCATCGGGTTGGCCCCGGCCGTGACGACGCGGAGGCCCTCGGAGACCATCGCCTGGCCGAGGACGACCGCGGTGGTCGTGCCGTCGCCGGCGACGTCGTCGGTCTTCGTCGCGACCTCCTTGAGGAGCTGGGCGCCCATGTTCTCGAACGGGTCATCGAGCTCGATGTCGCGGGCGATCGTGACCCCGTCGTTCGTGATCGTCGGCGCGCCGAACTTCTTGTCGAGGACGACGTTCCGGCCCTTCGGCCCGATCGTCACCCGGACGGCGTCGGCGAGCTTGTCGATACCCTTCTTGAGATTTCGACGAGCGGTCTCGTCGAAGATCAGCTGCTTAGCCAAGGTTGGTGTTCCTCCTGGAGTTTCGTGTGGTCGGATCGCAGGACGTGATCGTCAGTCCGCGACGATCGCGAGGATGTCCTTCTGACTGACGATGAGGAGCTCGTCGCCGTCGACCTTGAACTCGGTCCCGGCGTACTTCGCGTAGAGCACCTTGTCGCCCTTCTTGATGTCCATGGCCTCGCGCTTGCCGTCGTCGAGGATCCGGCCGGGGCCGGCGGCGATGATCAGCCCCTCCTGGGGCTTCTCCTTGGCAGTGTCCGGCAAGACGATGCCGCTCTTCGTCATGTCCTCGCGCGGCGTGGGCTGGATCACGACCCGGTCACCCAAGGGGCGAAGCTTCGTCGTGGAAGCGGTGGCGGTGGCCAACGTGCATTCCTCCTTGAACGGCGGCTCCGTGCTGCCGTCGCTGCTCGATAGGCTGGGGTGCGCGTCGGGCGAACCGGCGGCGTCCCCGGGCGGTTGTGGTGAGGTGCCGCGATGGAACCGACTGCCGGTCTCTCGGCGGGCCGTCCGCGGACGGTTTGCCCCCTCCTGGGCCACAGATTCGGTGTCGCTAGCACTCTCGATGCGAGAGTGCTAACTGTAGCGAATCGGTCCTCCGAGTGTCAACCCCGAGGTCGCCCTCAGCGTCGGACGCCGATCAGCCCAGCACGATGCGGATCCGATGGGTCGAGCCGTCGTCGGCCAGTGGGATGCCGGCCGCGTCACCGGCCAGGACCTGGCCGTCGAGCTCCATCGACGCGACGCCCCGGCTCACGCCGTTCGGGTTCTCGACCGCGATCTGGTAGGACGTCGATCGGCACCGAAAGTCGATCTCGTAGCCTCCCCAGCCGCGCGGGATGCATGGATCGACGACGAGGGTCGTCCCCCGAAGGCGGAATCCCAGGATCGATTCGATGCCGGCCTGGTACATCCAGCCGGCCGATCCGGTGTACCAGGTCCACCCGCCACGACCGACGTGCGGCGGCTCCGCGTAGACGTCCGCCGCCACCACATACGGTTCGACCTTGTAGCGATGAACGCCGGCGCGAGTGCTGGCGTGGTTGATCGGATTCAAGAGCGAGAAGAGCTCGGCCGCGGTGTCGCCATCGCCCAGCTCCGCGAAGGCCAGGATCGACCAGATCGCCGCGTGCGTGTACTGACCACCGTTCTCGCGGATTCCCGGCACGTACCCCTTGATGTAGCCGGGGTCGACCGCTGACCGGTCGAAGGGCGGCGTGAACAGCTGGACGAGGCCGTCGCCGCGCCTGACGAGGTGCTGGTCGACTGCCGCCATCGCGGTCGCTGCCCGGGCGGGATCGGCGGCCCGCGACAGGACGCTCCAGGACTGGGCGATCGAGTCGATCCGGCACTCGGCGTTGACGGCCGAGCCGAGCGGCGTTCCGTCGTCGAAGAAGGCACGCCGGTACCAACCCCCGTCCCAGCCGTGCCGCTCCAGTGCGCGCCGGACCGACTTCATCCGTCCTCGCCAGCGTTCGGCGAGGTCCGCTCGGCCGCGAGCCTCGGCCACGGGAGCGAACGTGGCGAGGACCGCGTAGAGGAACCAGCCGAGCCAGACACTCTCGCCGCGACCGCCGCGACCGACCCGGTTCATCCCGTCGTTCCAGTCGCCCGAGCCCATCAACGGCAGGCCATGCGGACCGGCCGGCAGGCTGATCTCGATCGCCGCTGCGCAGTGATCGAAGAGCGACGATGGCTCGGCAGCGACGTCCGGTTCGAAGTAGCGGTCGTCCTGGCCGCTCTCCAGACGAGGCGCGTCGAGCCACGGGACCATCTCGTCGAGAACGGCCGAGTCGTTCGTGACCGCCAGATAGCGGTCGACGACGTAGGGCAGCCACAGCCGATCGTCAGAGATCCGCGTCCTGACGCCGCGACCCGATGGCGGGTGCCACCAATGCTGGACGTCCCCCTCGAGGAACTGTCGTGCGGCCGCCGACAGGATCTGCTGGCGGGCGATGTCGGGCTTCGAGGGCAGCAGGGCGATGACGTCCTGGAGCTGGTCCCGGAACCCGAACGCGCCGCCTGCCTGGTATGCCGCCGTGCGCCCCCAGACCCGGCAAGCGAGCGTCTGGTAGACCAGCCAGCGATTCAGGAGGATGTCCATGGACCGGTCCGGCGTCCGGACCTGGAGCGTGCCGAGGATGTCGCGCCACCGGCCGGCGACTGTGCGTTGCGCCTCGTCGTGGTCCATCGACCGCGCCTTCCGAACGAGCTCCGCGGCGGCCAATGCATCGGGGGCGTCGCCGAGGAGAACGATCACGCGGGTGCTGGCCCCACTCGCGAGCTCGATGCCGGTCTGAAGGGCGGCACAGGGGTCCAACCCGGCGCCCGATGCCTTCCTGAGCCGGTGCCCGCGATCGAGGCCGGCCGGCCGGTCCAAGGAGCCGTTCCGCCCGAGGAACTCCGTTCGATCGCAGGTCCACGAGGTCTGAGCCCCGCCGAGATCGAGGAATGCGACCCGCCCGGCGAACTCGGTGTTCCACGGATTGCGAGCGAGGAGCGCGCCCGTCTCGGGCTCGAGGTCGGTCACGATCCGATGGGCGTTCTCCCCGCGCGACGTGCCCAGGACCCACTCGGCGTACGCGCTGACCGTGAGTCGACGAGACCGACCGGATCGGTTCTCGACCGTCAGGACCGACACCTTCAGCCGATCGTCGGGCGGGACGAACTGGACCAGGTCGAGCTGGATCCCGCGGTGGGCCTGTCGGAACCGGCTGTAGCCCGGTCCATGGTGGGCGACATACGTCGCGTCGTCGATGCGGATCGGCTGAGCCGTCGGACCCCACAGCTCGCCCGACTCTTCGTCGCGCACGAGGATGGCCTCGCTCGGTGGATCGCTCACGGGGTCGTTGGACCACGGCGTCAGCTGGTTCTCGCGGCTATTGCCCGACCACGTGTAGCCCGAGCCCGACTCGGACACGAGGAAGCCGAACGTCGGGTTGGCGATGACGTTGACCCACGGCGCCGGGGTGGACTGGCCGGGCCCGACGATCGTCACGTACTCGTCCCCCCCGTCGGCGAATCCGCCCAGCCCGTTGAAGAACTCGAGCTCGGGCCGTGGAGTCACCGTCGTCGTGGCCTCCCGCCTGGGCGTGGCTGGCGCGGCTCGCGGGGGGACCGGCTCGGGTCGCTCCAGGCGGATGACCTGGTCGGCGAGCGACCCCCGGCGGCCGAGCAGGACGGCACGGGCAACGGACAGGATGAGGGCGCGATCCTCGGCCGTGAGCTGGTCGCCCCGCAGGATGTGGACGCCGCCGTGGACCGGCTGGCCGACGTGGACGAGCGTCGACTGGCTCGTCCGGACGAGGCTCTCCAGCGAGCCGTGGAAGTCCTGCGCGTAGGTCGGTCCGTGCTCGTTGATCACGACGAGGTCGACGGCGAGGAGCTTCAGCCGCCAGTACTCGTGGGCGCGAAGCAGTTGTCGGACGATGTCGAAGTCCTCGGCGTCGGAGACCCGGACGACGACGATCGGGAGGTCGCCGGAGATGCCATGGGCCCAGAGCGCCGGCGCGCCGCGGTCGTTCCGGGCCAGCTGGCCCGAGGAAGGCCGCAGCGAGGAGTCGGAGTAGAGGATGCGATTCGCGAGCCGCTGGAAGAGGTGGGCTTCGTCCGATTCGATCCGCAGATGGTGGAGCTGGACCTGCGCCTGGGTCCACGCCAGCGTGGATGCTCGCTCGTAGGCGCCGATTTCGCGGAACTTGTCGGCCAGATCGAGGACATCCTCGCGCGACTCCGCGACGACGGTCGAGAACGTCGCATGGGCCGTGGAGCCCGGGGCGAGCTTCAACCGGCGACGAAGGCTGAAGATCGGATCCAGGACGGGCCCGACCGTGTTCGAGAGCGGGCGTCCGTCGAGCGCCGATACCGCCGAACGAACCGCGCGGCCTCGCCCGACGAACCGCGCCCGGTCCGTTTCGTATTCGACCATCCCGCCGCCGTCCTCCTCGACGGCCGCCACGTGCGCCGCCCAGATCGGACGCTCGTCGGCGGATCGCGGCCGGCGCGTCGCGAGCAGGGCGTCGATATGGGGCACGAACTCGGTCTGCACGAACAGGTTCTGGAATGCCGGGTGGGCCATGTCGGCCGCTTGTGGCGCCAAGGCCAGCTCGGCGTAGGAGGTGAGCTCGATCTCTCGATCCTGGGAGCCAAGGTTGGACACCGTGAGATGTCGGATCTCCGCGTCGTGCTCGGCGGAGACGACGACGTGGAGCCCGGTCGAGATCGAGCCGTCGCGGCGGGCCAGCTCGACATGATCCTCGGCGTAGATGACCTCGTAGCTATCCGGCTCGCTGCCGGTCGGCTGATAGCCGGCGGACCAGACCTTGCCGGTGCCTCGGTCCCGCAGGAACACGTAGCTCCCCCAGTGGTCGCGCGTCACGTCCTCCCGCCAGCGCGTGACGGCGATGTCGCCCCAGCGGCTGTAGCCGGAGCCGGCGGCCGTCGTCATCACCGCGTAGCGACCGTTCGACAGCAGGTGGGTCCGCGGGATCGCGTCATTCGGCGAGGTGAATCGGCGGAGGACGGGCGGGACGAGGTCGCGGACGTCCGCGGCGCTCTTCGCCTCCTCGGCGCGCGGCCGCGCGACCAGCACGTCGCGTGGCATTCGCTCATGGAGCAGCAGCTCGGTCGCCTCGACGATGCGGTCGGCGTGGAACCGCTCCAGCATCACTCGGTCGTTGAGGACGTTGCCGATGGCGACGAGCAGCATGCCCTGGTGGTGGGCCATGTAGCTCTTCACGACGGCGACCTTGGCGCCCTCGGGCAGCCGACGCGCCGTGTAGTCGAGGGCCTCGCGGAGACCGTACCGGCCGGCGGCCCCGGCAGCCACGAGCCGGGCAATGTTCCGGACCGCCGCGCGCGGCTGGATCATCGCGCCGAGGGCGGTTGAATACGGAGCGACGACGAGCTCTTCGCGCAGGCCTCGCTTCAGGCCCAATCCGGGGATCCCGAAGCTGGAGTACTGGTAGGCCTGCTCGAGATCCCGAGCGTTGAAGCCGGACTCGGACATCCCCCACGGCACGCCCCGTTCGCTGGCATAGCTCATCTGTCGCGCAACGACGAGCCGGAACGTCTGGCCGAGCAGGCTCTGGACGGGCTCGCGCATCACGAGCGACGGCATGAGGTACTCGAACATCGACCCTGACCAGGACACGAGCGCGGAACCGCGTCCGACCGGAGTCAGGCTCCGACCCAGCCGGAACCAGTGGTCCGCCGGGACGTCGCCCTTCGCAATGGCGAGGAAGCTGGTCAACCGGGCCTCGGAGGCGAGCAGGTCGTAGTAGCTCGGGTCGAGTGTCCCGTCGCGGGTCCGGTAGCCGATGGAGAACAGCTTCCGGACAGGATCGAACAGGAATCGGAAGTCCATCTCCTCGAACAGCCGCTGAGCGTGGTCGGCAATGGCCTGAAGGCGGCGGGCGAGCGCCGTCGCCTGCGGCGAGACGCCATCCTCAGGGCGGCCCGGCCCATCGGACGAGCCAGGGTCGGGCGGGATGGCGAGCCAGCCGGGCGGTCCGAGCACGGACAGATCGCGGGCATGGCTCGCAACAGCCTGCCGGACAGCCCCGGCCCACGCGGTGAGCTCGCCGTCCTGACCCTCCCCGCGTTCCGCGGTGAGCGCGGCTGCGACGTCGGCGACGGTGTCGGCATGCCCCGCGAGCTGTTCGAGCCGATCGGCCCATGCCGCGAGCGTCGGCGGCGGGCCGGACGTGACGTCGGTGAGCGCGCCGAGGGCCTCCGCGAGGTGCCGTCGCGTCAAGGTGTGGCTCCGGCGGTCGTCTCCGATCGCGCGCGCGGCGGCGCGGGTCAACATGACGCCGTCGGCGATCCCGTCAAGAGCAGCGGTGACGGGCACCGGTCGCTCGAGCGCCGCCCGGCAGGCGTTCGCGACGACGAGGAGGTGGCCGGCAAGATTGCCGCTGTCGACCGACGACACGTACATGGGCTCGAGCGGCTGGAGCGTCCGGGTGTCGTACCAGTTGTAGAGGTGGCCGCGGAAGCGGTCGAGTCGGTTGATCGCGGCCAGCGACGCCTCGAGCCGGTCGACCATGTCCAGCGTTCCGATCCAACCGAAGTCACGCGCCGCCACAGTCGACAGCAGGTACATCCCGACATTGGTCGGCGAGGTCCGCTCCGCGACGAGCGGAGCCGGATCGTCCTGGAAGTTGTCGGGTGGCAGGTCGTGACTCTCCGGGCCGACGAACGTCTCGAAGAAGCTCCATGTGCGGCGGGCCGTCAGGCGAAGCGTCTCGATGTCCTGCATCGAGAGCTGCTCGGCGGCCGAGTCGCTCGGAGGCAGGCTCACCCATCGGGCGACCGCCGGCGACAGGAGCCACAGGACGATGAACGGCGCCGCGATCCACAGCGAGGACGGCCGGGCAACCGTGACGACCACCGCGACGACGATCGCGACTGCCAGGCCGCCCGCCATGCCGCGATGGAACGCGACCAGATCGAGGTTGTGGATCGACTTGGCCTCGGCCGCGGTCGTCCACTCGAGGAGATGGCGGCGGGTTCCGTAGACTCGGACGAGCGTCCGGACGATCGCGTCCGCCATCAGCCACGCCTGATGTGCGAGGAGCACGATCCCGATGCCCACCTGGGCTGCTGCGATCGCGACGTCTTCTCCGATCGCCCGCAGGTGGCTGCGCTTGGAGATCCCTTCGCGGCGGGGCCGGAGTCCGGCGAGGACGGGGAGCGCCGCCGGGACGATCGACGTGGCGAGGATGAAGGCGGTCCAGAGGCCGGTGGCGACTGATGGCAGCGTCCAGGCGGCGATCAGCGTGGCAAGGGTCAGGGGTGCGGACAGGCTTCGCCGCAGGTTGTCGAGCATCTTCCAGCGGGCGATGCCGGGGATGTCCTTCCGACGGCGCGTCCCGGTCACGTCGCGGGCGTGGCCGAGGATCCACGGCAGCATCTGCCAGTCGCCCCGCGCCCAGCGGTGCTGACGCGACGCGCCCACGAGATAGTTCGACGGGTATTCGTCGAACAGTTCGACGTCAGTGACGAGACCGGCTCGAGCGAAGATCCCTTCGAACAGGTCGTGGCTCAGGAGCGTGTTGTCGGGTACGCGGTTGCCCAGCGCCGCACGGAAGGCATCGACGTCGTAGATGCCCTTCCCGGTGAAGGTGCCCTCGCCGAACATGTCCTGGTAGACGTCGGAGACCGCCGACGAGTACGGATCGATCCCGGCCGGGCCGGAGAAGATCCGCTGGTAGATCGACGCCTCGTGCTCGGCCGGGAGGGAGGCCGTGATGCGCGGCTGGAGGACGCCGTGACCGTCGGTCACCCGACGGGTCAGCGGATCGACCCGGGGCTGGTTCAGCGGGTGCGCCATGGTCCCGACGAGCTGCCCGACGGCTCCGCGCGGAAGGCGCGTGTCCGCGTCGAGCGTGACCACGTAGCGGACGTCCGGCGGCGGCGTCGACGACGCCCGGCCGGTCGTGTACATGCTGGTCCCGGTCGAGCCGCGGAGGAGGGCGTTGAGCTCCTCGAGCTTGCCGCGCTTCCGCTCCCACCCCATCCAGCGGCCCTCGGACTCGTTCCATTGCCGCTTGCGATGGAAGAGCAGGAACCGTGCGCCTCCGCCGGGCGCCTCACCGTGGAGCCGGTTGATCGTGTCGATCGCGGCGACGGCGGACGCCAGGATCTCGTCGTCACCAGCGACGTGCTCCGTGTCTGCGTCGAGCCAGTCCGAGAGCAGCGCGAACCGGATGTCACCGTCGCGGTTGGCCAGGTAATGGACCTCGAGATTGGCGACCTGAGCCTCGACGTCGCTCTCATTGGTGAGGAGCGTCGGTACGACGACCAGGGTCCGCATTGACTCCGGCACGCCGTCGTCGAGGTCGAGCCGAGGCAACGGGACCGGTCCGAGGACGTCGGTGACGGCGCGGTTCACGAGGGCGATGGCGACATCCGAGGCGGGACCGAGGCCGAGCAACGCGACGAGGATCAGCCCGGTCGTCGCGGGCCCCGTCGCGACTGACAGCAGGATCGGAAGGGCGATGACGAACGCTGTCACCACCGTGATCGTCCCGAGGTAGCCGGCGGTTGCCGCATGCGCATACGCCCGTCGGAGGCGGAGACCAACGGGCACGCGAATTCCGAGCGACTGCTCGAAAGCCGCCCGTCCGTCGGCGATCAGGTAATAGCCTGGATCGCGATGAGCCGGCGGCGAGTCTCCTCCGGCCCGTCGCGCGGCCTCGGCCGTCGCCGCGGCCCGCCTCGCGACATCGATCTCCGTCAGGCCGGAGAGGTGGGCGAGACGCTCGATCGCATGCCGGTAGCGGTCCCGCGTCCCGAAGTCCATCTCGCCGAAGCGGCTTCGCACCCGGAGGACGTCATCGACGACGCTGACGCTCTCAACGAACGCCGCCCAGTCGAACCACGAGATGAGTCGCATGCTCGTGATCACGTTCCGGACCGAGACGTTCATCGTTGCCTGGCGCTGGTGCTCGACGCGGACCATCTCCTCGGGGGGCATGTCCTGGCCGGTAACGACTGCCTCGAACCAACGGAGCGCCGGCGTGGTGTCGGGATCCTGATCCCGCAGCCGCTGGAAGAGCTGGACGCGCGCCGCCGTCGGGAACGCCGCGGGAGTCAGGCGACGGAGCGCGGCGCCGGCCGTCTCCGGGCTGTCAGGCCCGAGACCGAGCAGACTGTCGGCGAGCTCGTCGGCCCGCTGCCGCGCCGCCCGCGCCCCGACGATCTGTTCGGCGATCCGGCGAAGGTTCTCCACCAGGAGGATCCGGAGGCTGATGGCGATCGCCCACAGCTCTCCGACCGTCAACGGGTCCACTTCCTGGTAGGCCCGGACCATCCGGCGGAGGGTCTCCGGCTCGAACAGGCTGTCGGTGTGCGCGATGTACGCCCACGCGAGGCCGAGCACGCGTGGATAGCCTGCGAGGTGGCCCTCAGCCAGTTTCGGCAGCTCGTGGTAGTAGTCGGGCGGCAGGTCGTCTCGGATCTCTCGGAGCTGCTCGTCGACGATCGGGAAGTTGTCGACGAGCCACTCGGCGGCCGGCGTGATCGCCCGTTCCTCGGCGATCGCCCGAGCCAGCGCGCGGTACGACTCGACCAGGATCCGGCCGTTCTCGGCGATGCGCGGCCGGACCGGGTGGCCACGTCGCGGCTCGTCGGTCACGCGCTGGGCACGGGCCAGGCTCCGGGCATGGTCCTCCAGCCGCTCCACGCTGAAGAGCTCGGCGAGGATCGGCTCGTCGAGGGCGGTCGGCCGGCGGACCCGCGACCGGACCCGGCCGGGCGGATCTCTCAGCGGATCGGCGACGGTCACGGTCGGCTGCCGACCGGCCGACTGACCACCTCGTCGTATGTCGCGACAAGCTGATCGCCGAGCTCGTCGGGGTCCGTGCCGCGCAGGTCGGCGACCCACGACGCAGTCACCCGCACCCATTCCGGCGTGTTGCGGTGGCGCGGGCCGCCCGGCGGCGGTAGGAACGGAGAGTCGGTCTCGACGAGCAGACGGTCGGCCGGCGCGAGCCGGACGACGTCGGCGGTCGACTCCTCACCTTCACGGAAGGCGAGTCCCGAGACGCTGATCACGGCGCCCAGCTCGAGCATCTCGACGGCGTAGTCGAGCGGGCCACTGTAGGAGTGGATCACGATGCGCGGCGGATCGGACCCGAAGATCCGGAGCTCGCGGAGGAGCGCGTCCTGCGCCTCGCGTTCCCCTTGCGGCGACCGGCAGTGGAGGATCGCCGGCTTGCCGGTCTCGACAGCCAGGGCGAGGTTCCGCCGGAGGTTCGAGAGCTGGGCCAGGATCGGCGAGAAGACCCGGTCGTAGTCGAGACCGGTCTCGCCGATGGCGACGACCCGCGGATCCCGCGCACTCTGAGCGATCTGCTCCCAATCGTCGTCGTCGACCTTCGCCGCGTCGTGGGGGTGGACCCCGACGGCGGCGTTCAGCCAGGGATGGCGATCGACGAGATCGAGCGCCGCCGCCGACGACCAGGCGTTCCAGCCCGGGACCAGGATCCGCTCGACCCCGGCCTCGCGCGCCGCGGCCAGGACCTCGTCGACGTCGCCGTCGAAGCGATCGGCCTGGAGGTGGCAATGGCTGTCGACGAGGCGCATGACGTTGCTCAGTCTGCCGCGATCTCCGTCTCGAGGCGCGGAAACAGCGGCTCGGGGGCGGCGACGCGACCCTGCTCGCCGGCGTGCGCGCCCCAGCGCAGCTCATCGAGCACCGGCGGCCCGCCGTTGCCGTCATCGCCATAGGGGTAGGCGTAGCCGAGCTGGGCGAGCACCCGCGGGGCCGTCGCCGGAAGGAATGGCGCCGCGGCCAGGCCCAGCAGACGGCACGCCTCGACGAGGTTGCCGAGCACGTCCCGGAGGCGCTCATCGGCCGCGGTGTCGCCGCCCTTCGAGGCTTTCGCAAGCTCCCACGGCTTCTCCGCGTCGACGTAGCGGTTGGCCTCGGCGACGTACGACCAGAGCGATGCCAGGGCGTCGTGGAGGAGACAGCCATCGATCGCGCGGCCGTAGGAATCGAGGACGGTCAGCCATTCGGTCGCCAGGTCAGTCTCCGGGCCTGGCGCCGGCCGGGCTCTATCCAGGTACCGGTTGGTCATCGACACCGTCCGATTGACGAGGTTGCCGAAGTCGTTGGCGAGATCGGCGTTGTAGCGCCGGACGAAGCCGTCCCATGAGACCTCGGCGTCCTTGTCGAACGGGACCTCGCGGAGGGCGACGTAGCGCGCGCCGTCGGAGCCGAACGCGGCCACGAAGTCGCCTGGGTCGAAGAAGTTGCCGCGGCTCTTGCTCATCCGCTCGCCGCCCGCGGCGAGCAGCCAGCCGTGGGCCCAAACCTTCCGCGGCGCCTCGAGCCCGGCGCTCCACAGCATCGCCGGCCAGAAGATCGTGTGGAAGCGGAGGATGTCCTTGCCGATGACGTGGAGGTCGGCCGGCCAATAGTGCGCGAAGGCCTCGGGATCGCTGTCGAACCCGGCACCGGTCACGTAATTGATCAGCGCGTCGTACCAGACGTAGATCGTCCCGGCCTCGGGATCCCAGGAGCCGTCCTCGCGCTGGGCGGTCTCGCCGTTGTCGGCGATCGGGAACGGGATCCCCCAGCCGGCACCGGCCCGGCTGATCGAGAAGTCCTCCAGCCCCTGGCGGATGAACCCGAGCATCTCGTTCCGGCGGTAGTCAGGCTGGACGAACTCGGGGTGCTCCTCGAAGTGGCGTTCCAGGCGCTCCTGGTAGGCCGACAGGCGGAAGAACCAGTTCTGCTCCGACAGCCATTGGAGCGGGACGTCCGGGTGGTTCGGGCAGATCGTGCCGCGGGCGGTCTCGAGGACGTCGCTCGCGTTGCGGAAGCCTTCGTTCGGGCAGTACCAGCCCTCATACGTCCCGACGTAGATGTCGCCGTTCGCATAGGCGCGTCGGACGAGCTCCTGGGCCGTCCGGACGTGGTCGGGGTCGGTCGTCCGGATGAAGCGGTCCGGGCGGATGCCCAGGAGGTCCTCGGCCTGCTTGAACAGGGCGACCTTCTCGTCGACGAACGTCCGCGGGTCCTGACCCTCCTCGGCGGACCGCATCGCGATGTTGACCGAGTGCTCGTCCGTGCCGGTCAGGAAGCGGGTGTCATGCCCGAGCATCCGGTGCCAGCGCGCGATCACGTCGGCGCCGATCACCTCGTACAGGGTGTGGACACCGGGCTGGCTGTTGGCGTAGGCGATCGCGGTCGTCAGGTAGAAGCGCGGGCGTGGATCGTCGGGCATCGGGTCCTCTGGAGAGGGCGGGGAGGTGGACGGCGGGCGGCCGCGAGGCGCGCCCAGGATCCGGCGGCCGACGCTCGGCCGGGCGAGTCTTCGGTCAGACCTGCCGCGAGCGGGGCCGCCCGGGCATCGCCATCAGGCTCCCGAGCCAATCCACGGCCCGATCATGGCCGAGCACGCGTCGACCGGTCAAGCAGGCCGGCGGCCGCCGCGCGCGCCTCCCAGGCGCATCTTCCGAATATCCGTGCACGGCTCCGGCGGAAATCCGACGCCCGAGGTCGCGAATCGGCATGAGCCCTGAACGGCCGTTCCGGAGTCGCGCCTGGTGGGCGCGCGAATCCCTCGCGAGGCTCCCGCGGCGGCCGACGCGTCAATGGCGGAAGTGGCGGATCCCCGTGAGCAGCATCGTCGCGCCGACGGCGTCTGCCACGGCGATCGTGTCCGCGTCGTTCTTCGAGCCACCGGGCTGGACGAACGCGGTGACGCCCGCTTCGACGCAGACCGCAACCGCGTCCGGGAAGGGATAGAAGGCATCCGAGGCACACGCGGCGCCGACGAGCGAGTCGGCGCCGGAGATCGCATGGGCCTTGTCGACGGCCTGCCGCGCGGCGTCCACGCGCGACGTCTGGCCCGAGCCGAACCCGACGAGCCGGCCGTCCCGGACGAGGACGATCGCGTTCGACGTCACGCCGCGGACGAGCCGCCAGGCCAGATCGAGATCGCGCCGTTCGTCGTCCGTCGGTCCGCGGGTCGTCGCCACCCGCCAGGAGGTGGGGTCGTCGGCGGTGGTATCGGGCGCGCCGACGAGGGCGGCGCCACCGGCGGTCCGGATCGCGCCCAGGGGATCGGGCGCCCGAACCTGGCTGTCGCCCTCGGCGCCGAGCACGGGATCCACGATGAGCCGCAGGTTCGTCTTCGCGGCAAGGATCTCGCGGCCGGCATCGTCGAAACCGGGTGCCACGACGACCTCGAGGAAGAGGCTGGCCAGGCCCTCCGCCGTCGCGCGGTCGACGGGACGGGTCACCGCGACCACCCCACCGAAGGCCGACACAGGATCGCCGGCCAGCGCCGCCTCCCAAGCCTCGCGCAGGGAGTCCCGCTCGGCCGCCCCACACGGGTTCGTGTGCTTGACGATGACGCAGGCCCGGCCCCGCAGCGTCCGGCCGATCGCGGCGGCGGCCGACGCGTCGAGGACGTTGTTGTAGCTCAGGGCCTTGCCCTGGAGCGGCCCTTCGTCGGTCGCGAACGGGCCATCGGCCAGGGTCGACCCGGGCCGGCGGTATCGGGCCGCCGGCTGGTGGGGGTTCTCGCCGTACCGCAGGGTCTCCACCTTCTCCAGGGCGATCGTGAGGCTCGACGGGAACGGGTCCGCCGAGCCCGGCAGGCCGGGCTCGTCCGGGAGGTCGACGCCGGCGGCCGCCATCCGCGGAGGCAGCTCCGTCGCGATCCGGGCGTCGTAGGCCGCGGTGTGGCGGAACGCCTCGATTGCCAGGGCAGCCCGCAGGCCGTCGGACACGCGGCCGCCGTCGGCGACCGCGGCGAGGATCGCGGGATAGCGATCGGGCGACGTCACGATCGCCACGCTGGCCTGGTTCTTCGCCGCGGCGCGGACCATCGACGGCCCGCCGATGTCGATCTCCTCGACGAGCTCGTCGAACGTGATCCCGGGTCGCTCGGCGGCGGCGGCGAACGGGTAGAGGTTCACCACGACGAGCTCGAACGGAGCGATCGCTGCCGCTGCCAGCTGGCGGCGATGATCGACGAGCCGCCGATCGGCGAGGATGCCGGCGTGGATCCGGGGATGGAGCGTCTTGACCCGCCCGTCGAGCATCTCCGGCGCACCCGTTACCGCCGCGACGTCCGTCACGGGCAGGCGCGCGTCGCGGAGCGCGCGGGCGGTGCCGCCGGTCGAGACGAGCTCGAAGCCGGCCGCGACGAGGCCTCGTCCGAGGTCGACGAGCCCGGTCTTGTCCGACACGGACAGGAGCGCTCGACGCGGAACCGGGACGGCCGACTCCGCTCGGTCGACGTCGAGGCGGACGGCCCGCTGACCGGCCGTCGGCGGGGCGATGGCGCCCGCCAGCAGGAGCGCCACCGCGCGGGGCAGCAGCCGATGCTCGACCGCCTTGATCCGCTCGTGGAGCGCGGGCTCGTCGTCGTCCGGCAGGATCTGGACCGCCTCCTGGGCGACGATCGGGCCCCCGTCGAGCGTCGCGTCGACCAGGTGGACGGTCGCCCCGCTGACCTTCGCGCCGTGTGCCAGCGCATCCCGGACCGCGTGCGCCCCGGGAAACGCGGGTAACAAGCTGGGATGCGTGTTCAGGATCCGCCCGGCGTAGGTCGCCAGGACGCGAGGCCCGACGATCCGCATGTACCCCGCGAGGACGACGATGTCCGGGCGCCCGCCGTCGAGCGCCTCGGCCAGCCCGTCGTCGTCGCCGTCCGCGACGATCGCCGTGTCGATCCCCTGCTCCTCCGCCCACCCGACCGCGGGGCACGACCGATCGGCGACGACCAGGACGACGTCGCCGCCCAGCTCGGCGCGGCGGGCCGCCGCGGCCAGCGCCCGCAGGTTCGAGCCGGTGCCGGACACCGCGACCGCGATCCGGCCGCCCGCCGCGCTTCGGCTGCTCACCGCCGCGGCCCGATCGGGTCCTCGACGTACCGGGGCCCGCCGTCGTCGGGCAGGACGTCGCCCATCACCACGGCGTCGAGGCCCTGGCCACGCAGCCACGTGATCGCCCGGTGGCTTGCCTCCTGAGCGACGACGACGACCATGCCGACGCCGGCGTTGAACGTCGCCCGAACCTCCGCATCGTCGAGCCCACCGAGAGCGGCAACGAGTCGCTCGATCGACGGAACCTCCCATCCGCGCGGATCCACGCGGGCGACGAGCGAGGGGGGCAGCGCCCGAGGCACGTTCGCGACGAGCCCGCCGCCGGTGATGTGGGCCAGTCCGCGGATGTCCTGGCCTGCCGTCCGGAGCTCCGCCCGGAGCCCCGCCAGGAGCGGGGCGTAGATCGTCGTCGGCGTCAGGAGCACGTCGCCGAGCGTCGCGAGCGCGTGTTCCGGTTCGGCGGCGATGGCCTTGGTGGCCGCCGTCGTGCCGAGCGTTCGCTGGAGCTGCTCCTGGTACGGACGCCCCAGGTCGAGATCCCAGCTCGCGATGAGCGAACGCACGAGCGAGTAACCGTTGCTGTGGAGGCCGCTGGAGCGGAGGCCGAGGATCGCGTCGCCGACGCGGGCGGCGCTCCCGTCGATCCGCTCGTCGGCCTCGACGACCCCGACGCAGAACCCGGCCAGGTCGAACTCGCCGGGCTGCATCAGTCCGGGATGCTCGGCGGTCTCGCCGCCGACGAGTGCGCAGCCTGCATCGAGGCAGCCCGCCGCGATTCCGCCGACGAGCTCGGCGACCTGGTCCGGATCGAGGACGCCGACCGCGACGTAGTCGAGGAAGAAGAGCGGCTCCGCGCCGCTGCAGGCGACGTCGTCGGCGCACATCGCGACGAGGTCCCGGCCGATCGTGTCGTAGCGCCGGAGCGCGGTCGCGATCGCGGTCTTCGTCCCGACGCCGTCCGTGGACGAGATGAGGACCGGGGACCGGTAGCCGGGCGGGATCGTGACGGCCGATCCGAAGCCGCCGATCTCGCCGAGGACCTCCGGCCGGCGGGTGCCGTCGATCGCCGACCGCATCAGCTCGACGGCCCGCTGACCGGCGTCGACGTCGACGCCGGAGGCGATGTAGGCCGGCCGCTCAGCCACGGCCGGCGAGCATTCCTTCCTCCTCGAGGAGGAACTTGCGTGAGGCCGTGTCGTACGGGACCGGCTCCGGGTAGTTGCCGTCGAAGCAGGCGAAGCAGAACCGGTCGTACGGCAGGTCGAGGGCGGCGAGGACCCCGCGGATCGACAGGTAGCCGAGGGAATCGGCGCCGACGAAGTCACGGATCTCGTCGATCGACTGGGTGGCCGCGATCAGCTCCGTCTCGACCTGGGTGTCGATCCCGTAGAAGCACGGGTGGTAGATCGGCGGTGCGCTGATCCGGACGTGGACCTCGGCCGCGCCTGCCCGTCGGAGCAGCGCCACGATCTGTTTGGTCGTCGTTCCGCGCACGATCGAGTCGTCGACGACGGTCAGCCGTTTCCCGCGGACGACCTCGCGGAGCGGATTCAGCTTCAACGTCACGCCGCGATGGCGCATCGTCTGGCTCGGCTGGATGAACGTCCGCCCGGTGTAGCGGTTGCGGACGAGGCCCTCGCGATACGGGATTCCGGAGGCCTCGGCGTAGCCCGCTGCCGCGGGGGCGCCGGTGTCCGGAACGGGCATCACCAGATCTGTCTCGGCGGGATGCTCGCCAGCCAGCTCCTCGCCCATCCGTCGTCGCGCCTCGTACAGGTTGCGGCCCTCCAGGTACGAGTCGGGCCGGGCGAAATAGATCAGCTCGAAGACGCACAGGGCGGGCGTGGCCGGCGCGAAGCGGACCGACCGCGGCGGTCGACCGGCCTCGAGGACGACGATCTCGCCCGGCTCGACGTCCCGGACGAACTCGGCGCCGACGATGTCGAGGCCGGTGGTCTCGCTCGAGAGGACCCAGCCCGATCCCGGCGCCTCGTCGTCCGAATCGCCCCAGAGCCCGGGTGCCACGGCGCCATCCGCGGAGGACGCGACCGGCAGCCGCCCGAGGACGAGCGGCCGGAAGCCGTGCGGATCGCGAACGCCGATCACCCGCCGCTCGTCGAGGATCACGAGGCTGTACGCGCCGCGAACCCGGGGCAGGACGCGGATGAGGGCGTCGACCGTGTCGGCCGCCGGCTCGTCGGCGAGGAGGGCGGTCAGGAGCTCGGTGTCGGTCGAGGCCGGCAGTCGCCCGCGGCCGCCGGCCAGCTGGCCGAGGAGCTCACGGGTGTTGACGAGGTTGCCGTTGTGGCCGATCGCGAGCGCTCGTCGCGGGCCGAGACGGAACGTCGGCTGGGCGTTCTCCCAGACCGTCGAGCCGGTGGTCGAGTAGCGACAGTGGGCGATCGCCAGCTCGCCCCGCAGCGACGGCAACCGCCGCTCGTCGAGGACCGACGCGATCATCCCGAGGTCCTTGTAGAGCATCAGCTGCTCGCCGTCGCTGACCGCGACCCCGGCCGATTCCTGGCCGCGATGCTGGAGCGCGAACAGCCCCAGCGAGGCAAGGGCGGCGGCGCTCTGGTCGCCGCTCGCGACCGAGCCCGCACCACGCGGCATGACGACGCCGAACACGCCGCACATCAGCGTCGCTCCCAGCCGAGCGCCCGCTCGAGCCCGCCATCCCAGGCGTGGCGGAGCTCGTCGAGACCGACGATCAGGGCGTCGGCGACGCGGCTGCCACGATCCTCGGCCGCGCCGGTGGCACCGGCGCCATGCAGCTCGACGACGAGGCGCGGCGGCGGTGCATCGGCGTCCTCGTCGACGACGCTCGTGCCGATCCCGCCGACCTCCCCGACGTCCTCGATCGGCAGGCCGTGCTGGCGGGCCAGCAGAACCAGCGCCGGGACGTGGCGCCGAGCCGCGGACATGACCACGCGCGACGGGCTCTCACCGAACAGGTCGACGGCCGGTGAGCTCGCGACCGGCAGCCGGACCAGCGCGCCGAGACCCGCGGAGCCCGACGGGGCGGAGCCGGTCCCGTCGGCCCAGAGGCAGCATTCGGCGAGCGCGACGGCGAGCCCACCGCCCGAGACGTCCTGGGCCGAGGCGAGGAGGCCGCGGCCGGCTGCCGCGCGGACGAACGCCTGGACGCGGCGCTCCTGCTCGAGGTCGATCGAGGGCGGACCGTCCTCGGCGGCGAGACCAGCGAGATCGGCATAGGCGCTGCCGGCGAGCCCGGGCGTGGCCTCGCCGACGATCAGGATCCGGTCGCCGCTGGCGCGCCAGCCGGGCCGGACGAGCGCGGCGACGTCGTCGAGCAGCCCGACGACGCCGATCTCCGCGGTGGGGGCGATCGCGCCGCCCGGCGATTCGTTGTAGAGGGAGACGTTCCCGCCGGTGACGGGGACGCCCAGCGCCCGGCACGCGTCACCGACGCCGCGGACGCCCTCGGCGAGCTGCCAGAACGCCTCCGGCCGGGTCGGGTCGCCGTAGTTCAGGCAGTTCGTGACGCCGAGCGGCCGCGCCCCGGTGATGGCCACGTTGCGGGTCGCCTCGGCGACACTCAGGACCGCGCCGAGCCACGGATCCAGCGCTCCGACCGACTGGTTCGCGTCGGTCGCCGCGACGAGGCCCTTCGTCGTGCCCTTGATCCGGATCACGGCCGCGCCGTGACCGGGCCCCTCGACGGTGTTCGCCTGGACCGTCGAGTCGTACTGCTCGAAGACCGCCCGGCGGCTGGCGAGGTTGGCCGACCCGAGGAGGGCGACGAGCACGGCGCCCGGGTCCATGCCGCGCTCGGGAAGCCCGTCGGATGCCGTGGCCGGGGCGCCCGGCGCCGGCGCGGCACGGCGACGGACCGGCGGCGACGCGACCCGCTCGTGGACGATCGCGTCGCTCGTCAACGCGGCCGCCGGGATTCGGGCGAGCTCGGCGCCGTCGTCCCCGACCACGGTCAGGTCGCCGTCGGCCGTGACTCGGCCGATCAGCGCGACGGGCAGACCCCATCGTTCGCAGACGGCTCGGACTGCGTCCCAGCGGTCCGGCTCGACGATCGCGAGCATCCGCTCCTGCGACTCGCTGATCATCACCTCGAAAGGCTCCATGCCGGGCTCCCGCCGCGGGATCGCTGCCAGCTCGATGCGCATGCCTGTCCCGGCCCGGTCGGCCGTCTCGGACGTGGCGCAGGTGATCCCGCCGGCGCCCAGGTCCTGGAGCCCGACGACGAGCCCGTTGCGGATGAGCTCGAGCGACGCCTCGATCAACAGCTTTTCCGCGAATGGATCCCCGACCTGCACGGACGGCCTCTTCGACGCATCCGCGTCGGCGAACGTCGCGCTGGCGAGCACGCTCGCGCCGCCGATCCCGTCGCGACCGGTCGTCGAGCCGAACAGGACGACGTGGTTGCCCAGCCCCGGCGCGGCGGCCCGCGTCAGGTCGCGCTCGTCGAGCAGGCCGATCGCCATGACGTTCACGAGCGGGTTGCCGCCGTACGACGGGTCGAAGACGAGCTCGCCGCCGATCGTCGGCACGCCGACGCAGTTGCCATAGCCGCCGACCCCCTTGACGACCCCGTCGACGAGGTGCCTCGTCCGCGGATCCGCCGGGTCGCCGAAGCGCAGCGCGTCGAGCACGGCGATCGGCCGCGCGCCCATCGTGAAGATGTCGCGGAGGATCCCGCCGACGCCGGTCGCGGCGCCCTGGGTCGGCTCGACCGCACTTGGGTGGTTGTGCGATTCGATCTTGAACGCCACGGCCAGACCGTCGCCGATCGAGATCACGCCGGCGTTCTCGCCCGGGCCCGCGACGACGCCGTCGGCGGCCGTCCCCGTCGGGAGCGTTCGGAGCAGCGGCCGCGAGCTCTTGTACGAGCAGTGTTCGCTCCACATGACGCTGAACATCGCGAGCTCGAGCTCGTTCGGGTCGCGCCCGCTCAGGCGGTCGCGGATGGCCGCGAGCTCTTCGTCGGTCAGGCCGAGCCGGCGATGGAGCGCGTCGGTGGTCGGCTGGGACGTGCCGGGTCGCTCGGCCACGACCGTCATCGGGCCGCCGACACGAGAGCCGCGCCGGCTGCCTGTTCACGCTCGGCGGCCGATGTCACGAACGACGAGATGATCCCGAGCCCGTCGGCGGAGCCGAGGATCGTCTCGACGGCCGTCTCCGGGTGCGGCATCAACCCCGCGACGTTGCCGTCCCGGTTGATGACCCCGGCGATTCCGCGGAGCGAGCCGTTCGGATTGGCAGCGTCCCCCTCGCCGCCCGCCGTCGCCCCGGTCGCCGGGTCGACGTAGCGGAAGAGGACCTGGCCGTCCGCCTCGAGCTGGTCGAGCGTCGCCTCGTCGGCGAAGAAGCAGCCCTCGCCGTGGGCGACCGGCATGCGCAGCGGGCGCCGCTCGCCCAGCCGGTGGCTGAACGCCGTGTCGGTTCGCTCGGCGGCGATCGCCACCTCGCGCGATACGAACCGGAGCCCGCGGTTGCGGAGGAGCGCACCGGGCAGGAGGTGGGCCTCGGTCAGGACCTGGAAGCCGTTGCAGATCCCGAGGACGAGGCCGCCGTCCGCGGCGAAGCCGGCGACGGCCCGCATGATCGGGCTGAATCGGGCGATCACGCCCGCACGGAGGTAGTCGCCATAGGCGAAGCCGCCCGGGATCAGCACACCCGCCACGCTGTCGAGCGACGCCTGCTCGTGCCACAGCGGGACCGCCTGGGCGCCGGACACGTCGAGGGCGTTGAGGGCGTCGACGTCCCGGTTCGAGCCGGGGAAGATCACGACGCCGATGCGGACGCTCACGCGCGCGTGCTCATGAGCGATGACGCGCCTTCGAGGACCTCGACGTCGTAGGCCTCGATGAGCGGGTTCGACAGCAGCTCGGCGGCGAGCCGGTCGACGACCGCCCGCGCCGATGCCTCGTCGTCCGCCGTCACGGTCAGCTCGATCCGCCGCCCGACGCGGACCTCGCCGACGCCGGAGATCCCGAGGTGGCCGAGGCTGCCCTCGACCGCCCGGCCCTGGGGGTCGAGGATCCCCGGCTTTGGCCGGACATTGACCGCGAAACGGATCTCCATCGCTCTCCCTACTCCCCGACCACGTCGTCATCCAAGTAGCGCTGGAAGCTCGACCCGGTGATCCTCTCGAACGCCTCGACGTAGCGGGACCGCGTGCCGGCGACCACATCCGGCGGCAGCTCAGGACCCGGCGGCGTCTTGTCCCAGTCCTGGGTCTCCAGCCAGTCACGCACGTACTGCTTGTCGAAGCTGGCCTGGGCTCGACCAGGCTCGTAGTCCGAGGCGTCCCAGAAGCGGGACGAATCGGGGGTCAGGACCTCGTCGATCAGGATCAGCTCGCCGGTCGCCGGGTCCGTGCCGAACTCGAACTTCGTGTCGGCGAGGATGATCCCAGCCGGCTCGGCGATCTCGGATCCGCGCCGATAGAGGGCGATCGCAAGCGCGGCGACCCGCTCGGCCACCTCGCGCCCGACGAGGGCGGCCGCTTCGTCCAGGGAGATGTTCTCGTCGTGGCCCTGCTCGGCCTTCGTCGAAGGGGTGAACAGCGGCTCCGGCAGGCGGTCGCTCTCGCGGAGGCCCGCCGGCAGGGGAATGCCGCAGACCGCGCCCGTCCGGCCGTAGTCCTTCCAGCCCGAGCCGGCGAGATAGCCCCGCACGATCACCTCGATGGGCAGCGGCTGGACGCGACGGCAGAGCATCATCCGGCCGCGCAGGTCGTCGGCGTCGGCGGGCGCGCCGCCGGGGACCTCCTCCGGGGCCACGCCGACGAGGTGGTTCGGCATGAGATCTGCCGTCCGGGCGAACCAGAACCGGGACAGGCCCGTCAGGACGCGGCCCTTGTCCGGGATCTCGGTCGGCAGGACGACGTCGAACGCGCTCAGCCGGTCCGAGGCGACGAGCAGCAGCCGGTCGTCGGACACGGCATAGAGGTCGCGGACCTTGCCGGACCGCAGGAACGTGTCAGCGAGCGGCATCGAGCTGGGCCTCCAGGCTGTCGAGACGGGCGATCACGGCGGGCACATGGCGGAGGAAGGTGCGATCGTCGAAGCTGGCATCGAGGTCCGCCAGGCTCAGGCGTTTCGCGACCTCCGGATCGATACCGAGGAGATCGCGCAGCGGCTTCCGCTCGTCGGCGGCGCGAAGGGCCGCGCGCTGGACGATCGCGTAGGCCGCCTCGCGGCTCATCCCGCCCCGCTCGACGAGCAGCCCGAGGACCCGGCTGCTCGCATGGAGGCCGAGCCCCCGCTCGATGTTCTCGCGCATCCGCTCCGGCCGAACGACCAGGCCCTCGATCAGGCCGGTCATCCGGACGAGCATGTAGTGGAGGACGATCGTCGCGTCGGGCAGGATCACCCGCTCGGCGCTGCTGTGGCTGATGTCACGCTCGTGCCACAGCGGCTGGTCCTCGAGGGCGGTCGCGGCGTAGCCACGCAGCAGTCTGGCCAGGCCGGCGATCCGCTCCGCGACGATCGGGTTGCGCTTGTGGGGCATCGCGCTGGAGCCCTTCTGGCCCGCCTTGAACGGCTCCATGACCTCGCCGATCTCGGTGTGCTGGAGGTTCCGGATCTCGGTCGCGAAGCGCTCGATCGAGCCGCCGACGATCGCGATCGCAGTGAGGAGCGCGGCGTGGCGGTCGCGTTGGACGATCTGCGTGCTGGCCGGGTCGGCGTGGAGTCCGAGCTCGGCGAGAACCTCCGCCTCGACGTCCGGGCCGAGATGGCTGTACGTCCCGACCGGCCCCGAGATCTTGCCGGTGGCGATCTCGTCGACGGCGTCCGTGAGGCGGCGGCGGCCTCGCTCGACCTCGAACGCCCAGCCCGCGAGCTTCAGCCCCAACGTGATCGGCTCGGCGTGGACGCTGTGGGTCCGGCCCATCATCAGCGTGTCGGCCTCGCTCCGGGCCCGCGCGATCAGGGCCGCCAGGAGTCCGTCCGTCGCCCGGATCAGGAGCTCGCCGGCGTCGCGGAGCTGGAGCGCGAGGGCCGTATCGACGACGTCGCTGCTCGTCAGGCCGAGATGGAGATAGCGTCCCTCGGGGCCAACGGTCTCGGCGACCTGGCTGACGAAGGCGATGACGTCGTGATCGGTCGTCTTCTCGATCTCGGCGATCCGTTCGGTGTTCACGGCGGCCCGTGCCTCCAGCGCGGCGAGGGCGTCCGCCGGCACGGTGCCCCGGGCCGCCTGGGCGCGACTCACGGCGAGCTCGACGCGGAGCATGGCCTCGAACCGGGCCTCCTCGGTCCAGATCGCGCCCATCTCGGGAAGCGTGTAGCGGCGGATCACGCCGATGCTCCCGCCCCGACCGCCGCCAGGCGGCCGATGTCGTGGCGCCGCTGCAGGCCGGGCCACGAGATCGCGTCGGCGGCCCGATCGGCGGCCTCGGCGGCCTGGGCGAGATCCGCGCCCCGGGCGACCACGGTCAGGACGCGCCCGCCGGCGGTCTGCCACCGGCCTTCAACCGCGCGGGTCGCGGCGTGGAAGACGATGGCGCCGCGGGCGACCGCTTCGTCGATCCCGTCGATCGGCTGGGGCGCGGTCGCGGCAGCCGGGTACGAGGCGCTCGCGAGGACGATCCCGACGGTGGCACCCGGCAGGGTCGGCAGCCGGTCGGCGGCGCTCGTCCCGAGCGACCCCGACGCCGCCGCGACGAGGACAGGTCCCAGCGGGACCGAGACCTGGGGCAGGACGACCTGGGCCTCGGGATCGCCGAGGCGGGCATTGCACTCGAGGAGTCGCGGACCGTCCGCCGTCAGCATCAGGCCGGCGTAGAGGAGGCCGCGGAACGGCGCTCCGCGCCGCCTCAGCTCTCGGAGGAGCGGGCGATGGAACGCATCCAGCAACGCGCCGAGGTCGGCATCGGCGACATCGGGGAGCGGGGCGTAAGCGCCCATGCCGCCCGTGTTCGGGCCCCGATCACCGTCCAGGAGCCGCTTGTGGTCCCGGGCCGGCGGGAGGGCGATCACGCCCTCGCCACCGTCGCAGATGGCGATGAGGCTGGCCTCGCGACCGGTGAGCCGCTCCTCGATGACGAGCGGTCCGTCGACGGCGGCGAGCGCGACTTCTGCCTCCTCGACGGTGTCGCAGACGGTCACGCCCTTGCCGCCGGCCAGCCCGTCGGCCTTGACGACGACGCCGCCCCGCTTGGCCAGATCCGTCGCGTAGGCGCGAGCCCTGTCGCGATCGGCGGCCGCGAACGCGCGGCCGGCCGCCATCGGGACGCCGGCCGCCTCGGCGACCTCGCGGCAGAAGGCCTTCGAGCTCTCGATCCTGGCGGCGGCGGCGCTCGGTCCGACAGTCGGGACGCCGGCCGCGCGCAAGGCATCCGCCAGGCCGGCGGCGAGGGGGGCCTCCGGTCCGATCACGGCCAGCTCGACCGCGCGCTCCCGCGCGACGGCCACGACCGCCCCTGCGTCGAGCGGATCGAGGGCGACGCGTCGAACGCGCGGCTCGCGGGCGATCGCGTCCGATCCGGGCGCCACGACCACCTCGTTCACGCCGGGCTCGGCGGCCAGCTTCCACGCCAGCGCGTGCTCCCGGCCACCACCGCCGACGACCAGGATCCGCGTGGGTTGGGTCGATCGGGTCATCGCGGAAGCCGCCCGAATTCGGTGTTGCCCGTCGTCCGGCGCCCGAACGGCCGGATGAAGAGGCCCTCCGGAGTCGGTTCGGTCGTCCGGCGCCCGAACGGGCGGATGAAGAGGCCCTCCGGAGTCGGTTCGGTCGTCCGGCGCCCGAACGGGCGGATGAAGAGGCCCTCCGGTGTCGGTTCGGTCGTCCGGCGCCCGATCGGACACCCGTCGGTCGCCCGCATCGCCGTCATCCGGCCACCGTCGGAACACGGTTGCGGACAGGTCGCCAGGCCCGCTCGATCGTCTGCGTCCGCTCCGGCCCCACCGACACCAGGACGATCGGCGCGCCGGCATACTCCTCGAGGGCCGTGACGTAGCGGCGAGCGGCATCCGGCAGGTCCGCCAGCGATCGCACGGCGTGGATCGGTTCAGACCAGCCGGCGAAGTCCTCGTAGACCGGCGTCGCCCGGGCGAGCAGGTCGGCCGACGAGGGCCAGGCGTCCACCCGCCGGCCGTCGACCTGGTAGGCGGTGCACAGCCGGATGGGGTCGACGCCTGACAGGATGTCGAGCTTGTTCAGCATGATCGAGCTGACGCTGTTCACCGCCACCGCATAGCGGGCCGACACCGCGTCGAACCAGCCGACCCGTCGCGCCCGGCCGGTCGTCGTGCCGACCTCGCGACCGCGCTCCGCGATCCCCAGCCCGACGTCGTCGGCGAGCTCCGTCGGGAACGGCCCCGATCCCACCCGGGTCGCATACGCCTTCATGACCCCGAAAACCTCGTCGACCTGGCGCGGGCCGATCCCACCGCCGGTGCAGGCGCCGCCGGCGATCGGCGACGACGAAGTCACGAACGGGTACGACCCGTGATCGAGGTCCAGGAGCGTCCCCTGCGCACCCTCGAGCAGGACGTGGTCGCCGCGAGCCAGGGCGTCCTGGACGAGCCAGGTGACGTCGACGAGGTGCGGAGCGAGCCGGCGGCCCCAGGCCAGCGCCTGCTCGACGAGTGGCTCAGGTTCGAACCTCGCTTCCGCGCCCAGCGCGGCCAGGACCGCGTTCTTCTCCGGCAGGACCCGGTCGAGCTTCATCCGGAGGATCCGCGCGTCGAGGAGGTCCTCGAGCCGGAGGCCGGTGCGCGCCGCTCGATCCTCGTAGGCCGGCCCGATCCCCCGCCCTGTCGTCCCGACCTTCGCCCCGGCCAGACGTGTCTCGCGGGCGACGTCGAGCGCCCGGTGGTACGGCAGGATCAGGTGGCAGGCGAAGCTGGCGCGGAGGCGTGAGGTGTCGATACCGCGAGCGGCCAGGGCGTCGAGCTCGTCGATCAGGGTCGCCGGGTTGACGACGACGCCGGGCCCGATGACCGGGACGATGTGCGGATAGAGGATCCCCGACGGGACGAGGTGCAGCTTGAACACCTCGTCGCCGAGCATGACGGTGTGGCCGGCGTTGTCGCCGCCCTGGTAGCGGACGACGAAGTCGGTCTGCTCGGCGAGGAAGTCCGTGGTCTTGCCCTTGCCCTCGTCGCCCCACTGCAGCCCGACGACGATCGTGGCGGGCATCAGGCGCGAGCCTCGACAGAATCGAAACGGCCCCGGAACCGAGGTTCCGAGACCGAGATACAGGTCTCCCGCGTGCGGAGCGCCTCCGGTTCGAAGACTCGTAGACGCCTCACGGGACGAGCCACGCGCCTTCCTCGAGCAACGGCCGGTCTCCTGTCAGGGCGGGCGGGCCCGCGGACGGTTCGAGGACGCGGCGAGTATAGCAGTGCGGCGGCCCGTCACCGGACGGCAACGGCCCGTCACGGAGGCCCGACCGGCGTAGGCGAGGACCCGGTGGGACTTCGGTCGCCCGTCGGGGGTACCTCCGGTGGGACCGCCCGGACGAGCCCGGCCGGTAGCCTTTGGGCGTGATGCGCCTGCTCGGGGGCCTGACTCTCCTTGCCCCGTTCAGCTTGATCGTGGCGTGGATCACGAATCCGCGGGCGGTCGACTCGTGGTTCTCGGAGGGGGTCCCGTCGATCCTGGCCGCGATCATCGCGGGCCTGATCGGTGTGTCGATGACGGCGATGCTCGTCTACGTCTACGCGCGATTCCGGCTGCCGCGGCTCGTCAAGGCGCTCGAACGACTGGCGGACGGCGAGCTCGGGGTCAACGTCCGCTCGAAGCCCAAGGGCGGTGGCCTCGAAGGCCGGCTGAGCCGCGCCATCAACCGCCTGTCGATCGCCCTCGTCGAGACGACCGATGCGGCGACGACGGACAAGCTCACCGGCGTCAGCAACCGCCAGACGCTCCTGGTCGCGCTGATCGACGAGGTCGACCGGGCGAACCGCTACGGGCGACCGCTGTCGGTGGCCTTCGTCGACATCGATCACTTCAAGGCCGTAAACGACTCGTACGGGCATGCTGCCGGGGACGTCGTGCTCCGGGGGGTCGCCCAGGTCATCCAGGGCAACCTGCGGGCGACCGACACGGTCGGCCGGTACGGTGGCGAGGAGTTCATGCTCCTCCTGACCGAGACCGACGTCGAGGCCGGCGCCGTCCTCACCGAGAAGCTGAGGAACCTCGTCGCGAAGCAGAAGTTCGCGATCGGGCCAGGCCAGGAGATCAGCGTCACGATCTCGATCGGAATCGCCGGCGGGAGCGGTGGTGCCCTCCGCACCGACAACCTCGTCCGCGACGCCGACGCCGCGATGTATTCGGCCAAGTCACTCGGCCGCAACCAGACGTACATCTTCGCCGAGCCAGACGAGGACTCCCGGGTGCCCCGCGCGCCGATCTCGCCGGCCGGGCGGCTGCTGGCGATCGAGGTCGGCCGGGCCGCGCGCGAGGCGGCGACGGCGAGCCTGACCTCGGTCATCGCCCCGATGCCCCACTATCGCGGCCAGCCGTCGGCGCTGATCGCGTCGATCGTTACCTCGATGGCGCGCAGCCTCGACCTGCCGGTCAACGAGATCGAGCGGATCCGGACTGCGGCGCTCCTGCACGACCTGGGCAAGGTCGCCGTCCCCGAGGACATCCTGGACAAGCCGGCCGCCCTGACGTCATCGGAGTGGAGGACGGTCGTCCAGCACCCGCGGATCGGCCAGGTCATCCTCGAACAGGCGGCGGCGCTCAAGGAGGCCGTCCCGATCATCCTCCACCACCACGAGCGCTACTCGGGGCACGGCTACCCGTTCGGCCTGCGGGGCACCGACATCCCGCTGGGTGCCCGGATCGTCGCAATTGCCGATGCCTACGACGCGATGACCCACGACCGGCCCTACAAGCGGGCGATCAGCCACGACGAAGCGGTCAAGGAGCTCCGTCGTCACGCCGGGACGCAGTTCGATCCGGAGCTGGTGACCCTGTTCTGCGACTTGTTCGCGTCACGGGCGCCGTCGGTCGAGACGCTGCTCGTTGCGATCGCCGACGCACCGGCGCCGATCCGGGCCGCCCACGGGAAGCGTCGCCGGCGACGGTCGGGCTCGGGTGGCGGTGGCGGAGCGGCCGACAGCGGAGCGTCGGCAGCCGTCTGACGTGACGGCGCCGGCGATCGCCATCAGGCATCGCCGGGGCCGACGAAATCGCCGGGTAAGTGACTGCAAAGCGTCGCCTGCTACCGTCGGGCTGCCCGCCAGGCACCAGCCGGCCTCGCCGAGCGATACGTCCACGGTCCGTCGACCACCGATGGCCGCCGACCCGCCGGATGGCCCGACCGCCGGGGCCGGCGCCTCTCCTCTCGCCGCCGAGCCACCCCGCCGGGCCCGTCGACCGAGACCCGTCGAACGCCCGCCGCACTGTTCCCGCCGGAACGCAGCGACGGCCGGCCGGAGCGCCGGTCGATCGAGAAGGAGAACGCGGACCGTGAACAAGGTCCTTCTGACCGGGCGCCTCACGCGCGACCCGGAGATGCGCAGCCTCGCCAGCGGCAAGGCCGTGACGCAGTTCAGCGTCGCCACCAACGAGTACATCGGCCAGGGAAAGGAGAAGGCCGAATACCACAACATCGTGACCTGGGACCGGCTCGCCCAGACGTGCGGCGAGTTCCTCGGCAAGGGCCAGCAGGTCGCGATCGAGGGCCGGATCCAGACCCGTTCGTGGGACGACGACCGGGGTCAACGGCACTGGAAGACGGAGATCGTCGCGAGCCACGTGGAGATGCTCTCCGGACGCCGGAAGAAGGACTACGCGGCCGAGAACGCCGCCAACGGGCTGGCGGCCCAGGCCTCGGTCTACGGCGAGGCCGCCGAGGAGGAGGACGCCGACGAGGCAGCCGCGATCGCCGCCGCGGCGGAGCCGATCGCCGAAGGAGATGAGGCGGTCGTCGCAGCCTGACGGAGCCAGGAACGGAAGGATCCCGCGGACCGGCGACGGTGCCCCCTCCCGTCGCCGGTCCCAGCCTCAGGTCGACGTCGTCGTGAAGGTGAGCAAACGAGCGACCAGCTGCTCCGTTACCTGAGCTCGAAGAACGAGGCGGCGAGGATCAGGTAGACGATCGTCAGCAGGGCGCCCTCGAGCCAGTTCGACTCGCCGTCGAGGGCGATCAGGGCGCTGATCCCGACGGCGGCGACGACGGCGGCGACTTCGAGCGGGGCGAACACGAGGTTCATCTCGTGGCCGGTCAGCACGCCGACCAGGACGAGGGCCGGTGCGACGAACAGGGCGACCTGGAGGCTGGCGCCGTACGAGACCGCCATCGAGAACTGCATCTTGTTCTTGAACGCGAGCTGGACGGCGACGAGCTGCTCGGCGAGGTTGCCGATGACCGGCAGGACCACGACGCCGACGAAGAACGTCGTGAGGCCGATCGTCTCGACCACGGGCTCGATCGCGCCCACGAGGATCTCCGACAGGATCGCGAGGATCACCGCCGCGCCCACCAGGACGACGGCGGCCTCGCGGCCGGTCCAGCCCGACGAGGCTTCCTCGTCGTGGACCTGGCCGGCGAGGGTCGAGGCGGGATTCGTGAACTGGTAGACGAGCGACAGGACGTAGCCCGCGATCAGGAAGATCGAGACGAGGACCGAGTCCTGGACGACGTTTCCGGCAGAACCGCCGCTGAACGCGAGAACCGCCGGGATCAGGAGGCTGATCGCGGCGAGGACGAGGAGCGCGGCGTTCGAGCCGGCGACCTCGCGGCTGAACGTCTGGCGGCCGTTCCGGAGGCCGCCGACGAGAACGCTCAGCCCCAGGACGAGCAGCAGGTTGCCGATGATCGAGCCGGTCAGGCTCGCCTTGACCACGTCGATCAGGCCGGCCTGCAGGGCGAAGAACGCGATGATCAGCTCGGCGACGTTGCCGAACGTCGCGTTGAGGATCCCGCCGAGCTGCGGGCTGGTGATCTCGCCGAGCCGCTCCGTGGCCTGGCCGATGAGCCAGGCGAGGCCGAGGATCGACACGGCCGAGAGACCGAACACTGCCGTCGGGGCGAGGCTCGGGACGAGCAGGTGGACGACGATCGTCGCGACCGCCAGTGTCACGACCACGATCACCGCGCCGCGGACGACCGGCGACAGGGCGCCGAGGATCGGCGCGGCCGTCATCGCCCCTCGGGGACCTGGTACAGGCGCCGCCGCGGAAGCCCGGTCTCGGCGGCGACCTGGCGGGCGGCCTCACCGCGCGGCGTGCCGGCGGCGGCCCGCCGCTCGACCTCGGCGAGCGCCGCCTCGAGGTCGCGTGATCCGGAGGACCCTCGACCAGGCGTCGGACGATCGGTCGCGCCGATCACGATCGCGAACTCGCCGCGGAGCGTCAGCTCCCCGCTCTGTGCCGCGGCGACGAGCTCGCCGAGCGGCGCCCGGACGATCTCCTCGTGGATCTTCGTCAGCTCCCGGCAGACGGCGGCGGGTCGCTGGGATCCGCAGGCCGCGGCGAGGTCCGCGAGCGTGGCCCCGACACGTCCGGGCGCCTCGTACAGGATCGTGCCGCGAGGGTCGGCGCCGATCCGGGCCAGCCGCTCCAGCCGATCGCGTCCCGACCGCGGCAGGAATCCCTCGAACGACCACCGCGGCCCGGCGATCCCGGCGGCCGCGACGGCGGCGAGGACCGCCGACGGGCCGGGGATCGGAATCACCGCGCCCGCTTCGGCGCTCCAGGCCGCGACGAGCTCTTCCCCCGGATCGCTCACGCCGGGCGTGCCGGCGTCCGTCACGAGCGCGACATCGTCGCCGGCACGGAGGCGCTCGAGCAGCTCACGCGTCCGGCCCGGCCCGCTGCGGGCGTGATAGCTCATCGAGCGTGTCTCGATCCGATGCCGATCGAGGAGCCGGCGCGTCAGCCGCGTGTCCTCCGCGGCGATGAGCGCGACGGACCGGAGGACGTCGAGCGCCCGGAGGGTGATATCGGCGAGGTTCCCGATCGGCGTCGCGACGACATACAGGCGGCCGTGCCCGCCCGGCGACGCAGGCTCGTCCTCGGCGCCGGCGGTCACCGCCGAGCGGAACCGGGCCGCCGCCGCGGATAGAGGTAGTCGACGCCGGCCGTCCGCGGGCCGAGCTTGGCGATCGGCGGAACCTGCCGCTTGAACTCGGACGTCGCGATCAACCGATCCACGCGCGCCACCAGCGCCGGGTCGAAGCCGAGGGCGGCCACCTCCTCATCGGTCCGCCGCCGGTCGACCCGCCAGTAGAGCAGCCGGTCGAGGACCGGATACGAGAAGTCCGCCTCCGACTCGTCGGTCTGGCCGGGCCAGAGATCGGCCGACGGCGCCTTCCGGATGATCTGGTCGGGGACGCCGATCGAGGCGGCGACCTGCCGGACCTGGCTCTTGTACAGGTCGCCGATCGGGTTGAACGCACAGGCGGCGTCGCCGAAGAGCGTCGTGTAGCCGATCAGCGACTCGGTCTTGTTGCTGGTGCCCACGACCAGCCCGCCCCAGGTCACCGACCGGTCGTAGAGGACGGTCATCCGTTGGCGGGCCATGACGTTGCCCCGGCGGATCGACGAGGCATCGGGGTCGGTCGCGAAGAACGCGTCGACCATCGGGCTGATGTCGACGAGCTCGCTCGCGGCGCCGAGGCGGCGGACGACCTCCTTCGCGTCGTCGGTCGAGGCCGACGACGACGTCCGGTACGGCATGAGGACGCAGAGCAGCCGCTCGGGCCCGATCGCATCTGCGACCAGGTAGGCCACGAGGGCCGAGTCGATCCCGCCCGACAGGCCGAGGACGGTTCGCTCGAACCCGGCCTGGCGCAGCTGGCCGCGGATGAACTCGCCGATGACCCGCCGGGCCACGTCCGTGTCGATCGCCAGCTCCGGCGGGAGCTCGAACAGCGGCTCCGGCGGCTGGACGGCGGCCGGATCGGTCACCGCGGCACCCTCGCCGGCGACTTGGGCGGCCGGGGAGGGCCAGCCGTCCCGGCCGCGGTTTCGTCGCGGAAGCCGATCGGCGGGTGGATCGGGTCGCCCGGGGCCACGTCCAGGCCGGCCTCGGCGAGATCGTCGGCGGTCGTGTCGGGTGCGAGACCGGCGCGCTCGGCCACGATTCGGGTCAGCTCGCGGACCTCCAGCTCGGGTCGCTCGTCGCGCAGGAGCGGGAGCGTCAGGCGCTCCCGGCGCAGGTCGGCCAGCGGGACATCGGCCGTGAAGAGGCCTTCCTCGAAGAACGGCGCGCTGAAGATCGCCTGGCCGCTGGGGGCGATCACCTCCGACCCGCCCCAGAACGAGATGGACTCGTCGACGCCAACCCGGTTGCAGAAGATCACCACCGACGTGGTGAGCTGGGCGTAGGTCCGCATCAGGGTCCGCCACGAGGTCGCGGTCCCGAGCCCGACCTCGTTCGTCGCCGCGAGGTCGCGTCCGGGCGAGGACGAGACGTTGATCAGGATCTGGGCACCATCGAGCGCCAGCAGCTGGGGCACGGTCAAGTGCCAGAAGTCCTCGCACACCGCCAGCCCGAGCCCGATCCCGAGCCGCGACGGCGTCGCCCGGAGGAGATCGCCCGCGGCGAAGAACCGTCGCTCGTCGAAGAGGCCATAGGTGGGCAGGAACAGCTTCCGATGGACGTGCCGAACCCGGCCATCCTCGAGGAGCGCCGCGGCGATGAACAGGCGGTGGTCAGCCGACTCCTCGACGAACGAGACGACCGCCGAGAGGTTCTTCGTCTCGGCCGCCAGCGCGGTGAGGCGCGGATCGTCGAGCCGGATCGCCACCTCCGCGGCGAGATCCTGGAGGAGGTAGCCGGTCAACCCGAGCTCGGGGAACACGACCAGCCCGGCGCCGCGCCCGCGCGCCTCGGCGATGAGCGTGTGATGCCGCTCCAGGTTCTCGTCGAACAGGCCGAGCCTCGGCGCGATCTGGGCGAGGGCGACGGTCAGCGTCTGCACGGCCCGAGGATAGCCGCTCGGGGGGCGCGGCCCGCTGCAACCGCCAACTGAACGTCGGCGCGAGGACGCCCGTAGATGAGGTCAGGCACGGCCACGCGTGGGCCTTTGCGTGCTAGGCTGCGCGGCACCCGCGACCTGCGGCCCGTGGGCCGATTGCGCGCGGAACGGACGCTCCGATCCGGATCGAATGCGACGATCGCCGGACACGGAGCCGTTTGAGGAGGAGACAGGGCATGTCCCGTACCACGCGATGGTCGCGGCTCGCCTCTCTCGGCGTGCTCTCGATCGTCTTCAGCGCCTGTGCCGGCTCGGTGAGCCCGAGTCCGAGCTCGGGCGGCGCGCCCTCGACGGGGGCGAGCCAGCCGGCCGCGAGCGCGGCGAGTGCCGCGGCGTTCACCGCCAAGGCCTATCCGGAGACCGCAGTCGACTGCGCCAACCCGCCCAAGTACACGTCCGGATCGAACTCCGCGACGTACACCGGCATCTTCAAGCAGATCACCGCCGTCGATCAACTGACGGTCAAGTTCGACCTCTGCAGCGCCGACGTGGCCTTCCTGTCGAAGATCGCCTTCGCCTCGAACAATATCCAGGACAGTGACTGGCTGAACGCCCACGCCAAGGACAAGAGCATCACCCACGATGCGATCAACGGCACCGCGGCGTACCAGCTCAAGGAATGGGTCCCCGGCGCCCAGGTCACGCTCGAAGCCAACCCGAACTACTGGGGCGACAAGGCGAAAGCCCAGACGGTCGTGATCAAATGGTCGAAGGAAGCCACGCAGCGCCTCCAGGATCTCCAGGCCGGAACCGTCGACGGCATCGACAACGTCGCGCCGGATGACTTCCAGACGGTTCAGAACGACCCGAACCTGCAGATCCTGCCGCGCGAAGCGCTGAACATCCTGTATCTCGGCTTCAACGTGAACCAGGCCCCGTGGAACAACGAGAAGGTCCGCCAGGCGATCGCGATGGGCCTCGACCGGAAGCGCATCGCCGACAACTTCTATCCGCCCGGATCGGAGGCGGCGGACTACTTCACCCCGTGTGCCATCCCACTCGCCTGCGGCGGCGACAAGTGGTACGCGACCGATACGGCGAAGGCGAAGCAGATGCTCACCGACGCCGGCTTCGACTTCAGCAAGACCTACGACTTCCACTACCGGACGAAGGTCCGCAGCTATCTCCCGAGCCCGACCCAGGTCGCGACGGACCTCCAGTCGCAGCTGGCCGACATCGGGGTCAAGATCAGCCTGGTCGTCGAGAAGGACGACACCTATCTGAGCGACGAGGCGCAGGGCAAGTTCCCGTTGTTCCTCCTCGGCTGGGGTGCCGACTATCCGGACGTCACGGACTTCCTCGACGTCCACTTCGGCACCGGTGCGAACTCCGGCTTCGGGAAGAAGTTCGACGACCTCACCAAGTCCCTGGCGGCCGGGGCGGCCGAGTCCGACCAGACCAAGCGCGGCCAGGACTACACCGACGCGAACAACCAGGTCCGGACCCACGTCCCGATGGTCCCGCTCGTCCACGGCGCGTCTGCGACCGCGTGGAAGAAGGACGTCCAGAACGCCCACTCGTCGCCGATCGGCAGCGAGTACTTCTTCGTCATGACACCGGGCGACCGGACCCAGCTCGTCTGGTCGCAGAACAGCGAGCCGTCAGGCCTGTACTGCGGTGACGAGAGTGACGGCGACGCGCTCCGGATCTGCAGCCAGATCTTCGATTCGCTCTACAACTACAAGGTCGCCGGCCTCGACCCAGAGCCCGCGCTCGCGACGAGCTGCGACCCGAATGCCGACCTCACGTCGTGGACATGCAAGCTGCGCGACGGCGTGCAGTTCCAGAAGGGCGGCACGCTGGACGCCAACGACGTCGTTGACTCCATGGCCGCCCAATGGGACGTCAAGAATCCGCTCCACGTCGGAAACCTCGGGGCGAACTGGTACTTCCCGACACTGTTCGGGGGTTGCCTCAACCCGAACTTCGACAAGGACGGCGCGCAGACGTGCGCCGTTGGCGGTTCGTGATCGAACGACTGACGTAGCCCAATTGGATGGGGCGCCCACCGGGCGCCCCATCCGTCTCTCCGCGAGGGACGGGTGACCACCTACATCGTCCGGCGCCTGCTCATCACGATCCCTGTCCTGTTCGGCGTGATCGTGCTGGTCTTCGCCATCACGCGGATCCTGCCGGGCGACCCGTGCCGGATCCTGCTCGGCGAACGGGCGACCGACGCCGCGTGCAACGTGTTCTCTCACGCGCACGGGCTCGATCTCCCGATCTCGCAGCAGTTCGTCAGCTATCTCGGGTCCGTCTCCCGCGGCGACCTGGGGAACTCCTTCCGGGACTCGCGGCCGGTGACGGCGCTCCTGATCGAGCGACTGCCGATGACGCTCGAGCTGTCGATCTTTGCGCTCCTGTTCGCGACGATCGTCGGAATCACGCTGGGGGTCGTCTCGGCCTATCGCCGGAACTCGGCGGTCGACGTCGTCACGATGGCCTTCGCGAACCTCGGCGTATCGATCCCCGTGTTCGTCCTCGGCCTGCTGCTCGCGTTCACCTTCGCGATCCTGCTGAAAGGCACGCCGTTCGCGTTGCCGCCATCGGGCCGCCTGACGCCCGGCTTGTCCGTCGTTCCGCTCGCCGTCCGCTGGGGCCTGCAGAACGACCACGGCATCCTCCGCGCCATCGTCGACTTCCTGTCGAACATGTACACCGTGAACGGCCTGCTGTCGGCGCAGTGGGGGCTGTTCCTCGACGCGCTCCGCCACCTGATCCTGCCGGCGGTCGCGCTCGGGACGATCCCCCTGGCGATCATCGCCCGGATCACGCGGTCGAGCCTGCTCGACGTCCTCGGGCTCGACTATGTCCGGACCGCACGGGCGAAGGGCCTCTCGGACGGGCGGGTCGTCCGGAAGCACGCGCTTCCGAATGCGATGCTGCCGATGGTCACGATCATCGGCCTGCAGATCGGCGGCCTCCTGTCGGGCGCCGTCCTGACCGAGACGATCTTCGGCCTGCCCGGCGTCGGGCAGGCGACGTACGACGCGATCACGTCACACGACTTCGCGGTCATCGAGGGCTTCGTCCTCGTGATCGCCCTGGCGTTCCTGGTGATCAACCTCATCGTCGACATCAGCTACGCCTACCTCGATCCGAGACTCCGACCCTCCTGAGGAACGCCGTGGCCGCGATCACTTCCCCTGCCGACCGGCTGATCGATCCGCTCACGACCACGCGGACGGCGTCGCTGTGGCGCGACACGCTGGCGAACATCGTCCGCCAACGGAACGCCCGCGTCGGCCTGGTGATCCTCGGCATCCTGCTGTTCGCAGCGATCTTTGCCGACGTCGTCGCGGCGTACAACCCGGACAAGGTCCTGTTCGACCAGGGGATCAAGCGGCTGAGCGCCCCGTGCATCCACCTCCTCGGCTGTCCGGCGACCACGCCGGAGCACCTGTTCGGGATCGACGCGAACGGCCGGGACGAGTTCAGCCGAGTCCTCCATGGGGCCCGGATCTCGCTCCAGGTCGGCTTCCTGACGGTCGGCTTCGCGATCGTCATCGGCTCGCTGCTCGGCCTGATCGCCGGCTACGCCAGCGGCCGCATCGAGACGGTGATCATGCGGACGATGGACGTCCTGCTCGTCTTCCCGGCCCTCCTCCTGGCGATCGCGATCGTCGCCGCCCTGGGGCCGGGCCTGATCAACGCCCAGCTCGCAATCGGGATCGTCGCGATCCCGGTCTATGCCCGGATCATGCGATCGTCGGTCCTGTCCGTTCGGCAGAGCGACTTCGTCACTGGCTCGCGTGCGCTCGGCGAGAGCCCGATCGGTCTGGTCTTCCGGCGGATTCTCCCCAACAGCCTGACCCCGACGATCGTGGCGGGGACGCTCGGGATCGCCGGTGCCGTGCTCGACGTCGCCGCCCTGTCGTTCCTTGGATTGGGAGCACAGCCGCCGACGTCCGAGTGGGGATCGATGGTCGGCCAGGACCGCGGCTACCTGTTCACCGCCCCTCACCTCGTGTTCTTCCCCGGCGTCGCTCTCGCGATGACCGTGTTCGGGTTCAACCTGCTCGGCGACGGCATCCGCGACGCGCTGGACCCGCGGCTGAACCGGTGAGCACGCAGCCGACGATCACCACGACCGCTCCGCCGGCGACGATCGGGCCGGACCTGGACACGACGGTCGTCGAGGAGCTAATCCCCGCGTCCGCCCGGCGCCAGCGGCGGGAGCGGCCCAAGGGGAGCGGGCCGCTGCTCGACGTCCGCGGCCTGAAGACGTCGTTCCATACCCGCGACGGCGTGGTCCGTGCCGTGGACGGGATCGACTTCCGGGTCGAGTACGGCGAGATCATGGGTCTCGTCGGCGAGTCGGGCTGCGGCAAGAGCGTGACGTCACTGTCGATCATGGGCCTGGTCGGCCGGCCCGGTCGGGTCGAGGCCGGCGAGATCCTGTTCGACGGCCGGGATCTCCTGAAGCTCAAGCCCGACGAGATGCGGAAGCTCCGCGGTGACCAGCTGAGCATGATCTTCCAGCAGCCGCAGTCGTCGCTGAACCCGGTCCAGGACGTCGGCCGGCAGATCGCCGAGGTGCTCGAGCTGCACCGGGGAATGAAGCGCGGACCAGCCCGCCAGCGGGCGCTCGAGATGCTCAGGATGGTCGGCATCCCCGACCCCGAGCGCCGCCTCAAGGCCTACCCCCACGAGATGTCGGGCGGCATGGCCCAGCGGGTGATGATCGCGATGGCCCTCGCCTGCGAGCCCGAGCTGCTGATCGCCGACGAGCCGACGACGGCCCTCGACGTGACGATCCAGGCCCAGATCCTCGACCTGATGCGGAACCTCCGCGACCAGACCGGCACCGCGATCATCCTCATCACCCATGACCTGGGGGTCGTCGCCGAGATGTGCGATCGGGTCGCGGTGATGTACGCCGGCGAGATCGTCGAGCAGGCCGACGTGACGACGCTCTTCCGGGAGCCGCGTCACCCGTACACCCGCGGGCTGATCGGGTCGATCCCGGTCGTCGGCGACGTGCGGGAGTCGCTGAGTGTCATCCCCGGCAACGTCCCGAACCTGATCGACCTGCCGCGTGGCTGCCGCTTCGCGCCGCGCTGCGCGTCGCGCGTGGCCGAGGACAACGTGATGGCCCTCGACGTCCACCCGGGTCTCCATCCGATGGAGACCGGGCACGAGGTCCGCTGCTGGCTATACCACGATGCCAACGGCCGGCCGATCCCGCGCCCTGTCGGCTGGGTACCGCGGACCGACGTCGCCGCGGAGGAGGTCCTCGCGACCGGCGCCGCGGCGGATCACGGGGCAGCGGCCGCGGGAACCATCGTCGAGCCGCCTCGCGACGAGGACCGGGCGGAACCGACGGAGCCCGAGCCGTGAGCGCGATGGCGGCGGCGCCCGAGCCGGTGCCGACCCCCGCGAGCGGGATCGCCACCGGCGGCGCCCCCGGAGGGACGCTGGTCGAGGTCCGCGACCTCGTCAAGCACTTCCCGATCCACGGCGGCGTCCTCCAGCGGACCGTCGCCACGGTTCAAGCGGTCGACGGAGTCAGCTTCACGATCCAGCGCGGCGAGACCCTCGGCCTCGTCGGCGAGTCGGGCTGCGGCAAGACCACGGTCGGCCGCCTGCTGCTGCGGCTGATCGAGCCCACCTCCGGCTCGATCGTCTTCGACGGCGTCGACATCGCCTCGTTCCGCGGGTCGGCCCTCAAGCCCTACCGGCGCCGGATGCAGATCATTTTCCAGGACCCGTATGCGTCACTCGACCCGCGGACGCCGATCGGCGACAGCATCGGTGAGGGGTTGCGGATCCACGGGCTGGGCTCGCCGGCGGAGCGACGGGCGAAGGTCACCCGGATCATGGACCTCGTCGGGCTCGCGCCGTACCACGCCCGGCGCTACCCGCACGAGTTCTCGGGCGGGCAACGCCAGCGGATCGGGATCGCCCGGGCGCTCGTCCTCGAGCCCGACCTCGTCGTCTGCGACGAGCCGGTGTCGGCCCTCGACGTGTCGATCCAGGCGCAGGTCCTCAACGAGCTGAAGGCGCTCCAGCGCGAGCTCGGCCTGACCTACCTGTTCATCGCCCACAACATGGGCGTCGTCGAGCACATCAGCGATCGCGTCGCCGTCATGTACCTCGGCAAGGTCGCCGAGCTCGCCGACCGGCGCGAGATGTTCCGGGCGCCGGAGCACCCGTATACCCAGGCGCTCATGTCGGCGATCCCGATCCCGGACCCGGAGCTCCGCCGGAAGCGGATCATCCTCCGCGGCGATGTGCCGTCGCCGGTCAACCCGCCGAGCGGCTGCCACTTCAACCCGCGCTGTCAACTCCGGGCAGAGCTGGGCGGCCCGGAGATCTGTGCGACGGCGGAGCCGCCGCTGCTCGACGCCGGCAACCTCCACTTCGTCGCCTGCCACTTCCGTGGCGCGGCGGCGAGCGGCGGCGACGCCTCCTAGCTAGACCCTGCCCTGCGTCGGGCCCTGGGGCTCCTCGGGTCGAGCCTCGCCCGCGGTTCCCGCCGCCTCCTCGGCCGGCTCGACCACGTCCGTCACGCTCGGCGTCTCGATCTCGGTGACCACCGGCGCCCCGACGTCCTGCGGCGTCGGCAGCTCGGTCGGGACCTCGATGTCGGCCGTCGGGACGACGTCGGCCACGGCCGCGTCGACAACGCTCTCCGCCCAGTGGCACGCGACGCGGTGGCCGGACGCGAGCTCCCGGAAGGGCGGGTCCTCCGTCTCGCAGTTCTCCGGGTTGTTGAGCTGGCGTCGCAACCAGCAGCGCGTGTGGAACCGGCAGCCCGACGGCGGGTTCGCGGGTGACGGCACGTCGCCGGTCAGCACGAGTCGCCGACTCTTCACGCGCGGGTCCGGATCCGGGATCGCGGACAGGAGCGCGATCGTGTACGGATGGCGCGGATGGGCGTAGAGCTCGGCGACGTCGGCCATCTCCACGAGCTTGCCGAGGTACATCACGCCAACGCGGTCGCTGATGTACTGGACCACCGACAGGTTGTGGGCAACGAACAGGAACGTGAGATCGAACTGCTCGCGGAGGTCGATGAGCAGATTCAGGATCTGGGACTGGATCGAGACGTCGAGGGCGGACACGGGCTCGTCGGCGAAGATGAACTCCGGTGACAGCGCCAGGGCGCGCGCGATCCCGATCCGCTGCCGCTGGCCGCCGCTGAACTCGTGCGGGTAGCGACGGGTGTAGTCGCGGCGCAGGCCGACCACCTCGAGATAGTCGCTCACGCGCTTGTCGCGGACCTTCCGCTCGCCCCAGCCGTTCTGCTTGTCGGCCTGGGCGAGCAGCCCTTCACCGATGATGTCGCTGATCGGCATCCGCGGGTTGAGCGATCCGACCGGGTCCTGAAAGATGACCTGCATCCGGCGTCGCATCTTCTTGAGATCGCGGCCGTCGAACGACAGCACGTCGCCACCGTCGAGCAGGACCTGTCCGGACGTGGCCTTCTCGAGCCGCACGATCGTCCGCCCGAGCGTCGTCTTGCCGCAGCCCGACTCGCCGACGAGGCCGAACACCTCGCCGCGCCTGACCTCGAAGTCGACGCCGTCGACCGCCCGGACCTGGCCGACCGTGCGGCGCAGGATGCCGGCCTTGATCGGGTAGTAGGTCTTGAGGTCGCGGACCTCGACCAGCGCCTCACCGTTCCGTTCGTCGGCGGACCCGGGCCTCGGGCCCGCGGCGGGGGCGGTCGGGGCGGCCGGGCCGGCCGCGGCGGCGCCGTCCGTCACGACGCGACCTCCGCGGATTTCTTCGGTGCCCGGCCCTCGTACTCGGCGAGGTGGTCCGCGTAGCGGGGGTCGTACAACCAGCAGCGCGACATTCGATCCGGACCGAGGTCGAACAGCGGCGGCTCCTCGTCCGCTCCCGCCTGCCACGCGTACGGGCAGCGCGGCTCGAACTTGCAGCCCTTCGGCATCCGGAACGGGTTCGGCACGACGCCCTTGATCGCCGACAGGCGCTGGCCCTTCTTGCCCTGCGACGGGATCGACTCGAGGAGGCCGCGCGTATACGGGTGGCGCGGGCTCAGGAGCACCTCTTCGACGGTCCCCGTCTCGACGACGCGGCCCGCGTACATGACCGCGACCTCGTCGACCGTCTCGGCGACCACGCCGAGGTCGTGGGTGATGAGCAGCAGCGCCGTCCCGGTCCGTTCCTGGACGTTCTTGATGAGCTCGAGGATCTGGCGCTGGATCGTGACGTCGAGGGCCGTCGTCGGCTCGTCCGCGATGATGAGCTTCGGATTGCAGCTGAGGGCCATGGCGATCATGATCCGCTGCCGCATGCCGCCCGACAGCTCGAACGGGTACTGCTTGAGGCGGCGCTTGGGATCGGGCACGCCGACATCGACCAGCGACTGGAGAGCGACCTCCTGCGCGCCCTTCCGGTTCACCGGCTGGTGGAGGAGGACCGCCTCGCTGATCTGGTCACCGACCGTCATCACCGGGTTCAGCGAGGTCATCGGCTCCTGGAAGATCATCGCGATCTCGCCGCCGCGGACCTTGCGGATCTCGCGGTCGTTGAGCTTCAGCAGGTTGCGGCCCTCGAAGAGGATCTCGCCCCCAGCGAACTTCCCGGGCGGCACCTCGATGAGCCGCATGATCGACAGCGCCGTGACGCTCTTGCCGCAGCCCGATTCGCCCACGAGGGCGAGCCGGCCTCCCTGGCGCAGCGAGAACGAGACGCCGTCGACGGCCTTGACCGTGCCGTCCATGACCTCGAAATGCGTTCGCAGGTCGCGAACGTCGAGGAGGACGTCGCCGACACCCGTGCGCCGCTCTCGGGCGGCCTCCGTCGCCGTCATACCTTGGCGCGCGGATCGAGGGCGTCGCGAAGTCCGTCGCCCATGAAGTTGATCCCCAGGACGATCAAGACGATCGCCGCCCCGGGGAAGAACGCCCACCACCAGTTGCCCTGGCTGATGAACTCGAGGGCGCCACTGAGGATGTTGCCCAGGGTCGGCGTCGCCGGATCGACGCCGAACCCGAGGAAGCTGACGAAGGCCTCACCGATGATCACGCCGGCCACACCCAGCGTGGTCGCGACGATGATCGGCGACAGCGAGTTCGGCACGAGGTGGCGGAAGATGATCCGCACGTCCGAGACTCCCGCCGCTCTCGCGGCGTCGACGTAGTCCTCCTCGCGCAGGCTCAGCATCACCGCTCGCACGAGCCGGGCGATGCCCAGCCAACCGAACATCCCGAAGATTAGGACCATCGTGGGCCAGCTCGCGTGGCCCTCGCCCAGGAACTGGCTGAAGGCGAGGATGACGAACAGCAACGGCAGCGACAGGAGCGCGTCGACGATCCGCATGAGGATCGTGTCGAGCCAGCCGCCGAAATAGCCCGCGATGCCGCCGACGAAGGTCCCGACGATGGCCGAGATCGCGGACGCGAGGACGCCGATCAGCAGCGACAGACGCGTCCCGTTGACGACGAGGGTCAGGACGTCGCGATGGAGGCGACCCGTGTCACCGAACAGGTGGGCGATGCTGGGCGGCCGGCCGGCGTTGAACTTCGCGTCGGGCAGCCCGATCTTCGTGTCGTCGTACGGGATGATGAACGGCCCGATCAGCCCGACCACGACCATGAAGAGGAACAGCGCCGACCCGAGGAGGGCCATCCGATGACGCTTGAACCGGCGCCACGCCAGCTGCCACTGGTTGAGCGACTCGAGCTGGACGTCGTAGTCGGGCCTCTGCTCGAGCTCTTCGAGCGTCGCGCCGCTATCCATAGCTGATCCTCGGGTCGACGACCGCGTACAGGATGTCGGCGAGGAGGTTGGCCAGGACGACGACCAGGGCGGTGATGATGAGGATGCCCATCAGGACCGGATAGTCGAAGGTCCGCACCGCCTGGATGTAGGCCAGGCCCATGCCCGGCCAGCTGAAGATCGTCTCGGTCGCGATCGCACCCCCGAACAGGAACGGCAGCTCCAGCGCGACATTCGTCAGGACCGGCAGCAACGCGTTCCGGAACGCGTGCCGGAACACGACCTTCCGTTCGGCGAGACCCTTCGCCCGCGCGGTGCGAACGAAGTCCTGGTGGAGCGAGTCGATCATCGCGGCCCGCACGAACCGCGAGTCACCGGCGACGCTCACGAACACCAGGGTGATGACCGGCAGGATCAGGTGACGGCCCAGATCCACGAGCGCGTTGACGGGATGCCCACCGAAGAATTTCCAGTATTCGGGGCTGCCGAAGATCGGCACGGTCCGGGCGTCCCACATCCCGCCGGCGGGCAGGACCCTCAGGTTCGCCGCGAAGAGGACGATGAGCATGAGCCCGAGCCAGAAGGTGGGGAACGAGAAACCGACATAGTTGAAGATCGTGATCACGGTGTCGAGCTTGCCGTAGGGTTTGACCGCGGCGAGGATTCCGGTCAGCAGCGCAAGCGACACCCAGACGATGAGCGCGATGCCGGCCAGGATCGCTGTCGGCAGGACACGCTGGCCGATGAGCGACGCGACGCTCGATCCGGTGTTGGACGAGTAGCCAAGGTCGCCGTGCAGGACCCCGTTGTCGCCGCCGCCGAGGAACCCGGGCAGGAAGTTCGGCAGGCGGCTGTTCGAGATGAAGACGCCCAGGCCCTCCCCGTCGGGGTTGCAGATGCCGACCCAGCGGCAGTACTGCACGGGGATCGGCTGGTCGAGACCCCAGCGGTGCTTGAACGCCGCGATCGCGGCCGGGGTGATCTTGGGGTTCTGCTCGAAGCGCTGCTCCGGCCCACCGGGGGCGAGCTGCAGGATGCTGTAGATCAGCAGGGACACCACGAACAGTGTTGGGATCGTTCCGATGAGCCGTCTGATGATGAAGCGGATCATGCGGCCGTCCTCGGATGTAGTTCGCGGGACTGCCGCTTCGGCGACAGTCCCGCGGTGTTGACGGTGGTCAGGCGGTCAGGCGGTCGTGACCTTGATCACGACTGCCGATCAGGCATCCCGCCACCAATCCTCGATGTTCCAGCTCTGGACCGACGCGCTGCCGTTGTTCGCGATGTTATGCATCTTCGGTGACTTCAGCATCACCGTCGTCCAGTTGTACAGGGCGATCTCCGGGAAGGCCTGCGCCGGATCCGTGTAGATCTTCTGGAAGCTCGACATGGCCTCCTTGATCTTCTCGAGGTCGACCGAGGTCTTGATGGTGTCCATGTCCTTGTCGACCTCGGGGTTGTTGACCCGGAGGTAGTTCTGGCCGGCATGGTCACCCTTGTCCGGGTTGAAGCTCGAGTGGTACAGGAAGTAGTTCGAGCCCGGATCCGGAGTACCGACCCAGGCGAACTCGACGACATCGAAGTTGCCGTGGGTCGTGTTGCACGGGGTGTCGGCGGCAATCTCGGTCCAGCCGGCGAACACGGTCGCGGGCGGGACGCTCTTGGCATTGATCTTGATGCCCAGCGGCTTGAGCTGGCTGTTGAGAAGGTTCAGGGTGTCGATCCGGTACTGCCGGTCAGCGCGGGCACAGCCGAGGAACTCGGCCTTCTTCCCGTTGAGCTCCAGGAGACCGTCGGCCCCCTTCTTGAAGCCCGCATCGGCAAGGATCTTCTCTGCCTTGGCCTGGTCGTGCTGATAGCACGTGGCGCTCGCATCGTAGAACCAGGCGTCGGGGTAGATGCCGTTGCAGCTCGGGGTGACCGCACCACCGGTGATGGTCTGGTTGATCGCATCCTTGTCGACGCCGTAATGGAGGGCCTCCATCATCGCCTTCGCGCCGGCGTCACCGAACTTGTCGGTCAGTGACTTGTAGTTCCAGGTGTGCTGCTCGTACGTCGGCCCGAGGACCTTGTCCACGGATGCCGGGTCGACCGCCGACATCGCGGCGACCTGGTTCTGGTTGAACTCGAGGCCGACGTCGATCTCGTTGTTGGCGAAGCCGGCGATCTCGGCGTCCGTGTCCGCGTAGAACTTCATCGTCACGTTCTCGAACGGCGGATCGGACTTCTTGATCGTCGACCAGAACTGGGTGTTCGGGACGTAGTTGATCTGGGCGTCATGCGACCAGGCCGTCGGGATGTACGGGCCGCTGTAGACGCCATCGGTCAGCTTGGTGTCGACGTACAGGTTCTTCTGCGCGTCGGCGACCGACGACTTCTCGAGATAGTGCTTCGGGAGAAGCGGCGAGAACAGGCCGAGGTACGGCTCATAGATCTTGCCGAAGTGCAGCACGCACTTCGACGTGCCGGCGCCGTCGATGCTCGTGATGTCCTCGTAGCCCGAGGTCCCCGAGGAGAGTCCGACCTGGGCTTTGTCCAGGATCCACTTCTGCATGAAGATCACGTCGTCGCAGGTGATCGGCTGGCCGTCGGACCACTTCGCGCCGTCGATCAAATTGACCTGGACGTCCATCTTGTCGCCGTTGACCGTGACGCCACCGTTGGCGACCGTCGGAACGTCGGTCGTCAGCTGCCCGTAATACTTGAGGTCCATGGTGTTGTTCCACAGACTCCAGAAAGCCGGGCAGAAGGCCTCGCAGTCGTTGGCGAACGTGTCGTAGGTGTTGAACCAGATCGAGCTCGGGTCACCCGAGATGCCGATCACGAGGTTGCCACCCTTGTTGCCGACGGCTTCGGCCTTGTACTTGGTCGCGGTGAGATCGATCCCACCACTGGCCGCCGCCGACGCCGATGCCTCGGGACTGCTCGGCGCGGTGCTCTCGCTCGCGGCCGGAGCGCTGGAGGGGGACGGGCTGGCTGCCTGCCCGCACGCTCCTGCGAGGATCGCCCCGATGGCGAACAGCGTGAACAAGCGTTTCCGCATGTAGTGTCTCCTCCCGTCGATTCAGGTCGTCTCCCGGCGGCTCCCCACCGCCTCCTCCTGGCCGTCGGGCCGTCTCTGCAGCCCGATCAAAAGGTCCGATCTGGAGGATTCGACCGACGCGTGTGGCAGGCCCCTGCCACGGTGGTCGGTACTATGGGGACGCCGTCATTCCATTGTCAAATGGCCTAGACGATCACTGGGTCTGTCGTCGACACCTCCTTGATCGCTGTCGCCTGGCCCTTGCCGCGTCACGCATTTGACACACGGCGGGCATGCGCCGCGACGACGTCAGCACGGCCTACCGTAACGTCGCCATCGCGAATCCATGGTCTGACGGTCGACGAGGCTGTCGCGCCGCCGTCTTCGCTCGCCATTCGAACCGTTGGCTCGAAGGCGTCGCGGGTGGTGATGGCCGACGGACCGCGACCCCGGTCGAGACCGCCGTCGAACGCCACGAACTGGAGTCCCACGGCGGCGACGAGCGACCAGGCGACGAGGGCACCGAGGATCGGCGATCCGATGCCATAGGTCGCTGTCCGCCGGCGGGTGACGCGGGAGCGCAGTCGATCCCAGGAGTCACCCTCGGGCTCCAGGCGCGAGACCTCGTCGTACAGACGGCGCAGGCCGACGATCGTCAACGCGGCGCCCTCCAGCTCCTTCGCGCAGGTCGCGCAGCGGCCGATGTGTTCGAGCGCCGTCGCCGTCCCAGGCCGGATCTCCCAGCGATCGGCGAGGTCCATGAGCTCGCCCTGGTACGTCTCGCAGGTCACCCCGAGCTTCATCACGAGGCCCGTCTCGCGAGCTTGGCCGGCTCGTCGGCGTAGGCATGCGCGCCGCGGAAGCGGCGGTCACCCTCGAGATGGCTGCGCAGGGAGCGCAGTGCGTAGTGCAGGCGCGACTTCACCGTCCCGAGCCTGATGTCGAGGAACGAGGCCGTCTCCTGGAGCGACAGGCCGTGGAGGTAGAAAAGGACGACGACGCTCTGATGCTTTGGCGGCAACGCCGCGATCCCCTCGCGCACGATCTGGCGCAGCTCCTGCCTCTCGGCACGCTCGGCTGGCTCGGCCGTCGCCGATGCCACGCCGGCGATCGCACCACCGTCGCCGATGGGCTCGGTCCGCAGCTGGCGGCGGTCGAGCCGCGAATAGCACAGGTTCAGCGCGACACGATGGAGCCACGGCACGGGCGAGACGTCGAGACGCAGCCCGGCACGATGGCTCCACGAACGCACGAAGGTGTCCTGGAGCACTTCCTCAGCCGCCAGCCGATCGCCGGTCAGGCCGTACGCCGTCCGGTAGATGAGCGTGCGGTGACGCTCGAAGAAGACCTCGAAAGCATCAAGGTCGTCCGCCTGCATGCGGCGGATCAGCTCGGCGTCGCGGCAGCGACCCAGGTCGGCCTTGTCAGGCGCCGCGTCGTGGGTGATGTTGTGTCTCCGGTGTGGAGATGGTCTTCCCCGGTATCTGGACGGACAGTACGGCTTTTCCGGTCAAGAGGTTCACGACCGGCGCCGAAGCGCCGGCTCAATCCGGGCAGGGCATCTCGGCGCCGGCCATCGGCCGCCAGCGGAGGTTCGGCTGGCGGGCGGCGGTCGCCTCGTCGAGCCGGCCGACCGGCGCGGTGTGCGGCGCGCTCGTGACGAGGTCCGGGTCGCTCTCCGCCTCGGCGGCGATGGAGATCAGCGCATCGGCGAACGCATCGAGCGTCTCGACCGACTCGGTCTCGGTCGGCTCGATCAGCATCCCCTCCTCGACCGTGAGCGGAAAGTAGATCGTGGGCGGGTGGAAGCCCTTGTCGATCAGGCGCTTCGCGATGTCGAGCGTCCGGACGCCGGTCCGCTTCTTGAGGCCCGCCGCGGAGGCGACGAATTCGTGCTTGCAGTGGCGGTCGAAGGGGATTTCGTACGCCTCACCAACCCGCTTCCGCAGGTAATTCGCCGCGAGCACCGCGTCGTCGCTGACCTCGCGCAGGCCGGCTGCGCCGTGGGCCCGGATGTAGGCATACGCGCGGACGAGGACGCCCGTGTTGCCGACGAAGCTCCGAAGCCGGCCGATCGAGGTGGGCCGCTCACCGGGGCGCTCCAGGCGGAACGTGCCGTCGTCGGCCCGCAGGACGCGCGGCGTCGGGAGGTACGGCAGCAACGTGTCGCCCACCCCGACCGGCCCGGCGCCGGGGCCGCCACCACCGTGCGGCGTCGAGAAGGTCTTGTGGACGTTGAAGTGCATGACATCGAAGCCGGCCTCGCCCGGTTTGAACCGGCCGAGAATCGCATTGAGGTTCGCCCCGTCCATATAGGCGAGCGCGCCCGCTTCATGGACCGCGTCGAGGAGATCGCCGATCCGCTTCTCGAATAGCCCGAGCGTCGACGGGTTGGTGATCATCACCGCGGCCGTCCGCGGCCCGAGGGCGGATCGGAATGCGTCGAGGTCGACACCACCGTCGGGCGCCGACGGAATCGTGATCGTCCGGAAGCCGGCCATCGAGGCGGTCGCCGGGTTTGTCCCATGCGAGCTGTCGGGGACGAGGACCTCGTCGCGCTCGGTCTCGCCGCGGCTCCGATGGTGGGCCCGGATCATCAGGATCCCGCTCAGCTCGCCCTGGGCGCCGGCCGCCGGCTGGAGGGTGACCGCCCGCATCCCGCTGATCTCGGCGAGCGCCCCCTCGAGCTCCCACAGCAGCTGGAGCGTGCCCTGGGCGATCTCGTCGGGGGCGAGCGGATGGAGCGAGGCGAAGCCGGGGAGGCGGGCCGCCCACTCGTTGAGCTTCGGGTTGAACTTCATCGTGCACGAGCCCAGCGGGTAGAAGCCCGTGTCGATCGCGTAGTTCAGGTGCGACAGATTGACGTAATGGCGGACGACCTCCGGCTCGTTGAGCTCGGGCAGGGCCGGCGGCGTCGCCCGTCGGGCGGCGGACGGGATCCGGTCGAGGGCATCCTTAGGCGGGTGTGGGATCTTGCCCCCGCCGCGGCCGGGGCGCGATCGCTCGAACAGCGTCGGCTGGAGCTTCTCGCCGACGACGCTCATCGGGCGGCCTCCACGGGCTCGCCGCTCGGAGTGGGAATCGTCGGGGCCGTGTGGTCGTGGACGGCGAGCTCCGCCGCCAGACCCGACGCGAACCGGGCGATCTCGTCGTCGGTCGTGAGCTCGGTCGCGCAGACGAGGAGTGCGTCCGACAGCGACGGCTCGTCCGGCAGGACGTCGGCCAGGGCCAGCCCGGCCAGCACGCCGCGCTCGAGGAGCCGGCGATGGACGGCACGCGCGTCCGGGACGCCGACGGCGAATTCGTTAAGGTACGGCCCGCGATGGACGCGCCCGGCGCCGACGGCGGCGAGCGCCGTCTCGAGCCGTGCCGCGCGCGCCGCGCCCTGGGCGGCCACGTCGCGCAGGCCGTGCGGGCCGATCGTCGCGAGGTAGACGCTCGCCGCGAGGGCGAGCAGCGCCTGGTTCGTGCAGATGTTGCTGGCCGCCTTGTCGCGACGGATGTCCTGCTCGCGCGCGCGTAGCGTCATGACATAGGCCCGCCGGCCGTTGACATCGGTCGTCATCCCCACGAGGCGGCCCGGGATCTGGCGGACGAGCCCGTCTGTCGAGGCGAGGATCCCGAGGTACGGGCCGCCGTACTGCGGCGCGATCCCGAGCGGCTGGCCCTCGCCGGCGGCGATGTCCGCGCCGTACGCACCCGGCGGCGCGAGGACCGCGAGGGACACGGGCTCGATGACGCTCACGAAGAGGGCGCCGGCCGCGTGGGCGAGCCGGCCGATCTCGGCCATGGGTTCGAGGAGACCGAGGAACGAGGGCTGGGCGGCGACGACGCCGGCGACCGGCGCGCCGTCGCCGAGCAGCCGCTCCAGGGCCGCCAGGTCCGTCGTTCCGGCGGCCTCGCCGTCGGCGACGAGCGGGATCTCCTCGAGCTGGAGGCCGCCGCCGAAATACGCGGCAAGGGTCTGGCGATAGTGGGGATGGACGGCCTTCGACACGAGGACGCGCTCGCGGCGCGTCGCCCGGCAGGTCATCAGCGCTGCCTCCGCCGTGGCCGCCGCGCCGTCGTAGTGCGAGGCGCTGACGACGTCGAGATCGACCAGCTCGGCGAGGAGGGACTCGTACTCGTAGATGCTCTGGAGCGTCCCCTGGCTGATCTCCGGCTGGTACGGCGTGTAGGCGGTGTACCACTCGCCGCGGAGGAGGATCTGGTCGACCGCGGGCGGCGACCAGTGGCGGTAGATGCCCGCGCCGAGGAACGAGGCGAGGTCCGTCCGGTTGCGACCCGCCAGCCCCTGCAGACGCGCCGCCAGCTCGAGCTCCGGCTCCGGGTCCGGCAGGTCCAGGCGACTGGCCCGGAGCGGTTCCGGGATATCAGCGAACAGCTCGTCGACGCCGCCGATGCCGAGCGCCGCGAGCATGCGCTCGCGGTCGTCGGCGGTATGGGGACCGTAGGGCATCGCTCAGCCGGCGGCGATCAGCGCGTCGTAGGCCGTGGCGTCGAGCAACTCGTCCAGCTCGCCCCGCTCGGACAGCCGGATCCGGACCATCCAGCCGTCGCCGTACGGGTCGCTGTTGACGAGCTCGGGCGACCCCGCCAGCGCGTCGTTGGCGGTGGCCACCTCACCGGTCAGCGGGGCGAAGAGATCGCTCACGGCCTTGACCGACTCGACGACGCCGAACGCCGCGAACTGGGTGACGCTCCGGCCCGCCTCCGGGAGCTCCACGAAGACGATGTCGCCGAGCTGGTCGGCGGCATAGGCGGTGATCCCGACCGTCGCCTCGTCGCCATCCACGCGGACCCACTCGTGGTCCTTCGTGTAGTGCAGATCGGCAGGGACCATCGCGTGCATTCTCCTCCGTCACAGGGCGGGGGTCGGGCGCCGGAGCGCCCGGTCAGCGGGCCCGGCGGTAGAACGGCAGGGCCACGACCTCGGCGGGGACCCGTTGGCCGCGGATCTCGACGTCGATCATCGTACCCGGCTCCGCGTCAGGCGTGGCAACGTAGCCCATGGCGATCGCCTGACCGAGGGTCGGCGACTGGGTGCCGCTCGTCACGACCCCGCTGACGGGTTCGCCGGCATGGATGGGATAGCCGTGGCGGGCGATCCCCCGTCCGCGCAGGACGATCCCGACGAGCTTCCGATCGACGCCTTCCCTGGCGACCTTCTCGAGGGCGGCGCGGCCGACGAAGTCGTCCGGCTTGTCGAGCTTGACGACCCGGCCGAGGCCGGCCTCGAACGGGTTCGTCGTCGGATCGAGCTCGTTGCCGTAGAGCGGCATGCCCGCCTCGAGCCGGAGCGTGTCGCGGGCGCCGAGGCCGATCGGCGCCAGGCCGTGGCCCTCGCCGCCGGCCATCAGCGCGTCCCACAGGGCGACCGCGCGGCCGGTATCGACGAACACCTCGAAGCCGTCCTCGCCGGTATACCCAGTCCGGGCGACGAGGGCCGGGATCCCGGCGACGCTGCCCTCGGCGATCGCGTAGTAACGGAGCGCATCGAGATCGACGTCGGTCAGGGGCCGCAGGATCTCGACGGAGCGGGGGCCCTGGATGGCGACGAGCGCCGTCGCGAGGGACCGGTCGTCGAGAACCGCCTTGAAGCCGCTCAGCCGCTCGGCCAGCAGGTCGCTGACGACCTGGGCGTTGCTCGCGTTCGCGACGACGAGGAAGCGATCCGCCGCCAGGTGGTAGACGATCAGGTCGTCGAGGATCCCGCCGTTGGGCGCGACGATCATCGAGTACTGGGCGCGGCCCTCCGCGAGCGACGGTGGGTTCGTGACGACGGCGTAGGCCAGCGCCGATCCCGCCTCGGGTCCCTCGACGAAGAGCTCGCCCATGTGCGACAGGTCGAACAGGCCGGCGCGCTCGCGGACGGCGCGATGCTCCTCGAGGATGCCCGCGTACTGGACGGGCATCTGCCAGCCGGCGAAGTCGATCAGCCGCGCGCCGAGGGCGACGTGGCGGTCCTGAAGCGGCGTCTCGTGGAGCGTTTGGAGCGAGGTCTCGGTCATCGTCGGCCCGGGCTCAGGCCCGGCCCATCGGCGCGCCGGCGGTCGGCCGGATCACCGCGGTCGCCGCCCGCGCCGCCGCGCCCGGGTCGACGACCTCGGCCGCCTTGGCGACCAGCGCCCGCTCGGTCTCGAACGTGAGCAGGCCGGCGGCCTGGTCGAACGGGACCCAACGAACCTGGTCGAACTCGTGGTCGTGGCCGGCGAGGTCGCCGCCGACCGGCTCCATCAGGAAGTAGTGGACCGTCTTGTGGATGCGGCTGCCGCGCTGGACGAACCAGTACTCGATCGACTCGAGCTCGTCGGTGATGCGGACCTGAAGACCGGTCTCCTCGGCGACCTCGCGGAGGGCGGTCTGCTCCCGCGACTCGCCCGGGTTCGGCGTGCCCTTGGGGAGGGTCCAGGTGAGGACGTCGCGGTCGCGACGGCGGGCACCGACGACGAGCGAGGGAATTCCGTCGTCGAAGCGAACGACGATGCCGCCGGCCGAGGTGGCGGTGGCCGTCCTCAGCCGCGCCACGGCGCCGTGGCGGCGCTCGAACGGTGGGTCGCCCCGGCGGGGTCGGAGCCAGTCCAGCGGAACGAGACGGTCGGCCGCAGGCGACCGTTGGCGGCGCGTCGCGGCTGGGCGGCGCGGACGGCGCGCCAGTCACCGCGGAGCTGGGCGAGGATGCCGTCACCCGGCCGTTGCAGGACGGTCAGTCGGGTCGTCGCGGGATGGAACGAGCCGGCGCCGCGCAGGCCCAGCCGGCGCTCCCGCGCCCGGGCCGACGGGGTCACGAACCGCGCGGTCTGGCGGGCCGCGTACCGTGCGGCGATGCTGCGCTCCATGGGCGGCAATGGTAGCGCCTCAATCGGGCGTTGCAAGCGCGGGAGCGAGCGCTGATCGCAGCGTTTCGGCGGCTTCCGGTGTCAGCGCGCCCCGCCGTTCCGCGATCGAGACCTCGCGCTCCGCGAGGTCGCGGTAGAGGGCAGCGACACCAGGTGCGACGCGGTCGATCGCGGCCGTGTGGGCGACGAACGTGCCCCGGTCGCCGCGGGTCGCCGGACCCGTCAGCGCGGCGTCGATCCCAAGGCCGCGGGCGTTCGCCAGGGTCTGCTCGATGAGCGAGCCGTAGATCGCCAGGCTGCCGGCCTCGTCGAGACCCGCGACGCGCCCCAGCTCGGCGATCGCGTCGAGCAGCCCGACGAAGCCACCCGCGGCGAGGACGGCGGCGGCATGGTAGGCGGGCTTCGCGCCGGGGGCGAGTCGGACCGGTGTCGCGCCGATCACCTCCGCCATCCGGGCGAGCAGATCGAGGAGCTGCTCGTCGCCCTCGATCGCGATGGTCGCGCCGTGGAGAGCCGCCACGGCTCGCTCGAGATCGGCGAACGCGACCAGCGGGTGGAACGAGCCGACCTGCGTCCCGGCCGCCATCGCTCCGGCCAACGCCTCTGCCCCGAGCAGGCCGCTGGTGTGGATCATCGCCTGCCCGCCGTACATGTGGAGGTCGCCGGCAACCGAAGGGATCGCGTCGTCGGGGACGGCGAGGATGATCAGCTCGACCTCCTCCACGAGCGGCTGGGCGTCGGCGAAACCGCGTGCGCCCGGGACCAGCCCGCGGAAGCGCTCGCGACGCGCGGCGTCGCGACTGGCCACGGCATGGATCGGCCAGCCGGCCCGCTGCAGGGCCACGCCGAGCGCGGTTCCGACCGCGCCCGCCCCGACGATCCCGATGATCGGCGGCCCGCCCGCCTCGCTCTGGACGTGGGGGTGGCTGTGGGGACCAGCGTCGTGGTCGCCGTCGTGCTCGTCGTCGGCGGTCGGATCGAGGTCGATCCCGGCCTCCTCGATCGCGCGCATCTTCTCGTCGCGATCGCTGCCACCGGCGCGCTCGTCGCGGCCGCCCCAGGCCTTCATCGGCGGCTCAGACGTGGTCGGCGGTACTCTTCCACGCAGCGAGTGTACTGACCGAACCGACGGAGGACGCGTGGTCCGACCCGATCCATTCGGTGCCCGGGCGAGCCTCGGGCCCGGCCTTCCCGATGCCTGGCGGTTGAGCGCGCTCGGGAGCAGGATCGAGCTCGACCGCGCCCCGGTGACGCTCAAGATCCTCCTCGAGAACGTGCTCCGCCACGCCGGTGGCGGGCTCGTCGACCCGGCCGACGTCGAGACCCTCGCGTCGTGGCGCCCCGCGGTCGCGGCGGAGGCCGAGGTCCCGTTCATGCCGGCCCGGGTGATCCTCCAGGACTTCACCGGCGTCCCTGCGATCGTCGACCTCGCCGTCATGCGTGATGCGATGGCGGACCTCGGCGGCGACCCGGCGCTCGTCAACCCGCTCGTCCCGGCCGATCTCGTCATCGACCATTCCGTCCAGGTCGACATGTTCGGGACGGCCGCCGCATTCGCCTTCAACGTCGAGCGTGAGTACGAGCGGAACGGCGAGCGCTACCAGCTGCTGCGTTGGGCCCAGACCGCGTTCCGCGACCTGCGGGTCGTGCCGCCCGGCACGGGCATCGTCCACCAGGTCAACCTCGAGTACCTGGCGACGGTCGTGATCGACGCGCCGGACGGCGACGGCGATGGGCGCATCGCCTATCCGGACACCCTCGTCGGGACGGATTCGCACACCACGATGATCAACGGCCTTGGCGTCCTGGGCTATGGCGTCGGTGGCATCGAAGCGGAGGCGGTCCTCCTCGGCCAGCCCCTGTACCAGCCGATGCCGCGGATCGTCGGCGTCCGCCTCCACGGCGAGCTGCCGAAGGGCTCGACCGCGACCGACCTCGTCCTCGTCGTCACCGAGATGCTGCGATCGCACGGCGTCGTCGGGGCGTTCGTGGAGTTCGCCGGCGACGGGCTCGCCGGGCTCGCCCTCGCCGATCGGGCCACGATCAGCAACATGAGCCCGGAGTTCGGGGCGACCTCGACGCTCTTCCCGATCGACGACGAGACGCTGTCGTACCTGCGGCTGACCGGCCGGTCGGCGGACCGGGTCGGGCTCGTCGAGCGGTACGCGAAAGAGCAGGGGCTGTGGCGCGAGCCCGGCCCGGGTCCGGACTTCGACGAGGCCCTCGAGCTCGACCTCGCGACGGTGGACCCGTCCGTCGCCGGGCCGCGCCGGCCGCAGGACCGGGTTCCGCTGACTGCGCTCCGGACGAACTTCCGGACGAACTTTCCGAACGGGCTGGTCGCGCTCGGCGAAGGGGAGATCGAAGGCCGTCGCCCCGCTGGCGGGGAGGTCGAGTCGTCCTCGGCGGGATCGTTCCCGGCCAGCGACCCACCGTCGTTCGCGGCGTCGGACGCGAGGCGCGACGAGCCGGTCGCCGACGCGCCGACCGACGCCGCGGTGAGCGATGACGACCACTACTACCAGCCGGTCACGATCGAGGTCGGCGACCGGCGCACGACGATCCAGTCCGGCTCGGTCGCGATCGCGGCGATCACGTCGTGCACGAACACCTCCAACCCGACCGTGATGATCGGCGCCGGGCTGCTCGCCCGGAACGCGGTCGCCCGCGGGCTGACCGTGCCGGCCACGGTCAAGACGTCGCTGGCCCCGGGCTCCAAGGCCGTGACCGGCTACCTCGAAGCGGCCGGCCTGATGGCGCCGCTCGAGCAGCTCGGATTCGCGCTGGCCGGCTACGGCTGCACGACCTGCATCGGCAACTCGGGACCGCTCGACGAGCCGATCGCGAAGGCGGTCGAGGACAACGAACTCGTCGTGGCCGCGGTGTTGTCCGGCAACCGGAACTTCGAGGGCCGGATCCATCCGCTCGCGCGCGCGAGCTACCTCGCGTCGCCACCGCTCGTCGTCGCGTTCGCCCTGGCCGGCCGGGTCGACATCGACCTGACCCTCGAGCCTCTTGGGACCGGCTCGGATCGGCGGCCGGTCATGCTGGCCGACCTCTGGCCGTCGTCGGACGAGATCCGCGAGGTCATCGGTCGCTCGATCGATCCGGAGCTCTTCCGGCGGACGTACGCGGTGGTGTTCGACGGCGACGATCGGTGGCGAGCCCTGCCGATCCCGGCGGGCGACCGATATGACTGGAACCCCGACTCGACGTACATCGCCAAGCCGCCGTTCTTCGACGGCCTGACGACCGAGCCGGCGCCCGTGCCTGACATCGAGGGAGCCCGCGTCCTGGCGGTCCTCGGCGACTCCGTCACGACCGATCACATCTCGCCGGCCGGGTCGATCGCGTCGTGGTCGCCGGCGGGCACCTGGCTCCAGGAGCACGGCGTCGGCCCGCTCGACTTCAACTCGTACGGCGCCCGCCGCGGCCACCACGAGGTGATGGCTCGTGGGACGTTCGCCAACATCCGCCTGCGCAACGCGCTCGTCCCCGGCAAGGAAGGCCCGTACACGGTCCATCTGCCCGACGGCGAGGAGGAGTTCATCTACGACGCCGCGTTGCGCTACCAGCGGGAGGGCACGCCGCTCATTGTCCTCGCCGGCCGGGAGTACGGTTCGGGATCCTCCCGCGACTGGGCCGCGAAGGGGCCGATGCTCCTCGGCGTCCGGGCGGTGATCGCCGAGAGCTTCGAACGGATCCACCGCTCGAACCTCGTCGGGATGGGTGTCCTGCCGCTCCAGTTCTCACCGGGCGACAGCGCGTCGAAGCTCGGCCTGACCGGCCGCGAGACGTACGAGATCCACGGCCTGGCCGACGACCTCTCGCCGCGGAAGCGGCTGACCGTGGTGGCCCGGGCCGATCCGGCCGACGGTGGCGGCGAGCGGCGGTTCGAGGCGATCGCCAGGCTGGACGGGCCGATCGACGTCGGCTACTACCGCCACGGCGGGATCCTCCCGGCGGTGCTCCGCCGGATCGCCGCCGGCCAGGCTCGACCGGTCGCCTGAACCCCCGCGTCAGCCGCGCCGTACCCACCCACGACGAACCCGACCGAGGAGCCCACCGCGGACACCGATCTCGCACCTCAGGTCCCGCCGGAGCTGCCGGGGGCGGGCGATCGAGCGACGCCCGCCGCAGCGCCGGTCAAAGGTCGGGCGTCGCGGTTGCTGTGGGACGACCTCCGGACCGCGGTCGAACGCGTCGTGGTCGGCGCCCATGAGCCGCTGACGCTCGTCCTGACCGCGCTGCTCGCGGAGGGGCACGTCCTGGTCGAGGATGTCCCCGGAACCGGCAAGACGCTGCTCGCCCGAGCGGTCGCACGGGCCTTCGCGCTCCAGTCGAACCGCATCCAGGGAACGCCCGACCTGCTGCCGGTCGACATCACGGGCTCCAGCTTGTACGAGGCAGGGTCGCTCCGCTTCGCCCCGGGACCCGTCTTCACGAACATCCTCCTGGTCGACGAGATCAATCGGGCGACCCCGCGAACGCAGGCCGCGCTGCTCGAGGCGATGCAGGAGCGGCAGGTCTCGATCGAAGGAACGACCCGCCCACTGCCGGAGCCGTTCATCGTCCTCGCGACGCAGAACCCGATCGAGTTCGAGGGAACCTTCGCGCTGCCGCAGGCCCAGCTCGATCGGTTTCTCCTGCGGATTCGGCTGGGATATCCGGACGAGGTCGCCGAACGATCGATCGCCCGGCGATACCAGGTTGCGGCAGAGCCGCTCGATGCGATCGACGCCGTCGCGGACGGACCGATGCTGCTCCAACTCCGCGATGCCGTCCGGCGGGTCCATGTCGCGGACGAGGTTGAGGCCTATCTCGTCGCGCTCACCCGCGCCACGCGGACCCACACGGACCTCCAGCTCGGCGCGAGCCCGCGGGCAACGGTCGCCCTGTACCGGGCGGCGCAGGCCTCCGCGTTCCTCGACGGTCGGACGTTCGTGCTCCCGGACGACGTCAAGGCGATGGTCCGGCCGGTGCTGGCCCATCGACTCGTGGTCGATCTCGATCAGAGCCTGCGCGGCGCGTCGGTCGATGCCGCGCTGACGGGTATCCTCGACCAGGTCGCCGCCCCACCGACGTCAGCGACGCCGGCCCCCGGGTGAGGCGGCGCGGAGCCGGCGTCGCGCGGTGACCGGGACGGCGTTCCTCGCGATCCTGCTCCTCCTCGGCGGGGTCATCCTCAGCGTCCCGGTCGCGGTCGTGCTGGCGATCGTCGTGATCCTGCTGGAGCTCGTTCGGGCGTTCTGGAACCGGAACGGTCTCCGGGAGGTGCAGTATCGCCGGACGTTGGGACGGGACCGGATCACCTGGGGCGAGGAGATCCCGGCCACGATCGAGGTCTGGAACCGGAAGGGTCTCCCCCTGGCGTGGCTCCGCGCCGACGACGTGGCGAGCCCCGGCGTGGTCGTCCGCGAGCGGCCGTTGATCGTGGGTGAACGGGGGCTCGGTGTCCTCCGCAACACGTGGACCCTCGCGCCGTTCGAGCGGGTCGTCCGGCGGTTCCACGTCGGTGCGGATCGGCGCGGCGTCTACGAGCTCGGGCCGGTCGACCTGTCGGTCGGGGACCTCTTCGCCCGCGAGGCGGCGGCCGCCACCCGGCCGGAGACGGATCGCTTCCTCGTCCGCCCACGAACGGTCAGGGCGACCGGGGTCCATCGTCGCGACCGATGGGGCGGAACGGACCGGGCCCTGGCCGGACTCAGCGAGGATCCGTCCCGGTTCGCCGGCATCCGCGAGTACGCGCCGGGCGACGCCGTTCGCCGAGTCCATCCCCGCGCGAGTGCCCGTCTCGGTCGGCCGGTCGTGAAGGTGTTCGAACCCTCGCGCGATCGGGAGGTGCTCATCGCCCTCGACGTGCAGACCCACGGCGGGGCCGCGTGGGAGACCTCCTTCGACGTGGAGGAGGTCGAGTCACTGTTCGTCGTCGCCGCGTCCCTCGCCCGGTCGCTCGCGGACGAACGGGCGTCGTTCGGCCTCGCCGCCGCGGGCTACCACCGTGCCGAGAGCCGGTTCGCGATCCTGCCGCCGTCCGAGGCGCCGGGCCAGGCAGAGCGCGTCCTGGACCTCCTGGCGCGCTTGTCGTCGCACCCCTCCGCCCCGTTCGAGCGGCTGCTGGCGACCATCGCCCGAGTCCTGCGGCCCGGGACCACGATCCTCGTCGTCACGGCCCGCGACCCGGCGCGATACCTCGGGCACCTGCGGCGGCTGGAGCAGTCAGGCTGCCCGGTCGTCGTCCTCGCCTGCGGTCCGAACGCCGACCGGGACGCCGCCCACGCCCGGGCCGCTGGGCTGGCCGCCCGGACGGCGCGCCTCGACGGCCCGTGGCGGTCGGCGGGGCGACTCGTCGTCGCTACCGGCCCGACGGTCGCGACAGGCGAGGCCATCGCGACGTGACCCGGAGCGATCGGGTCGCCGCCGCGATCGTCGAGCTTCCGCCGCTGCCGCTCGTCATCGTCGCAGAGGCGGCCTGGATCAGCGTGATCGCCGGCCTCCTCCAGGAGTTCGCCCTCCACCAGCCGGAGATCGGGATCCCGGTCGTCGCGCTGTTCGTGGCGCTCGGAACGCTCGCCGCGCGACTCCTCGCCCGACGTCTCGGCGACCAGTGGCCGGCGGCCGCGCTCGGGCTGATCGTCGTCGCCGCCGTCGTCGGGGTTCTCGCCTCCCCGGCGGCTCGCGCCGCCCTGGCCGGCGGGATCGGACCGGCGGTCGCCGCTCATCCGGGCGGTCTGCTGGCGGGCCTGGCGGTGCTCCGCGGGTTCGCCCATGCGTCGCTGCCGCTGGCAGAGTCGACCGTTGCCCGGCTGCTGGCCCTCGGAACGCCGGGCCTTGCGCTGGCCTCGCTCCTCGGCGGTGTCATCGCGGAACCGTTCCGGACACGCTTCCTCGGCGACGCCCTGGGGGCCGCGATCGTCTTCGTCGGCACTGCCGTCCTCGCGCTCGCGTTCACCCGGCTCGCGGCCATGGCGACCGACGAGGGGCTCGACTGGCGGCGCAACCCGGCCTGGCTCGCCCTGACCCTGGTCCTGCTCGCGGCCGCGATCATCGCGGCCGTGCCGCTCGCCGCCGTCGCCGGGACGGCGCTGTCGATCCTCGTCGGCGTGGCGCTCGGGCCGCTCCTGATCCTTGGCCTCGTGACCGGCTTCGACCGGACTGCCCGCTGGATGATCGTCATCTTCGCTGCGATCGCAGTCGTGACCCGGATCCTGGCCGCGGTCTTCGGTGGCCGCCCGACGACGCCCGGCCCGGTGACGACGCCGCCGTCAGGGCCGGTCCAGCCGTCGCAGGCCGAACAGCTCGCGACGATGTCGCTCGGTGGGCTCCTCCTCCTTGCGGCCACGGTGGCGGTCCTGATCCTGATCGCCGCGTGGATGCGCCGGACGCGCGCTCCGCACGACGATCTCGTCGACGAGATACGAACGATCGATCGCGGCGGCGCGCCGGGTCCGCCGCGGCGCTGGCGGCCGCGCGCTCGCCGCGCCGAGCCGGCGGATGCGGTGCAGGCGTACGTCGCGCTGCTCGCCGACCTCGCGCGACACCCTGCCGCCGGCCGCCGACCGGGTGAGACGCCGGCGGAGCATGCTGCCCGGCTGCGGAGCGCGGGAGCTCCGAGTCTCGCCCTGGACCTCCTCGCGGCCGACTACGCCCTCGCCCGCGACGCGGGACTCACGCTCTCG
>VBFG01000219.1 GCA_005882635.1 Chloroflexota bacterium | reverse complement strand
CTCCCCGAAGGTCACGAGCTTGGCGACGTCGAGGTCGGCCTCGGGGTACCGGAGGAGCGTCGCGTAGCTGACGATCGTGCCGCCCGAATGGGCGAGCAGGACCACGTCGTCGCAGTCGTGCCGCTTGAGCCACGCCACGCGTTCGACGAGCCGGTTCCGGATGGCAGCCCCCTGGGCGAGGTCGTCGAGGATCACCGCCAGGTCGCCGAACCACTCCACGATGAACGTGTCGGCGGCGGCGATCTCGACTCGCCGCTGGATCGCGGAGATCGGGATAGCGTGGAGGAGGGAGTACACGCCGAGCGCGACGATCGCGACGACCGTCCCGACGCCCACCAGCGCCCAGCGGACCGGTCGCAGCTTCCAGACGCCGTCGAGCGTATCGGTGATCGTCCAGCGGCCCTGCAGTGCCAGCGACAGCTCGATCCAGCGCGGATCGTCGTTGGGTTCGCGGCCGGCCCGCTGGAGCTCCACCGCCAGCTGGTCGCTGAGGGTCCTGATGCGCTGCTTCCGCTTGTCCTCGCGGATGCGGAGCCCATCGCCAATCCCCTTGATGATCCCTCGCAGGTGCCCCAGCAGGTACGCGGACGCGGCCCCGAAGGAGGGCGGCCGCACGTCGCCGGCCCAGTAGGCCTCCGTGAACAGCCACTGGCCGTGGGCTCGGTCACCGAAGCCCGGGATGTCGACCTCGATCCAGCGGTTGTCCGGGTCGCTGACGCTCGCGGAGTCGACCGGGTTCTCGCCGATCGGATCCTCACCGCTGTCCGCGTCGTACTGGCGCCGCCACTCCGCGAAGACGTCGAGGATCGGCCGCGTCCAATCGAAGAGGCTGTCACCGGGCTTCTGCGTGCCGATGCCGTGAACCCAGACGACGCCGGTACGCCGCTGTCCATCGAGTGGCGGACCGGGCTCGTCGCCGACCCTGACCACGGTCGGGGCAGGAGCCGCCACTTCCGTCCTCATCGACACGGGTCATCTGGGCGCATGCCGTCACGGTACCGGCCGCGCATCGTCCGGGTGTCGCGCGTCCGGCAGCGAGCGCCCGCTAGGATGCCTCCATGTACACCGACGCGCTGTCCTTCCTCGATGACGAACGCGACGCGTGGCGTCCGTACGAGACCCTCTCGCAGCTGACCGACGAACAGCTCGCACAGCCGGTCGAGGCCGCTCACGGTTGGTCGGGCCGGGACCTGATGGGTCACCTCGTGACCTGGCAGCTCTTGTCGCTGGACGTCGCGCGCGAGCTCGCGATGGGCGAGCGATCGCCGTCTCACGAGCGTGCGGATGCCGATTGGGAGGAGCGCGGCGGCGACGTCGTCAATGCCGAAGCGCTGGCGGAGTGGCGGGCGAAGCCGATCGACGAGGTCCGCCAGGAGTTCGCCCGGGTCGCCGGGGAGCTGCGCGGCTTCCTCACGGTCGTTCCCGAGACGCGCTGGCTCAAGAACGCCGACCAGCAGCGGTTCTTCTCCGAGGAGACGATCGAGCACTACGAGGACCACCAAGCCGACCTCGCCGCGATCCTCGAGGCGGCCCGCCGGGCGTGACCGACGAGCAGGCGTCGGACCTGACGATGCGGGACGTCCTGATCGCCGCGGCCGAAGAGCTGCCCGCGATCCGGCGGACCGATCCTTCGCGGCCGGCGCGACGTCGTTTTCCGCGCTGGCGGGTGAGCGGGCCGAGTTCCTTCTCGACCCGATGGTCGCCGGGGCGGCTCTTCGGACGCCCGACACGGAGCCGTCCGTCCGGGGGTCCGAGTGGGTCGCGTTCGAGCCGGCGACCCTCGACGACGCTGCGGTCGACCGCGCCGAGGCGTGGTTCCTGAGCGCCTACCGCCGGGCCGTCAAGATGGCTTCCTGAATCGAGCGACGCCGTCCGGGTGGACGGCGTCGGATCGGGCAGCGAGCAGGTTGACCCGGGTCAGGCCTCGGTCGCGGTCGTCTCGGCGGACGGCGCGTACTGGGCGAGGCCGAACTGCGCCTCGAGCGCCTCCATCGGCCGCGCGCCGGCCACTCCGAGCGGCTGCTGGCCGGGCCGGAAGAAGGCGATCGTCGGGATGCTCATGATGTTGAAGGCCTGCGAGATGCGCGGGTTGGCGTCGACATCGACCTTGACGACGTCGACCGCGCCCTCGTACTTGGCGGCGATCTTCTCCATCTCCGGGGCGACCATCTTGCAGGGCCCGCACCAGGTGGCCCAGAAGTCGACGACGGTCGGCTTGTCGTTCTTCAGCACGAGCTGCTCGAACGTGTCGTCCGTCGCGTGCTGGATACCCATGTGCTCGTGTTCCTTTCTCGGTCAGGCGCCCTGGCCGGCCAGGCTCTGGATGAGCCGGTAGGCCTCGAGGACGCGCACGTCGGCGAGGCGGTAGAAGACCGTCGAACCATCGCGCCGGCTCTGGACGAGCCCGGCGCTGCGGAGGACGGCGAGATGCTGGCTCATGTTGGGCACCTGGCAGCCGACCCTCGTCGACAGGTCGCCGACGGAGAGCTCGCCCCCAGCGAGCGACTCGAGCACACAGAGGCGCTTCGGGTCGGCGAGAGCACGACCGACGGCGGCATACCGCTGGCGGTCGAACTCGCTCGAGGCAGGGACTACCGTGTCCAACATCCCGCTCATCATGTCATGATTTGCGCAAACACGCAAGTCACGACGACGCGTCTTCGCCGCCGAAGCGCGCGCGCTATCGTGGGCGCGACCATCGCCGGATCGGTGCGGGAGGCAGTCGGATCTCGAACGCGGAGTTCTCGGCGCTTGCAGGGAGCTGGCACGACTTCTACTTGACCGCCGGAGCGGCGGCGGCGACGCTGATCGGGCTGCTGTTCGTCGGGGTCTCCATCACCTCGACGAGTACACGGCCGAGGACGGCACGGGCCTCCGCCTCCTGGCCGAGCAGGCGTTCTCGAACTTCGTGTTCGTCCTGCTGATCGCGCTGTTCGTCCTGGTCCCGAACCAGGATCCGCAGAGCCTCACGGTCGAGCTTGCCATCGTCGGCGGGCTGGGCGTGGTCCGGATCGTGCGTCGCGCAGCGACCTTCCGGCGAGGGCGCGCCGATCCATTCGGCGGGTGGCGGTACGTCATCCGCCGGCTCGGCCTGTCCGGCGCAGCGAGCGTCGGCCAGATCGTCGTTGCCATCCTCGTCATGACGAACCCGATCGGCGCCTTCTTCTGGCTGCTCGCCGTCGTCCTCGTCTACCTCACGTCGGCCGCCGACTCCGCCTGGGACTTGCTGGTCGAATTCGGCCGCGAGCGTCGACGGACGGGCTGAAGCGAGGACTGTGACCGAGATCGACGCGCCCGAGCCGTCTCCGCCTGAGCCGTCTCCGCCACGAGCGGTCGACGTCGTCGGCCGGGCGATCGACCTCAACCTCGGGGGATCCGCCCAGATCCGGCGCGCCTCGATCTACGCCGGACTCCTGTTCCTGGCTGCGATCGGCCCGCTGGCCGCGCTGCTCGTGGCCCATTCGATCCGGGCGGGCGGATTCGACTGGATCATCGATCTCATCGCCCTGGGG
>VBFG01000011.1 GCA_005882635.1 Chloroflexota bacterium | reverse complement strand
GACACCGTCGACACTCGCCGGCTGATGCGGCGCGTCCTGGAGCGGGCGGGCGTGCGGGTCGCCGAGGCTGGGACTGGCGAGGCGGCATTGGCGGCCATCCGTGGCACGCGACCGGATGCGGTCGTCCTCGACCTGCGGCTCCCGGGGATGTCGGGCTTCGACGTGGCGCGAGCGGTGCGGTCCGATCCCGACGCCGGAATCGCCTCGACACCGATCCTTGCCTGCAGCGCGTCGGTCCAGGCGGAGGTGATGCGCGAGGCGCTCGACGCGGGCTGCAACGCGTTCGAGGGCAAGCCGTTCGAAATCAGGACGTTCGCCGACGTCGTCCTCGGATTGATCGCGCAGCGGGCGCCCGGCTGAGGCATCCTTCGGCCCATGGTCGGGGATCTCGGACCGCTCGATCGACTGACGGAGCGCGCCCAGACGCTGGCCGGGGCGTGGGCGGGCCGCGCCCGCGGTTCCACGACGGTCGGACGCGAACGCGCGCTGCTGCGGATGTTCGGCGTCAGCGGGCTCGACGTCGCCGGCCGCCCGCTCGCCTGGGCCGTCATCGACCGCTACCTCGCGGGCGGTCCGGACCGCCTCGGCGGGGGGATCGTCCTGCCGTTCGCGATGGCCCTCGCCGAGTACGACCTCGATCCCCAGCGGCTGGCCCTGGACGTCGCGTCCGGGGCGGTGGATCTCGGGATGGAGGCGGCCCTCCTCCGCGAGCCGGACCGGCGGGCGATCGCCGAGGAGGAGGCCGGTCGGCTCGTCGCTGCCGCCGTGGAGCGGATCGATGCCAACCGAACCGCCCGGGCCGAGCTGATCGACGTCCTGGGCGAGGCTCGCCGGCCGTGGGTCGGCGCCGCGATCGGCGAGCCGGATCTCGCCGGGGCGCTCGACGAGGGACGGGCCGCCGTCGACGCCGGCGCGGACCTCCTCGACGTCGAAGTCCCGATCGGCCGCGAGCTCAGCGATCGACTCCGCCGCGCGGGCCTCGATGCGCCGGTCTGGCAGCCACGCGCCGGGACGGCGGACCTGACCCCCGAGGCGATCGATCAGGCGCCGACCGGCAGCCAGCGGGCGCTCGGCGGCCTTCGCCGTGCGCTCGACGAGGCCGCCGCCCAGCGGCGGGGCTACGTCCGGCTCGGCATCGTCCCACCGCCACTCGGGATGCCGGAGAGCGCGGTCGTTGCCGGGTTCGAGCGGATCGACGTCGCCCGCTCCGATCCGCTCGGCGAGATCGTCGACGGCCACGTCGCGCCCGACCGCGCCCTCGCCGACCACGCCTTCGGCCAGGCGCTCCTTGCTCGCGCGGGCGTGACCGTCGCGATCGGGCCCGGGCCGCTCGTGGTCGGCCCGGACCTGGCCCGGGGGGTTCCGTCGGATCCCGCGGTGCGGGCCGGTCGCGCCCTGGCGCTCCAGCTCGTCGCCGTCGCGATCGCCCGCGGCAACGGTCTCCCCGAGGACCAGATCCTGATCGGCGGGTTGACCCCGTGGCTCGTCGACGAGCCGGATCCGGTGGCGCGGGCCGTCGGCGAAGTCGCGCTCAGGCGGGCGCTCTTCCCGGAGCTGGGGTTGGTCTTCGAGGAGCCGCGATCCGCCGGATCGGCAACCGCGGAGCTGTGGCCGGCCCTCGTCGCGGCGATCCAGCCGGCGGGGGCGACGGCGGTCATCGTCCGCCAGCGGCCCGACCGCCGGACCGTCCGGTCGACCCGGGTCGCCTCTCTGGTCGCGGCCGACGTCGGCTCGGCTCATGAGATGGGTCTTCTCGCGGGCGTCGCGCTCAGCCATGCCCGGGCGACGGCCGAGGCCGCGCTCCGGACCCTCGAGCGCCTCGCCGACGACGGTTGGCGCGCCGTGGTCGGAGAGGGGCCGGCGGAGCGGGCTCAGGCGCGGCTCGGCGAGGACGCGATCGCCGAGCGATCCGACAACTTCGACCCGCTGGCGCGTGAGCTCAGTCGGGTCGGCTAGTTTCCCCCGACGGGCGGCTCAGCCGCCCGACACCGCCGGGATCACGTGGATCGTCGCGTTCGGCCGGACGGGTGTGTCCAGCTTCGCCAGCTCGCCGTCGACGAAGACGTTGATGTGCTGGCGGATCGTCGGCCCGCTGTCGACGAGCCGGTTGCGGATGCCCGGCGTCTGCTCATCGAGCCGGTCGATCGCCTCGGCGACGGTGGTCGCCACGACCTCCGTGGAGCGGCTCGTCCCCGGGAGGAGCGAGACGAGCGAGCGGGGCAGGATGACCGTGACCGCCACGCCGGCTCAGTCCACCTCGATGGCCTGGACGCCCCAGATCGGCGGCAGGTGATCGGCGACCATCTGCCACGAGGCGCCCTCGTCGGTCGAGCCGTACAGCTGGCCAGTGCTGGTGCCGAAGTAGACGCCCGCGGGGTCGCCGCGATCGGTGGACATCGCCTCGCGGAGGACGCCGACATAGGCGTGCTCCTGGGGCAGGCCCCGGTCCTGGCGTTCCCAGGCGTCCCCGCGGTTCCGGGTCCGCCAGACGGCCAGCGCCCCGTCGGGCGCGACCCGGCCTTCCTCGGGATGGCTGAGCGGGATGACCCACGCGGCCTCCGTGTCGCGTGGGTGGGCCGCCATGGCGAAGCCGAACTCCGACGGCAGCCCCGCGCTGATGTCCTCCCACGAGCTGCCGCCGTCGCGGGAGCGGTACACGCCGCAATGGTTCTGCTGGTACAGGCTGTCGGGGTCGCCAGCTGCCATGACGAGCTTGTGGACGCACTGGCCGGTCTCCGGGTAGGGGTCCGGCTGGAAGCAGGCAGACACGCCCCGGTTCCGGGCCACCCAGCTCGTGCCGCCGTCCTCGGTGGCGAAGGTCCCCACCGCGCTGATCGCAATCCACATCTTGTCGGTGTCCGTGGGATGGGGAACGATCGTGTGGAGGATCAGCCCACCGGCGCCGGGCGTCCAGCCCGGGTTCTCTCGGCTCGGGTGATCCCGGAGCGCAGACACGTGCGTCCAGGTCTTGCCGCCGTCATCGCTCCGGAACAGCCCGGCCGGCTCGACGCCCGCGAAGATCGAGCCGTGGGCAGGCGTCACGTTCCAGACGGTCGGGATCTTCGGGCCGTCGTCGCCGTAGGTCAGCCCCTCCGACGAGTGCGTCCAGCTCTTGCCGAGATCGTCGCTCCGGAACACGGCCGGCCCGTACCACGACGAGCCGCCGCCGGCGTAGATCGAGCCCGTCGAAGAGTCCCACTGGAGATCGTGGATCGGCCAGCCCTCACAGAGCGGCTCGGACACGGACCAGCCACGCCGGTCACGGCCGCCGTCGAGGACGAAGGCGCCTTTGCGGGTTCCGACGAGGAGCAGCGTCCGGGTCATGCGGAAACCTCCACCGTGCGTGGTCTTCGACGGTTCAGACGACCTTCAGGCCCGGAACTCATCGGCATCGTGGATGCGGGGCTCAGTTGCCCGCCTTGAACGGGTAGACGACCCAGCGGTCGGTCGTCGCGACATGCATGTCCGGCTCCCCCGGCACGCGCGAATGCGCTGGCTTGTAGTGGAGGACGACGGTCGTCGGGATCCCGCCGGCCTGGCGGACCCGCTCGGTCACCGCGTGGATCGTCGTCCCGCTGTCCCAGACCTCGTCGACGATCAGGACCCGCTGGCCACGGAGGAGGGGATCGGCCGGGAACTGGAGGAACGTCGGCTTCGGTCCGGGCTTACCCTCGGCGTCGTAGTACTCGACCGCGGCGACGAGGATGTTCCGGAGGCCGAGGCGGTAGGCGAGCATCCCGGCCGGGACGAGGCCGCCGCGGGTGATCGCCAGCATCACGTCGTAGTCGTGGTCGCGGAGCCGCCGGGCGAGGTCGGCGACCATGTCGGAGAGGTCGTCCCAGGTCACGACGTCCTTGTCGACCGCCACGCTCATCGTCGATCGCTCCTCCTCGCCCGTGCGCTCAACCACCGCCGACGCCTGCCGGACTGGCCCGGCGGATCCCCTCGATCGTCGTCGGGTCGTCCAGCGCCGACAGGTCGCCCGGGTCGAGCCCGAGCCAGGCCGCGCGGACGACGCGCCGCATGATCTTGCCCGATCGAGTCTTGGGCAGGGCGGGCACGATCGCAACGGCCTCGGGTTTCAGCGTCTTCCCGAGGTCGTCGACGACCCGCCTCGCGATCGCGGCCCGGAGGTCGTCGTCGGCGGTCTCGCCGCGGGCGATCGTGCAGACGACGACGATCGACTCGCCCTTGACGGCGTGGGGGACGCCGATCGCGGCCGCCTCGACGACGCTGGGGTGGGCGGTCGCCGCTGCCTCGACCTCCGCCGGTCCGACCCGCTTGCCGGCCACCTTGAGGGTGTCATCCGAGCGACCGCGGATGTACCAGTAGCCGTCGTCGTCGACGACCGCCCAGTCGCCGTGGACCCACGTCCCGGGGAAGCGGCTCCAGTAGGTTTCGACGTACCGCTCCGGGTCGTTCCAGAAGCCGCGGGTCATCCCGGGCTGGGGGGCCCTGATGACGAGCTCGCCGACCACGCCGCGGAGCGATCGCCCGTCGGCGTCGGCCACGTCCGCAGCCGTTCCCGGGCAGGGCCCGTTGAACGATGCGGGCTTGATCGGGGTGAGCAGGTTGCAACCGACGATGCCGCCTGACACCTCGGTGCCGCCCGAGTAGTTCACCACCGGGCAGCGGCCGCCGCCGACCTCCCGGAAATACCACCACCAGCTCTCCGGGTCCCAGGGCTCGCCGGTCGAGCCTAGGACCCGGAGGTTGGCGAGATCGTGCGACCGAATCGGCTCGGCGCCGTGCGGGATCAGGGCGCGGACGACGGTCGGTGAGAGGCCCAGGTGGGTCACGCGGTGGCGGGCGGCGATCGACCAGATCCGATCGGGGCCTGGGTAGTCCGGGGCGCCTTCGTAGAGGACCAGCCGCGCCCCGAGGAGAAGCGATCCGGAGATCGCCCACGGGCCCATCATCCAGCCGAGGTCGGTGAACCAGAACAGGCGGTCGCCGGGCCGAAGGTCGAACGTGTGGGCGAGGTCCTGGGCGCCCTTGATCGGGAATCCGCCGTGGACGTGGACGGCGCCCTTCGGTCGACCGGTCGTGCCCGACGTGTAGATGAGCATGTAGGGCGTCTCGGGATCGGTCGCGGCAGGTTCGACGGGATCGGCGCCGCCATCGACGTCTTCGGCGGCGCGGGCCGCGATGATCGCCTCCTCCCACCAGCGGTCGCGGTCGCGATCCCACGGCACCGAGCCCGCCCGCTCGCCGAGCCGGCGGACGACCAGCACGCGTTGCACCGACGGCGCCAGCGCGACGGCCTCGTCGGCGACCGCCTTGATCGGGACGACGGAGTTGCGTCGGAGGAACCCGTCCGCCGTGATCAGGACCGACGCCTCGCAATCCTGGAGCCGCGTCGCAACGGCGGGCGCACCGTAGCCCGAGAAGATCGGCGTGTAGATCGCGCCGATCCAGCCGACGGCCAGCGTCGCCACGACCGTCTCGACGAGCATCGGCAGGAAGATCCCGACCCGGTCGCCCGGCCCGACGCCCTCCGACCGCAGCATCCGCGCTGCGTCCGCGACCGCCGTCAGCAGAGCGGCGTTCGTCACCGTCCGGACCTCGCCGTCCTCGCCTTCCCAGGTGACAGCGGGGGCCGTGGGATCCCTGGCGGCCCGTGGCTCGACCGCGGCAGCGGCGTAGTTCAGGAGCCCGCCGCGCCACCAGCGCGTCCATTCCGGCCCACCCGACGAGTCAAGGACCTGAGTGGGTCGACGCTGCCAGGCGATCTCGATGTCATCGACCGCTGCGCCCCAGAACCACGCCGGATCCGCCACGGCATGGGCCTGGACGGCCGCGATGTCCGGCTCGCCGATCGTCCGCAGGAAGCGGGCGAGTCGTGACCCGTCGAGGAGGTCGGGTGTCGGCCGCCACACGGCCTCGGCGACATCGCGGCCGAAGATCGGCTGGTCCTCGGTCCTCGCCATGATGGCCAGCCTACGACAGGTCGCGGGAGTTGGGCCGTTGCGGCGCGCGTGATCATGGCCGCTTCGCCGCCGGCCTCGCGTTACGCTGCCGACGCGGAACCGGAGGACAGAGGATGACGTTCGAGCGCGCGCCAGGACTACCGCCAGAGCCGGGCCCTACGCCGGTCCACGCGCCGCACGAGTCGGCCGTTCCCACGCCCGTCCAGCTCAGGCTCCAGATCCTGTCGACCGAGCACTGGTCGCTGCTCGCGTCGCGAAGCCTGGCCTGGAACGAGGCGTTCAGCCGGGCGGGCATGTACCTCTCGACGCTGTCGGCATCGATCGTCGCACTCGGGCTCGTCGGTGGGATCGACCGGTTCGGGAACGCGTTCTTTGCCTTCGCGTTGGTGATCCTGCCGGTCGTCCTGTTCGTCGGGATCGGGGCGTGGATGCGGATCGCTGCATCCAGCTATCACGATGCCCAGACGATCATCGGGATGAACCGAATCCGGGCGGCCTACCTCGAGATCGCGCCGGAGCTCGCTCCTTACTTCGTGATGGGGACCCACGATGATCCCCCAGGCGTGACGATCACGATGGCAATTCCACCCGGGACACCGCCGCTGGCGCACATGATCGCGTCCACGCCGTTCCTCATCGTGACCCTCAACGCCGTCGTGGCGGGCGCCATCGCCGCGCTGATCCTCGTCTCCGTTGCTGCTGCTGCCGTTGGTCTCGCGGTGGGCGGCGGGGTCGTCGCGGCAGTCCTTGTCCTCATCGCCGAGTTCTTTGGCGCCCGGCGGAACATCCGCATCGTGCAAAGCTCGGTCCGGCCGAGGTTCCCGACGCCGCCCGACGACCCCGGATTGACGTGACGGTCGAGCCGGTCGCCCATCGGCGGCGCGAACGGCGAGCCGGCGGCGGTATCCCGCAGCTGCCGTTCCGTCGGCTGACGAACCCGTTCACCCCGCTCGAGGTCCTGTCGGCCGATCACGTCGAAGAGATCCATCGGACGTCGCTGCGGATCCTGGCCGAGGTCGGCGTCGAGGTCCTGGGCGACCGAGCGATCGACCGGCTCGCGAGAGCCGGCGCGGACGTGGACCGCGGCAGTCGGCGGGTCCGCCTCGAGCCCGGGCTCGTCGAGGAGCTGATCGCCACCGCCCCGGCCGCGTTCACCCTCCACGCCCGCAACCCGGCCCGCGACGTCGTCCTCGGCGGCCGAGACATCGTCTTCTCATCGGTGGGTGGTCCTGCCTTCGTCACCGACCTCGACCGCGGTCGGCGAGCCGGCAACTGGCAGGACTTCCGGGACTACGTCCGGCTGATCTCGGCCCTCAACGTCATCCACCAGGAGGCCGGCGGCCCGCTCGAGCCGACCGACCTGCCGGTCGAGACGCGCCACCTCGACATGTATGCCTTCCTCGCCACGACGCTCGACAAGACCTGGCATTGCCTCGGCTTCGGCTCGACGGTCGTCGAGGACGCGCTCGAGATCGCGGCGATCGCTCGCAGCGTGCCGCGCGAGGCGCTCACCGCCGAGCCGTCGCTGATCACGATCATCAACACGAACTCGCCGCTCCGCCTGGACGGGCCGATGAGCGACGGCCTGATCGCGATGGCCGAGGCCGGCCAGGCCGTCGTCGCGACGCCGTTCACGCTGGCCGGCGCGATGACGCCGGTGACCCTCGCCGCGGCTGTCGCCCAGCAGAACGCCGAAGCGCTGTTCTGCGTCGTCCTGACCCAGATGGTCCGGCCGGGGGCACCGGTGGTCTACGGCGCATTCACCTCGAACGTCGACATGCGGACGGGCTCGCCGGCATTCGGGACGCCGGAGTACGTGAAGGGCGCGCTCGCCTCGGGCCAGATGGCGCGGCGCTACCGCCTGCCGTGGCGGTCGTCGAACGCGACCGCGTCGGTCGTCGTCGATGCCCAGGCCGCCTACGAATCCGAGATGGCCGTCTGGGGCGCGGTCATGGGCGGCGTGAACCTGCTCTATCAGGGCGCGGGCTGGCTCGAAGGCGGGCTGACCGCGTCGTACGAGAAGCTGATCGTCGACACCGAGATCCTCCAGATGATGTCCGAGGTGCTCCAGCCGGTCGCCGTCGACGAGGCCTCGCTGGGGCTCGACGCGATCGCCGAGGTCGGCCCGGGCGGGCATTTCTTCGGCGCCGCCCACACGCTCGAGCGATACGAAACCGCGTTCTACCGGCCGATGTTGTCCGACTGGCGGAACTACGAGACCTGGGCCGACGACGGCGCGCGGACGGCGACCGAGCGCGCCAACGGGATCTGGAAGCAGCTGCTCGCGGAGTTCGAGCCGCCGCCGATCGACGAGGCGCGAGTCGAGGCGATCGATGCGTTCGTCGCCCGTCGACGGGGCGAGCTCACCGAGCCATCGCGGAGGAAGCCATGACGGACATCGACGGCGGCGGGGCGGTGCTCCTGCCGGGCGAGGCGCGGACGATCGACATCGGCGCGTTCCTGGTGACCGTCCACGCGGACGCCGCGACCACCGACGGCCAGTTCTCGCTGATCGAAACGGGGGAGTCGGTGGAGGGCGGGGGTCCACCCCTCCACATCCACCGCGACTGCGCGGAATCGTTCGTCGTCCTCGCCGGCCGCTACGAGATGCACGTCGGTGGCCGCGTGTTCGAGTGTCCGGCCGGCTCGTTCGTGTTCGTGCCGAAGGGCACGGTCCACACCTTCCGGACCCTCGACGGCGGCAGTCGGAAGCTGAACCTCTACACCCCGGCCGCCATGGTCGGCTACTTCGACGAGCTCGCAGAGGGCATCGCCCGCGGGATGAGCGAGGGCGACCTCGACGCCATCGCGGGCCGCTATGCGATGGACGTCGTCGGTCCGGTTCCCGAGAGTTACCTGGAGCCGTCATGACGAGCGAACGGGCTGATCGGCCGGTCCTCGACGCCCCAATTCGAGCGCTGTTCGAACGCGTCGCCGCCCTGTCGGACGGTCGGAAGCCGGATCTCGCCGCGATCGGTGCCGCGCTCGTCGAACTGGCCGCGGATGTCGACTACCTCACGCCGTGGATGCGGCGGCTCGATGGGCAGAGCGGCGCCGTCCCGATCCATGCCCCGGCCCGTGGACCGCGGTTGACCGTCGTTCATCGCTCCGAGGGCCAGATGAGCGCCGTCCACGACCATGGGACGTGGGTCGCGATCAGCCCGATCGTCGGAGTCGAGACACATCGGCGCTGGCGGGTCGTGCGCGACGACGGTGCGCCTCCTCGCGTGGAACTCGCCGACGACCGAGCGCTGGCTCGGCGGGACGTCGCGACCCTCCTGCCACCCGACGACGTCCATGATCACGGCCACCTCGCCGGGCGCGGTCCGGCGGCGCACGTCCTGATCCTGCTCGGCGACCAGCAGACGCGGTTCACGCGCAACGAATGGGACCCGGCCACCGGGCGGCATCGCGTCCTCGTCCCCGGCGACGGCGGCCGTTGGCTGGCGAGCGAGCCGATGCCATCGGAGACGGGTGCGCCCTCGAGTCTGGCGGTCAGGCCGGCGCCGGGACGAGCAGGGTCAGGACGATCACGAGCGTGACGAACCCGATATAGACGGCGGCCGACCAGGCGAGCGCCTCGGTCAGCGTCAGCCCGAGGAATCGGCGCCTCCGGCTGAGCCTCGTCGTGATGAGCCAGACCAGGCCCACGAACGTGACACCCAGCGGCGGTTGGAGGAGCAGGAAGGTCACGATCATGGCCGACACCGCGATGATCGGCTGGAGGCGTTCGAACGCCTCGATCGTCGTCGGCCGAGGCTCGCTCGCCGGGGTCTTCACAGGCGCGTCCGGATCGCCCACAGGTCCGGGAAGCTCGGCTGGAACAGCGTCGTCCGGAGGTACTCGACGCCGGCTGAGCCGCCGGTGCCCTGCCTGGTGCCGATCGTCCGCTCGACCATCTTCACGTGCCGATAGCGCCATTCCTGGAAGCCCTCGTCGAGGTCGACGAGTCGCTCCGCGACGAGCGCCGCGTCGGCGTCGCCGCGATAGACGTCGACGAGGATGTCCTGGACGCGGGCATCAGGTTCGATCGGCAGGGTCACGTCGCGCGCGAGCACGTCATCCGCAAGCGCGTGGCCGCGCGCGGCGAGGTACGCCAGGAACGAGCCCCACAGCGAGCGCCGACCCTGGGCCGCCTCGATCCGCGCTCGATCCGGCGAGTCCTCCGGGTGCCCGCGGGGCGCGGCCGGGTCCCGCCGACCGAGCACCGCCTCGAGCTCTCGGAACTGCGCCGACTGGAAGCCCGACGCCGACTCCAGCCGATCCCTGAAGGACGTGAACTGGAGCGGCGTCATCGTCTCGAGGACGTCGATCTGGGCGACGAGGGTCTTGAGGATCTTGAGCACGCGGTTGAGCAGGTGGAGGGTCCGATCGGTGTCGCCCGCCTCGAGCGTTCGCTGGACCTCCGTCAGCTCGTGGATCAGCTGCTTGAACCACAGCTCGTAGACCTGGTGGATGACGATGAACAGCAACTCGTCGTGCTCGGGCCGCCCGTCTTCGCCGACCGACAGCGGCTTCTGGGCGGAGAGGAGCTGGTCGAGCCCCAGGTACGAGGTGTACGTGACGGCCCGCCGCGTCACGACGGCGGCCTCAGGCAGCGCCGACGTCCGGGCGGTCCTCGCCGACAGCCGATGGCGGCGCGTGGAGCGCGGCCAGGACCTGCTCCCGGGTCGCTTCCATGTTGTGGATCCGCCGGCCGTGGTCGATCGTCGCGTCGACGACCTCGTCCTCAGAGCCGGTCACCTCCCAGCCGCAGGCGCATCGGTTGGTGTACTGGCGTTCGCCGGTCATGACGCTCTCCTCAGCCAAGGTTGCGGAAGGGCTCGGGAACATAGGCCGCGAGGAGCGGCCACCACGGCGCTGGCAGCTCGGCCGCCACCACCGGGTCGTCCTTGGCCAGCCAGGCCAGGTGGCGTAGCCCATGCTCGACGACGGCGCTCGTGGCGATGTCCCGCGGCGCGGCCGTGGCGGTCGACCGGGCGAGCTCGGCCCGCTCGATCGGCACGCTGGCCATCGACCCGACGAGCTCCCGCCCGATCACGACCACGAAGCTCAGGATGACGGCGTCGCGATCGCGACGCCACGACGTCGAGTGGACGAGGATCGGCGGGCCGACGACGTCGCGGACGATGCGGTCGACGACCTCGACTGGATGGTCGGTCGCGCCGAGCTGGAGCATCCACGGCTGCGGCCCATCCGGCCCGGTCAGCTGGATCGTCTCGCCGTCCAGCCAGACGACGAAGACCTCGGCCTGGACGGGGCTGTCGACGTCCCAGCCCGCGGGTGCGCGACTCACCACGCCATCGTAGCCATGCCGCGGTAGTTGACGCGTCCGGTCACGGTCGGACCCTAGACTCCGATCGTGACCAACGCGGCGATCGCCCACGCTCGGCTATGCAACAGCCGGCTCGTCGGTCCGCCACTGGCGGAGGCCCAGGACGTCGTCCGCTGGTTCGGCGCCATACAGTCGCAGGACGTGCCCGGCGCGCTGTGGGCGGTCCGCCAGCGCATGCCGTCGGACACGACGATGGCCGACATCGGGGCCGCCTTCGATGACGGCCGGATCGTCCGGACCCACGCCCTCCGCCCGACGTGGCACTTCCTCGCCCCGGATGAGCTCCGCTGGATCCAGGCGCTGACCGGCGATCGCGTCCACGGGGTCGCGGGCTCGATGTACCGCCGGCTCGGCCTGACGGAGGGGTCGTTCGCGAGGGCAGAGGCGGTGATGCGCGACGCGCTCGCGGGTGGCCGCGCGCTCACCCGCGACGAGCTCGGCGCGGCGATCGCCGGCGCCACGGACATCGACCTTGCCGATTCGCTCGTGGTGACCCACCTGGTGATGCACGCCGAGCTGGTGGCCCTGATCTGCAGCGGTCCGCGGCGCGGGAAGCAGTTCACGTACCAGCTGGTCGACGAACGGATCGCACCGATGCCGGAGCTCCGCCGCGACGACGCCCTCCGGGAGCTGGCCGTCCGCTACTTCACGAGCCACGGACCGGCGCTCGTCCACGACATGAGCTGGTGGTCCGGGCTGACGGTGAGCGACGTTCGGCGCGGGATCGCGCTGGCTGCTGCCGCGCTCGAATGCCGGACGATCGACGGCAGGGACTACTGGGCGGCAGCCGGTGGCTTCTCGTCGCCCGAACCGCCGCGCCCGTTCGTGCGGCTGCTCTCCAACTACGACGAGTATCTCGGCGCGTACACCGACTACTCGCCGATCTTCGATGACTCGTTGCCGAAGGCCCGGACGGTGTCGGACATCCTCGGCGTCCACATCGTCGTCCGCGATGGGCTCGTGGTCGGGGGCTGGCGCCGGGCGCTTCGCGATGGCTCGGCGACGGTGACGATCACGCTGCTGATCCCGCTGACGTCGGCCGAACGGGCGGCGCTGGACGACGAGATCGCGACCTATGAGCGGTTCCTCGGCGTGCCGGTCGAAGTACGGATGGTCGCCGCGTGATCGACCGACCGAGCGACCCGGCGACGATCGACCGCGTGCGCGGGATCTGCCTGGCGCTCCCGGACGTGTCGGAGCGGCTCAGCCACGGCGAGGCGGCCTGGTTCGTCCGCGAGCGGTCCTTCGCGACGACCGCCGACCATCACCACGACGACCGCCTGTCGGTCTGGCTGGCGGCCCCCGCCGGCCGCCAGGAGAGCCTGGTCGAGACGGATCCGGTCCGGTTCTTCCTGCCGCCGTACGTCGGAGGCCGCGGCTGGATCGGGGTGTACCTGGATGTCCCGGTCGACTGGGACGAGCTAACGCTCCTCGTCGCCGATGCGCACGCGACGGTGGCGGCGTCGCGACGCGTCCGCCGCTGAGCGTCCCTCCGCCGGCGCCGCGACACTCCGCAGCACAAGAACTGCTATCCGACCGTAAGCGCGCTGCTCACGGCTCCGACTGGCCTGTCCAACGGCTCGCCAAGGCGGCCTTGGCTTGCCTGTAGCGCAAGGAAGCGTAAGGCGGCCAGAACCGCCCGCGCGATCGTGCGAAATAGCACTCCTTGAAATACGGGATCGAGTTGGGCCTCCGCCTCAGCCTTCTGCCGCGACGGCGCGGCGGCGGTTCACCCGGCGCCGTCCCGCGCCCGCCGCCTCCTCTGACACGACCGGCTCCGGCGCCGGTGGGACGGCCGGTAGCTCCGTCTGGTCGATCAGCCCGGACCGCAGGATCCGCTGCAGCTCGGCGTCGATCGCCGGATCCGTCTCGAGCTGCCGGTACGACGCGAGCCGACGGTTGACCTCGTCCGTCGCCCGCTCGTCGATCTCCTTGCCGCCGGCCCGGATCCACGCCTCACGGTTGTCGCGGTCGATCAGCGTCGACGGCAGCAGCAGCTCCGACGGCCAGTGCTCGAGGGTGTGCGGCGCCATGATCAGGTGCTGGTCGGCCATGAGCTGGTCGATCAGGCCGTCGACCGGCAGGTCGTCGAGCTCCCGGATCGACCGCACGAAATGCAGCACCTGGCCACACATCGCGTCGTCGTAGACGAGCTTCGGCAGGGAGAACACGAGCAGGAAGTCGAGCATGCCTGGGCCGCTCACGCTGTTCACCCCGGCCAGCGCCGCCAGCAGAGCCGAACCGAAGGTCTCCGCGCCGGCCTGCGCGTCGAGTGTCTTCGCGTCGGACAGGGCCATGTACGACTGGGTCGGCAGGCCGAGCGATTTCGCGACGGCCACGTAGGCGGTGTCGAGTTGGAGCGCCTCGATCGCCGCCATCGGCGACGACGCGATCTTCATGTGGAAGGTGGCCGGCGCGCCCCCGAACAGGACCGGCGCGCCGGGTCGCACGACCTGGGCCATCGTGATCCCGGCGAGCACGTCGATCGTGTGGAACACCGTCGCGCCGACGAGCGTGACGGGCGCGATCAAACCCATCAGGGTCACCGGCACGACCTCGATCGGAATGCCGGCCTCGACGCAGTCGATCAGGTTCTGGCAGGAGTCCTCGCTGTAGCGGAAGTTGCCGGTCGCGGTGATCGTGAAGATCGACATCGGCCGGTCGCGAAGGTCGTCGGCACCTGAGCGGAACAGCGCCATCATCTCCGCCATCCGCGGCACGCCGTGCTCGGTGAAGGCGCCCGAGACGACCGGCTTGGTCGAGTTCGTCAGGCACAGGTAGAGGCGCCACGCGTCGGAGACCTGGGGCTCGATGTCCGACGTCGAGAAGGCCGTTGCCAGGTACGGGATGTTGGCGAGTCCGTCGCCGAGCCGGATGTATTCCGCGAAGTCCTGGCTGAGCGCCGAACGGGCCTCGCCGGTCCGATGATCCAGCACCTTGAGGCCGGATGACCCCGGGATGAAGTGGACCCGGTCGTCGCCGAGGTCCGCTCGCTCCTCGCCGCCCCGGTCGTACAGCCGGAACGATCGCGGCGCGACGCGGATGGCCTCCTCGACGACGTCGCGAGGGAACAGGACGCGGCCGTCGGGACGCTGCGGCAGCCCGGCATCGACGAGCCGCTGCCGCAACCCGGAGCCGCGGATCTCCATCCCGTGGGAGCCGAGGATCCGCTTTGCCTCGTCGACGATGCGCCCGATCAGGTCGGGCTCGAGGATGTTCAGGCTCGGTCGCATCGTCGGTCCATCATGCCGGACGGATCGTGGCGTCAGGCGATGGACCCCGCCGGCGGGTTCCGCCGGCCGATCCGGACCCGCGGCCTATCCTTGCTCGATGCATCCGCGTGGCCGATGACCGACGATCGCGAGGAGACGACCAGTCTCGCCGGACGCGTCGGCGACCTCGTCGAGGGCGTTGTCGGGGTCGGGGTGGACGTCGTAGGCGGCGCGGTCGGCGCGGCGAGGACCGCTGCCCATCGCTGGGACGAGCGCCCGGGTGCCCGCGTCCGGCGCCTCCGTCGCCTCGCTCGCCAGCCCGTCCCGTACCTCTACGACCTGCATCCGGACGCCCGCCGCGCGAACCCGCGCGAGCTCGGGATCAAGACGCTCGACGTCGACCTGGTCGCCGGGACGGCCGTCGGCGGGGTGACGCAACGCGGCAGCGACTTCCTGCCGCTGAAGCCGTTCCGGAGCCTGAACTGGCAGGGCCGCTGGCAACGGATCCGGGCCGCGATCGACCGGCTGGCGGTCCTCCCGCCGATCGACGTCGTCCGCTACGCGGATCGCTACTGGGTCCTCGACGGGCACAATCGCGTCGCGGCCGCCCTCTATGCGGGTCAGGTCCAGATCGACGCGAACGTCGTCGAGCTCGTCCCGCCCGACGGGGTGCCGTCGGAGCGACCCGGAGACCTCGCCGCCGTGCTGACCGAGAGCCGGGCGCTGCGCAACGCGGGCGAGGGTCGGGCCGGAGGCACCTTCCGCGACGACGCCTCGATCGATCCGTCGGCCGAGTCGTCATGATCCGGCGGGTCACGGTCGAGTGGCCCGACGACCGGCCGTTCCGCGGCCGCGGCGGCCGCCCGATCCGGCTCCTCGCGGCGTCGGACCAGCGCGAACCGGCGTTCGAGGTCGAGAAGAACCGGGTGTCGATCGACCCGATCGATGGCGTCATCGGCTGCGGCGACCTCGACCCGCGCTGGCTGGCATTCCTCGCCGACGCGTTCCACGCACCGCTCGTCTACGTCCGCGGCAACCACGACGCGGGCGGCGACTGGGACGAGCAGCACCCGGTGGTTCCCGAAGCGCTGCCGTGGGGCGGGCTGACTCGCCTCGCCGGCGTGGTCGTCGGCGGCCTCGAGTGGCCGGAAGGGCGTGACGGCGGCAATCGCCGCCGGCCCGATCTGGCCTGGCTGCAGACGATCCGCCTCGCGTGGGCGGCGCTCCCGGGCCGGGGGCGGCGCCGCGGCGAGCCGCTCCTCGTCATCAGCCACGCGGCGCCGGAGGGAGCGGGCGACGCGCCGGATGCCTACCACCGCGGCTTCCGCGCCTATCGCTGGCTGTTGGACCGCGTCCGTCCACCGCTCTGGCTGCACGGCCACACGACGACCGCATCGGTTCCCGAGCTCCAGGTTCGCGCCGGCGTGACGACGGTCTTGAACGTCACGGGCGCCGTCGTGATCGAGCTCGTGTCGGCTGGAAACGGTGCGCGCCCGCACCACGATGTCGGGGATCCGGCAGGGCGTTGACCGGCCGTTGATTCGCCGTCCGGCGAACCGGAGTATCGTCGGACCTCCAGTCGCGTGCCCTGGAGGAGGATCCTGTGTTGCACCGTACCGGGCGGCTGCGCGCCGTCCTTGCTGCCCTGCCCCTTCTGTCCCTGACCCTCATGGCAGCCGGCCCAGCCGTCGCGGCCGACAAGGGCCCGCTGAGCATCTACCAGCACCTCGTCGTGATCTACGAGGAGAACCACAGCTTCGACAACCTGTATGGGCTGTGGGGCGACCTGGGTGGCCAGGGGATCGACGGACTGCCCCAGGCCGATCTCGGCACGACGCAGATCGCCCAGAACGGCGATCCGTACACCTGCCTCAAGCAGCTCGACGTCAACCTGAACACGGACTTCAGCGGGAGCGCGAATCCCGCCTTCCCGCCGAACACGCTCTCGAAGCAGGCCGCCTGCAACCCGGAGACCGTGACGTTCCCCGACGCCAGCACGGTCCAATACACCAGCCACTTCCTGAACGAGCCGTTCAACATCGACCAGTACATCCCCGCCGACGCGACGACGTGCCCGCGGCCGAACAAGGAGTTCAGCTTCGGCAACGGGATCATGAACGGGGCGATCGACCCGACGACGGGTCAGACGTACGGCACGCCGGGCGGCTGCACCCGCGACCTCGTCCACAAGTTCTACCAGGAGCAATACCAGCTCGACGGCGGCGCCCAGGATCTGTACGTGACCGGCAGTGACTCGGTCGGGACGGCGATGGGCTACTACGACACGACGGCCCTGCCGATCTACGAGTACCTCCACGGCCGCGGCGCCCCGAAGTACGTCATCGCCGACCACTTCTTCCAGGCGGCGTTCGGTGGGTCATACCTCAACCATCAGTACCTGATCGCGGCGCAGCCGCTCCTCTGGCCGTCGGCTCCGTCCGGTCAGCACGCCGTCCTCGACTCGGCCGGGATCCCGCACGCCTATCCGCTCCTGAAGCCGGACCGGGCCGTCGTCGACGGAGCCGTGACCCAGGCCTGCGACGCAGCGACGACCGTCGCCGGCCTTGCCTGCGGCAACTGGGCGATCAACACCCTCCAGCCGCCGTACGAGCCGCAGGGCAGCTTCGGCGCGGCGCAGCCCGCAACCGACGACTCGTCGGTCGACCTGAACATCGGCGATCGCATGAGCGACGCCGGGATCAACTGGGCGTGGTACGCCGGCGGCTGGGACAACGCGGCCGGCCTCGTCGGCGCGCCGGGCTGGACGAACGGCACCGGCCCGACCTGTTCCGACCCGAACGTGTCGACCGCCGACAAGGCCTATCCGTTCTGCCCCGATTCGACGTTCCAGTTCCACCATCAGCCGTTCAACTACTTCACGCGCTATGCGCCCGGCACGGCGGATCGGGCGGCGCACCTGAAGGACGAGGTGGAGTTCATCGCGGCAGCCCAGAACGGCAGCCTGCCCCAGGTCAGCTTCGTCAAGCCACTCGGCAACGAGAACGAGCACCCCGGGTACTCGAGCGAGCCGAATGGCAGCGACCACCTCGTCGACCTGATCAAGGCCGTCGAAACCGGACCGCAGGCCGGCAACACGCTGATCGTCGTGACCTACGACGAGTTCGGCGGATCGTGGGACCACGTCCCGCCCCCCGGCATGGGCTCCACGACCGGACCGCACGACCTGTTCGGGCCGGGCACGCGCATCCCGGCGCTGCTGATCGCCCGGAGCTTCACGACGTCCGGCGTCGACAGCACCGTCTACGACACGACGTCGATCATGGCGACGATCGAGCACCAGTTCGGGCTGCAGCCCGTCGCCGCGCGGACCCCGGACGCGAGCTCGCCGGCGGTGGTGCCGCGCGACAGCCTGGTCGCCGACCTGGGGAACGCCGTGGCGATCGGACGGAAGAGCCACTGACGAGGTGAGGCTCCGCCTCTGATCTCGCGATCCTGACGGCGCGGGCCCGACTCCGGTCGGGCCCGCGCCGCTCCCTGTCGGGCCGTCCGAAGCCGCGCCGCGTTGCCCGTCTTCTAGGACTTTCCCCCTGTCAGGGCGAACCGAAGGGTCGTTGCCCCGACGCGCCACGCGCGGATCATGCGGACGGGCGCGGATGCGCCTTCGCCACAGCTCGCCGCACACGGGGTGGCCCAACCAGTGAAGGGCGTCGTGTTCGATCTCCTGGAACGGACGATCGTCGCGGAACACGGGGAAGACGCCTGGGACGACCTGTTGGCCACGACAGGCCTGACCGGGGCATATACGTCGCTGGGCAGCTATCCGGACGGCCAATTTCGACGCCTCGTCGACGAGGCCGCGGTCTCGTTCGGCATGTCCCCCCAGGACGTCATCCGCTGGTTCGGGCGCAAGGCGTTGCCCATGCTGGCGGCCTCATATCCCGAGTTCTTCACCCCGCACACGTCGACGCGTCCGTTCCTCCTGACCCTGAACGACATCATCCATCCCGAAGTCCGGAAGGTGTACCCCGGGGCGGACGTCCCCTGGTTCGACATCTCCGCCACCGCCGACGGGGCCCTCGTCATGGGCTACCAGTCGCAGCGCCGGTTGTGCTCGTTCGCGGAGGGCCTCATCACCGGTGCGGCCGACTACTTCGCCGAGGACGTCGCGATCGACCAGCCCCGCTGCATGCTCCGCGGCGACTCCGCCTGCGCCCTGGTGGTGCGCCTTGGTTAGGAACGGGACCGCCAACGGGACGGCGGCACGCAGCCAGGCGGCCGAGATCGACCGCCTCAAGCGTCGGCTCGATCGTGAGCGGCTCGCCCGCCGCGAGGCCGAGGCGATCGCCGAGCGGACCACCCGCGGCCTGTACGACGAGGTGGCAGCGCGCACGCGCGAGCTCGAGTGCATCGTCGACATGGGCCGCGAGCTCGCCCAGTCCCTCGACGACCGCGGCTTCGCCGACCTGATCGCGAGCCACATCGCACGGGCGGTCGGGTTCGACGAGTGCGGGATCTTCGCCTGGGACAAGATCCAGGACACCGTCGTCACGGCGGGCTACCACCCGGCCGCGCGGCGATCGGCCCTCATCGACGTCTATCCCCTCGACGACTACCCCGAGACGCGGCGCGTCCTGATGAGCGGCCAGCGGTCCATCACCGACCCCGCCGATCCGACCGCCGATTCGAGCGAGGTGAGCTTCCTCCTCGGGATGGGCGGGAAGCTGATGATCCAGCTGCCGATGAACGTCGGTGGCCGGACGATCGGCACCGTCGAGCTGATCTCGCTCTCCGGCCAGATGCTGTCGGACCGCCAGATCGACCTCGCCCAGTCGATGGCGAGTGAGGCCGGTGTCATGCTCGAGAACGCCCGGCTCTACGCCGAGGTTCGCCACCAGGCGTTCCACGATCACCTGACCGGGCTCCCCAACCGGGCCCTGCTCGGCGACCGCATGGAGCACGCCCTCGCCCGCGGCCGGGCCCCGAAGCTGCCGCTCGTCGGGCTCGTCTTCGTCGACGTCGACGACTTCAAGGTCATCAACGATTCGCACGGCCACGAGGTCGGCGACCGGGCTCTGATCGCGATCTCACAGCGCCTCCAGCAGCTCGTCCGGTCCGGCGATACGGTCGCGCGGTTCAGCGGCGACGAGTTCGCGATCCTCATCGAGGACCTCGAGTCACCCGAGGACGCCCACCTGGCCGCCCGGCGGGTCGTCCGGGCGTTCCAGAAGCCCCTCACTGTGGCGGGTCGCGAGATCACCATGTCGGTCAGCGTCGGCGTCGACGTGGGAAACGCCCTGTCGACCACGCCCGAGGACCTGGTGCGGAACGCCGACTTCGCGATGTACATCGCCAAGGCCTCGGGCAAGAGCCAGCACGAGGTCTACCAGGCGTCGGCGCGGGCGGCGGCCGACGACGGAGCCAAGATGCGGTCCGACCTCCGCGGCGCGGTCCGCCGGGGCGAGCTGCGGCTCCATTATCAGCCGATCATCGAGCTCCGGTCCGGCCGGATCCGCTCGTTCGAGGCGCTGATCCGCTGGCAGCACCCCGAGCGCGGCCTGCTCTCGCCGGCGGCCTTCATCCCGACGGCCGAGGCGACCGGCGCGATCATCGGCATCGGCGACTGGGTCCTCGAGACCGCCTGCAAGCAGCTCCGGGCGTGGCAGGAGCTCGAGCCGGAGCTGGCGGTGTCGGTCAATCTGTCCGGGTCGCAGCTGCACGACGGGCACGTCATCGAGCACGTCGCCTCGATCCTGGACCGGACGGGCCTCGATCCGCGGACGCTGATCCTCGAGATGACCGAGACGATCCTCGTCGCCGATCCCGGAGCCGAACGGGTCCTGCGGGAGCTCCAGAACCTCGGCGTCCGCCTGGCGATCGATGACTTCGGGACCGGCTACGCCTCGATCAGCTATCTGCGCCGGTTCGCGGTGGACATCCTCAAGATCGACCGCGAGTTCACCGACGCGGTCGACACCGCCGAGGGCACGGCGCTGCTCGGCGGGATCACCCAGCTCGGCCGATCGCTCGGCCTCGAACTCGTCGCGGAGGGAATCGAGCGGCCGCGCCAGGCCGAGCTCGTCCGGAACGCCGGCTGCGACCTGGGCCAGGGCTTCCTGTTCGCCCGCCCAGCCCCGCCCGAGGACGCCGCCGCGCTGCTCCGCCCGGGCGGACTGCCGATTCAGGCCTCGTCGATCACGTCGTAGCTGGCGAACGGGGCGGCGCTGCCGTCGAGATCGGCCGGCGCGAGGTACTCGGCGAGGCCGTCCTTGCGGCGCCAGATCTCGACGATCGACTCGTCGCCATGCGCGTCGTCAACGGCGGTCGGCGAGGCCCATTCGGAGACGACGAGGTAGGCGCCATCCGGCGCGCGGCAGATCACGGCGGGCCGGGCGGTGATGTGGCCGCGTGCGCGAAGGGCAGCGATCTCCTCGTGGAGGTGAGGCAGCAGCTCGCCCTCGCGCCCGGGCCGCGGCCGGTAGACGGACAGCGTTAGACGCGTGACCGACATCCGGTCCGGAGAGGGGAGATGGAGCGGGAGACGGGGTTCGAACCCGCGACATTCAGCTTGGGAAGCTGACACTCTGCCAACTGAGTTACTCCCGCTCGGGAGGCCAGGATTCTAACCGGGGACCCGATCGCGGGCAACGACGAGAGCCCGCGTCGTGACGCGCGTTCCCGGATCCGCTCGGCCCACCGCCGGCGATCCGGTAGCCTCGCGGTCCATGGAGCCGCCGCGCATCGACGCCGTCGCCTTCGACCTTGGCGGCGTCCTCATCGACTGGGATCCGCGCTACCTGTACCGGACGCTGTTCGACGACGAGGCCGCGATGGAGGAGTTCCTCGCGACGATCACGACGCCGGAGTGGAACCTCGCCCAGGACGCCGGCCGCCCGTGGGCCGAGGCGATCGACGAGCTCGCCGCACGCCATCCCGAGCACCGCGACCTCATCGAGGCCTTCTGGCGGCGCTGGCCCGAGACGCTCGGCGAGGCGATCGAGCCGACCGTCGCCGTCCTCGACGAGCTCCGCTCGACGCCTGTCGGGCTCTATGCCCTGAGCAACTGGTCGGGCGAGACGTTTCCGCTCGCCCGCCCGCGCTACACGTTCCTCGAGTGGTTCGACGGGATCGTGATCTCGGGCGACGAGAACGTCATCAAGCCGGACCCGCGGATTTTCCGCGTCCTCGTTGACCGCTACGGGCTCGAGCCGGGCTCGACCGTCTTCGTCGACGACCACGAGCCGAACATCCGGGCGGCCGCGAAGCTGGGCTTCCGCGGGATCCAGTTCGTCGATGCCGACGCGCTCCGCGTGGAGCTGCGAGCGCTCGGCCTGCCGATCGCTGCCGCTGCCGGGACCGTCGCCCCGCGCTAACCGGGCTGAGAGTCCGGCCGGCTACGTGTATTGGCTCCGGCGGCGGTCCAGGGCAATCGGCTCGTCGCCCTCCGAGGTCTCGCTGAGGCGGTCGGCGTCGAGGAGCCGGAGTCCCGTGCGTCCGACGCGCGCCACGGCGCCCTCGCGCTCCAGGTCACGCAGAACCCGGCCGGTCATCTCACGGCTCGTGCCGACGAGCCCCGGCAGGTGCGCGCGGGACAGGATCGGCGGGTCGGCGAAGAAGAGCGCGCGATGGCGTGCGAGGACCCGGATCACCCGCCGTCGAGCGTCCTGGTGGAGGTAGCCATCGAGCTTCTCGGTCATGAGGACCAGGAAGAGCGCCAGCCCGTCGATCACGTCGAGGCCAAGATCGGCGTCCGCGGCGACGAGATCCCGTAGCTCCGCGCCATCCCACATTGCGACGACGGCATCGGTCAGCGCGACCATCTCGCCCATGCCCTTGACGCCGGACATGCTCGTCAGGCCGATCAGGGCGCCTGGGTTCGCCACACCGACGATTAGGAGCCTCCCTTCCACGGTCGTCCGTTGGAAGGCGGCATGACCGTCGACGATCAGGACCAAGGGCATCCGGTCGCCCTGCTTGAAGATCAGCCCTTGACGGCCGATGCGAGCGATCCTGGCCCGATTGACGAGTGTGCGCCGAGAGTCGTCCCGACTGTGCGGGAGGGCCCGCTCGAGCAGCGGCAGGAGTCGCGCCAACTCCAGCGGCGTCGGCGAGCTGGGTCGACCGTTGGTCGGCGCAACGAAATCACCCGCCCTGATGGAACGCGCGCCCCGGTGCACGCAGGCAATTCTAGGCAGAGATGGAGGATCTGTCTCACCTGGACAGGGCCGTGACGGGGACGACGTCCGTCGCGTCCCTCTGAACTGACCCGACCGCCCGGTCGTCTGCCTTCGCTACGGGAGGCGCCGACCCGGGCCGGGGATCAGGCGGCGGTCCAGCCACCGCCGGACGACCGGCAGCCAGGCCGCTCCCCCGGCGACCTGCGCGAGCACCGCCAGGGCAACCACCGCGAGCGGGATCCCGGCGATCAATCCAGGGATAACGATGTTCAGCGGGGCGACCTCGGGACCTGACGACGGCGGCTCCGTCGCGAGGGGCCCGGCCGAGCCACCGGCGAACCCCGGTGCGGCCGCGCTGACGGCCGGGCTCGACGACGAGGTCGACCCGGGATCGCTCGACCCCGTCGCCGGGATCGACTCGCCGGGGCCGATCGTCGGCGTCGCGCCCAGGCTGGGCCGCGGTGAACCGCTCGGCAGTGGCAGCGTCGGCGTTGGCAGTGGCAGGATCGGTGTCGGCAGCGGCAACGTGGGCGTCGGCAGCGGCAGGCTCGGCAGCGGCAGGGTCGGCGTCGGCAGCGGCAGGGTCGGCGTCGGCAGCGGAAGGGTCGGCGTCGGCAGCGGCAGAGATGGGAGCGAGACCGGCAGCGACGGGAGCGAGACAGGCAAGGACGGCAGGGCGACCGGCAAGGAGGGCACGAGCTCCGCGCCGTGAACCGGGTCTCCGCTCGCAGTCCGCAGGCCCATGAACAGGGCGAGGACCAGGCTCACGCCGGCGACGAGCCCGGCCTGGCCCAGGGCGCCTCTCCTGCCGGGACGGCGTGCGGCGGGACCGCCCATCCGGAGCCTCACGCGGCCCGGGTGGTCGGGGTCCAGAGGAGCTTGCTGTTCCGGGCGACGCCGGGCAGCGGGGCGTCCGCGTCGAGCTCCAGGCCGCTGACGAACGCCTCCACGAGGGAGGCATCCAGCTGCGTGCCTGCGACCGCCCGCAGCTCGTCGAGGGCGCGCTCGGTCGCGACCGCCTTCCGGTACGGGCGGCTCGTCGTCATCGCGGAGAAGGCGTCGGCGACGGCGAGGATCCTGGCGATGAGCGGGATGTTCTCGCCGGCCAGGCCGAGCATGTAGCCGTTGCCGTCCCAGCGCTCGTGGTGGTAGCGGACTCCCTCCCGGATATGGGCCACGTCGGGAACATCGCGCACGATCAGGTCGCCCAACGCGACGTGCTGCTTGACGATCTCGAATTCGTACGGTGTCAGGCGTCCCGGTTTCCGCAGGACGTCATCGGGGATGCCGATCTTTCCGACGTCGTGGAGGAGGGCTGCGATCCGCAGGCTGGCCCGCTCGTCGTCCGCCAACCCGAGGCGGTCGGCGAGGAAGAGGGCGTACGCAGCGACGTCCTCGGAATGGAGCTTCGTGTAGCGGTCCTTTCGGTCGATCGCGACGACGAGACCCTGGAGGACGTCGAACGTCGTGTGCGGCGCGCGGGGCTCGCTGGTCCAGGCGTCGGCGATCGCGACGCCGTTGCCGCCGCTCGCCTTGGCCTCGGCGAGGGCGGTCGTCGCGGCGGACAGGAGCTCGATCACGCTGCCCGCGTGGAACGGGAAATAGGCGATCCCGATGCTGACCGTGACCGGGAGTCGCTCCGATCCCGGCAGATCCAGATGCTCTGCCCCAAGCCGATCCCGAACGCGCTGGGCGGCCGCGGGGAGGTCGCGCGCGACCGAGGCCGGCGCGATGGCCAGGAATTCGTCGGGCCCGAATCGAGAAAGCACGAGCCAGTGCTCCTCGTCCTTGCGGAAAGCGGCCGCGACGACCAGCAGGGCCTGGTCGCCGGCGGTCGAGCCGTGGACGTCGTTCAGCAGCCGGAAGTTGTCGATGTCGACCAGGGCGACGCCGATCGAGCTCGCATCGGCCCGCGCCTTCTCGACGAGTCCGGTCAACGCGGTGACCGCGGCGCCGTGGTTCAGGAGGCCCGTGAGCGGATCCCGCCGGCGCGTCTCGAGGAGCTCGGCGTCCTGCTTCCGCAGCCGGATGTTCGCCGCCCTGAAGATCGCGGAGAGGAGCACGCCGAGCACGACCGCGGCCGACACGGTGACGACCACGAGGTCGCGCCACGCGTCGCCGGCCCCGGCGATGATCGGCGCCGCGTCGCGTCGGATCTGGAACGCCAGCACCACGTCACCGCCCTGGAGGACGGGGATCGCCTCGATCAACGTAGACGTCCCCGAAGCCGCGTCGCTCGCGATCCACGCGCTCGGACGACCGTCGAAGATCGCGCGGGTCGTCTGCCCTGGGATGGGCGCAGCGGCGGCGGAACCCGACGCCGCGAGGACCGCGGCCCCGCGGGCCGAGATCACCTCGACGCCGACGTAGCCGTGACGGCGCACGAGATCGGCGAGCGACGCTTCCAGCGCGACGCGCCGGTCGGGGGTCGCGATCCCACCCTGGACGTCGGCAGCGGTCAAGTTGGACTCGACGAAGCCGCGGACGACCGCCTGGTCGTCGCGCATAGAAACCTGGATTCCGGTGTCGATGACGTGGTCGTGGCCCAGCGTCGCGAGGGCGAACGAGCTCACGGCGACCAGCGTGAGCGTCGCCGCGTACACGAGCGGGTAGAGGATCGTTCCCCGGCCCCGCAACTCGCCGTCGGTCATGTGATTCCCCCGAGATGGCCGTTGGCCGTCTGGATATCCCGGACTTGACCGGTCGGTCAATGAGGCGTGCGGGGGGTCCCCCAGTCGCCGTTCGGGGGATGCCGCCCTACACGCTCGTCCGGACTTGCGCGCTCAGACGGCGGATCCCGTCGCGGGCGTCAGCGGCGCGTTGCCGGATTCCTCGGTCCGGAGAAGGGACGCGGCCTGCTCGATGGAATGCAGCTCGAGCTTCCGCAGGATGTTCTGGACGTGGGTCCGGAGCGTCGCCCGACTGATCCCGAGCAGCGCCGAGATCTCGGTTCGCGGGAGCCCGCGGGCAAAGCACTCGAGCACCTGCCGCTCTCGGCCGGTCAGGCGCCGCCCGGGGTCGGCTTGATCGGCTGACAGCTGGCCGAGCGATGACGCGATGGACGCCAGTGCCGCCGGTGGGAGCAGGATCCGCTCTCCGGCCGCGATCCGGGCAACCATCGATCGCAGGACGTCGAGCCCCTCGTTTCGGGGCAGCCAGGCGTCCGCTCCGAGGCGAACGAGCGCGACCCCGTCGTCGACCTGGTCGGTCTCGGCGAGGGCGATCACGACCGACTGGCGCCAGCGCCGTCGAGCCATAGCCACGGCGGCGCTCATCGAGCCATCGATCCGGCTGCCGACCACGACGACCACATGCGGCGGCCGCACTGCCCGGTGGACCTGCCTCGGGTCCGTGGTGTCGGCGACGACGGGGAGTCCCGCGACGTCCTCGATCGCGGCTGCGATCGCCTCTCCGAGGACCAGCCGGTTGGCCTGGACCCGAACGCGAAGTTTCATCGCCTCCCCCGAAGAGGTGCGATTGACCCAGCGGCGCCCGAAGGCCTGGCGACGCAACTCCACCGACCCGATCGTTGGTCACCGGCGCCCGGTGCGTCGAGGAACATGTTCCACACCCCCGGATGGCTTCCAGTTGACCGGATCATGGGGCCCGGGCGTATCGGCGGCGTCCGGCTGTTGGGCGCCGTTCCGGTCGCGCGGGCGGCGTCTGCCGCAAGGGCGTTTGCCGGCTCGCCCGCGTCGGGCCATCCTGTTGCCGTGCCCGCAGCAATCCGATGGCTCGCCGTCGCGCTCCTGGCGTTGACGGTCGGCTGTGGCCAGAGCGCGGCGTCCTCGCCGCCCGCCCCGGCCGAATCCGTGACCGCCGGGCCGTCAGCCAGCGCCGTGACGCCGGGCGCCTCGGGCCCGGCCGAAGCATCGCCCGCATCCAGCCCGGAGGTGTCGACCATGCCCAGCCAGGGACCCCTCACGCTGACCTCACCCGCGTTCGCCGACAACGCCCCGATCCCCGCCGAGTACACCTGCCGCGGTGCTGACGTGTCGCCGGCGCTCGAGTGGACCGGCGTCCCGGCGGGAGCGAAGGCGCTCGTCCTGTTCGTCGACGATCCTGACGGCCGGGACTGGGTTCATTGGTCGGTCCTCGACATCGACCCGGCGACGAGCGGGCTGCCCCGGAACGTCTCTCCGTCCGCCGCCAAGCCGCAGCAGGGCCGGAACGACTTCGGGAAGGTCGGCTACGGCGGTCCCTGCCCGCCGTCAGGCACCCATCATTACCGGTTCACGCTGACCGCCCTGGCCGCGCCACTCAACCTGGCCGACCATCCCGACGGAACGGCGGTCCGAGCGGCGCTGCGCGGCGCGACGCGGCTCGGGTCCGTCACGCTGGTCGGCACCTTCCGGGCCTGACTCTGCGCCCGCCCGGCGGGCCTCTCATCGCCAGCCGGGCGACTGGTCGTCCATCTCCGCAGCCGCCCCGCTGCTATCCTCCCGCCGTCCGCGCTCGCCCGAGGTTCGCCGGTTGGGTCGTCCGTCGCTTCGCGCCGCCAGACCCATGAGGCTCGCCCTGCCCGGCGTCCTGGCCGTCACGCTCGCCGGCTGCGGGCTGCTCGAGCCTCCGGTCGCGCCGCACCCGAGCCGGATCAGTCGAACCCCGGAGCCCATCGCCGCGCCTCCGAGCGAACCGCCCGACGAGGTCCCGACGCTGCGACCGGATTCGTCCGGCTCCGGCCCGGACTTCCAGGATGCTGCCGACGCGCTCGCCGATCTCGACTCCTACCGCGTGTCCGTCGTCAGCACCGGGCTCGTTCCATCGTCCGCGGCGGACGGCTCCGTCTCGCTGACGTCCACGCTCCTCCAGGGCGACCACCCCGCGGCCGAGTTCACGATGGTCGGCGTCGACGGCCTCGAGGGCGGGCGCCTGCAAGCGATCGTGATCGGCGACGAGGCCTGGCTCAAGGCCGGCACCGGACGCTGGATGAAGACCCCGGGCGGCGCGGCCGATTTCGACGCCGCCTTCACGGCCCTCTCCCCGATCGACCTGGCGAGCGGCTTCGAGGGCCTCGCGCCCGCGATCCGGAAGGTCGCCCCCGAGAAGAAGAACTCGATTGCATCCACCCATTACCGCGTCGTGTCGAGCGACGCGGCCGCTGCTGCCGCCGGGCTCACGACCGGTTCGGCCGACCTGTGGCTTGCCGTCGACGGCGGCTATCTCGTCGCACTCGACGTCGCGGGGACCTGGGATGTCGACGGGACGCCGACGCCGGTGACCCTGCGGATCGACGTCTCCCACGTGAACGATCGCGCGAACGTCGTCAGACCGCCGGCCTGATTGACCGACGACCGATAGACCCTCGGCGGTTGACAGGGCTCGCCAGAACCGGCGATGGGGTCATCGTGAGCTCGTGGCAACGATCGTCGTTCCGGCCGGCCATCCGGCGGCGCTCGTCCGATCGGCGGCCGGGCTCGAGCCGGCTCGCGCCGTCGCGGCCGGCTGCACGGCCTGCGACCTCTATGCCCGCGCGACGCAGACCGTGTTCGGGGAGGGTCGACACGACGCACCGCTGATGCTCGTCGGCGAGCAGCCGGGCGATCGCGAGGACCTGGCCGGGAGGCCGTTCGTGGGGCCCGCGGGTGCCATGCTCGACAAGGCGCTCGACGAAGCGGGCATCGACCGGGAGAAGGTCTTCGTCACCAACGTCGTCAAGCACTTCAAGTGGCGCCCGAGCGGCAAGCGACGTCTCCACGAGCGACCGACTGCTGCCGAGATCCGGGCGTGCCGGCCGTGGCTCGACATCGAGCGCGAGATTGTCCGACCGGACCTCCTCGTCGCCCTCGGCGCGACCGCGGCCCAGGCGATCATCGGCCGCGACTTCCGGATCACCGAGCGACGGGGTGAGGTCCTCCCACCGGTGGATGGTGGGCCGAAGCTCCTGGCGACCTTCCACCCGTCGGCCATCCTCCGGGCCCGCACGCCGGAGGATCGCGAGCGGATGCTGGCGGCGTTGATCGCCGACCTGACCACGGCGGCGGACGTCATCGCTCGCTAGCCGCGAGACAGGGTGGGGCCAGCCCGAACGGGCGCGACATCGGTCAACTGATATCGTGCCGTCGTGGACGCTCCGCACCTGATCGACCAGCCGGCCCAGGCCTGGAAGCGGGCCCCGATAGAGGGCCCGGAGACCGGACCGCTCGTGGCGACCTGGCTCGGCCGGCGGCCGTATCGCGAGGCGTGGGCGCTGCAGAAGCGTCTGGCGGCCGAGCGTGCCGACGGTCGGATCCCCGACCAGCTGCTCCTCCTCGAGCACGACCGGGTCCTCACCCTGGGCCGCCAGGCGGACCCGAGTCACGTCCTCGCGTCGGCATCAGATCTGGCTGCTCGCGGGATCGAGCTGATCCGCGTCGAACGGGGCGGCGAGGTGACGTACCACGGCCCCGGTCAACTGGTCGCATACCCGATCGTCGCCCTGTCGCGACGACGCCTGATGGTCCGGCCCCTCGTTCGCGCCCTCGAGGCGGCGATGATCGAGACCTGCGCCGCGTTCGGGGTGGCAGCGGCGCCGCGCGACGGTCAGCCGGGCTGCTGGGTCGATGTCGACGGAGCGGCGCCACGGAAGATCGGTGCGCTCGGGATCCGCATCGAGCGCGGCGTCAGCTACCACGGAATCGCGCTGAACGTGGATCCTGACCTGTCCGACTTCGACCTCATCGACGCATGCGGCATGCCCGGCGTCCTCTCCACCTCGATCGCGGTCGAGGCCGGCCGGGCCGCGGAGCGGCCGTCGACCGACGCCGTGCGTCGCGCCGCGGACGCCTTCGCCACGGCGTTCGCGACCAGGATCGGCGTCGAGCTGGCCGGGATCACGCTCGGGACTGACTGAGGTGGCGGCGGGTCTGTTCGAGCTGCGCAAGGACGCGACGACCGGCTGGTGGGTCGCGACCATCGTCGATCGGGCATTCCACCGCGACCGCTTTGCCCGGGCGGCCGAGCCCGTTGACGACGGCGGCGACTGCCAGAACTGTCGCCTGCCCGCGGGCGATGGTGTCCGAACGCGCACGCTCAAGGACTACGCGTTCCACGTTGTCGGGACCGGCGAGGAGGCGCGCGAGCTCGAGTCGAGCGTGGCCCAGATTTCCCTCGGAGACGCGCGAGCCAGCGGCAGCTGGCGCACGGTCGTGGCGCCGCCGGGCGAGCATCGGCCGCTCCACGCGGTCGGGACCGAGACGATCGTGGCGCTCCTGTCGGGCGTCCGCGCAGCGCTCCGCGATGCCCGACGAACGGCTCACACGGATCATCTCCAGGTGGTCCAGAACTGGGGCGCCCAGGCCGGTGCCCGCACGAACCATCTCTGTCTCGACCTCTATGACCTGCCGCAGGTCCCGCACCGGATCGCCGAGGAGCTCGGCGGTGCGGCCCGGTACGTGATCCGGGAGGGGGAGTGCCCGTGGTGCCGTCTCGTCCGAGATGAGCCGGCGCGGCCGGAGCGGATGGTCTGGCAGGACGGAGACACCGTGGCGTTCGCCCCGTTCGCCTCGCGCTCACCGTTCGAGGTGTGGATCGTTCCGCGCCGTCACGAGGCGGACTTCGGTCGGGCCGGCGAGCCCGATGTCGCGGCGACCGCCGAGGCGCTCCGGCAGGTCCTCTCGGCGCTCGCGGTGACCCTCGACGGGCCGCCGTACAACCTCGTCCTCCATACGGCTCCGCTCCGCGAGCAGGTCGATGCGACCTACCACTGGCACTGGGAGGTGCACCCGCGCCTGCGAGAGATCGCCGGTCTCGAGCTCGGGACGGGGCTACCGGTCAACCCGGTGTCGCCAGAGGACGCGGTCGAGGAGCTGATCGCCCGCACGCGTGAGCTGCGAGAGAGCGTCGCGGGGGCGTCGGGCTGATGTCGATCACGCCGGGCGGGGGGCGGCGTCACACGGTGCGACGACCTCGCGTCTCTTGGGCCAGGAGCGACCGCCCAACGTGTCTCGCTCTCCGCCCATCCCTGTCTCAGCGGGAGATTTCATGGTCGCCGCGCTCGACAACCGAATCCGCCTTCGGGGGTTCGGTGGGAGGGCGACCGTGAGCGGCGCGTGGGAGCGGGACGCCGCCGCAGGCTTCGTCGAGGAGCTGTTCGCCGCCCATCACGGCGAGATCTACGCCTACCTGATCCGGATGCTGCGCGATCCGGAGCTCGCCGCGGACCTGACTCAGGACGCGTTTGTGAAGGCCTACCGCAACTACGACACGCTCGAGAAGCCGGAGAACGCGCGGGCCTGGCTGTACCAGATCGCCCACCGCGTCGCCCTCGACCACATTCGCCGCCAGAAGATCGTCCGGTTCCTGCCCTGGACCGGCGAGAGCCGCGGCGCCGTCCCGTCGGCCGAGCGGCTCGTGATGGATGCTCACCTCTCCGCCGACATGCAGCGGGCGCTCGCCCGGATCCCCGAACGACAGCGCGCCGCTCTCCTCCTCGCTGAGCTCCACGACCTGACCGGTCTCGAGCTGGCCGCTGCCCTCGGTGTCAGCCACGTTGCCGCTCGCGCCCTCCTCACTCGCGCACGGGAGAGCCTCCGCCAGGCCCTCGCCGCGGAACGCGACGCCGAGGCCCTCGCCGATTCCGAGGCCGACGCCCGCGCCGCCGCGAACCGGCCCTCGCGAGGCGCGCCATGACGTTCGGCCGCCGTCGTCGCCCGGATGACTGGTCCACGAGCCATGCGCGGGCGCGCGCGGCTCTGTCGGACCGGCTCGACGGCGTCCTCGAGCCGGGCGAGGCGAGCTGGCTCGACGAGCATCTGGCCGAGTGCGTCGACTGCCGCCGGGCTGCCGAGGCGTACGAGGCACAGCGCCTCCAGCTTCGCGCCGGTCGGGACCATGCGCCGCTGCCACCGCGCGATCTGTGGGCGCGAACCGCCGCCGCGATCGAACACGAGTCGCGGTTCCGCGACCATCGGGCGCGGTCCGGTGGCGGGATCGGTCGACGGCCGCTCGCCATCTCATCTGCACTTGTCGCGGCGCTCGTCGTGACCGTCGTCGTCGGGACGCTGATCTCCTCCCAGCTTCCCCCCGGCGGCGGTCACGCGACGCCCAACCCGAGTGGCGTCACGACCGCCGCCGGCAGCGCCGGTTCGACGACGGCGCAGTCCGCCGTGCCGGGCGCGACGCCGATCGTCGTGGCCCAGCGCGTCGACTACGTCAAGAAGGGCCAGGACGGTCTCTATCGCGTGACGAGACTCGACGTCCGGTCGGTGTGCCCGAAGGCGTCCAATTCGTGTGATACCGCGGCGCCGACTCCAGCCCAGGAGCCCGGCGTCCAGTTGACGACCACCCCGCAGACGGTGTTCGGAAACCCCGACCGAACGCAGCTGATCGTCGTGAACGAGGCGGACCAGACGCAGGCGGCGTCGATCTCCGTCGTCCCACTGCCGTCGTCCACGCCCGATGCGTCACCGCCTCCCAGCGAATCCTCGGCTCCGACCTCGTCAGGGGAGGCGAGTCCGACGCCGAGCGAGCCCAGCCCCACGCCGTCCGAGACGTCATCGGCGACGCCGTCGATCGCTCCCACGGAGTCCGTGGGGTCGTCCGGTCCGCCGCCGTCGATCCCCGTGACGCCGTCGTCCACGCCGGGCGGCCCGGTCGAGATTGCCGAGAACGTCGTCCTCGTCGGTCAGTCGGCTGCGTATTCAACGAACGGCGACTGGTTCGCGTTCACCGCGCGGCCCGCGGACGGCTCCGCGGGGCCGGACATCTACGTCTGGAAGGTCGGCGACCCGGCCGCGCGAGCTGTGACCAGCGACCATCGCTCGTCGTTCGGGTCATGGGTCGACGAGACGATGGCCGTCGGCAGCTCGGTCGTCGAGACGCCACGCTCGAATGGCCAGGAGCCGGACCGGGCTTCGGTGTCATTCCTCATCGATCCGGTTACCGGCAGGCAGCTCCCCCTCCCGCAGACGGGCCGGACGTGGCTGCCATCGGTCGACCCGAGCGGTCAGCGCGCGGTGTACTGGACCGGCTCCTTGAGACTCAAGGCGGACGCGCCCGTCTACCTCCCGAAGGCCGGTCGCCTGGTGATCGGCGACTGGAGCCCTGCGGCTGCGGCGGCCTCCGACGAGCCGGCGTCGACGCCGCTCTCCGGCGACCAGTCTGCGGCGCGGCACGAGACGACGATCGCCGCCGGTCAGCTCGATGATTGGGACGCTCGCTGGGAGTCGACCGGGAGGAAGCTCGCGGTCTGGATCGCGGATCCCGAGAACCCGCACCTCGGCGTCCTGAGCCTGTACGCAGTCGATCCCTTCGACGGCCGCATCGACTTGAAGAAGCCGCTCCTCGACAAGACGCCGGCAACAGCAGGGTTCTCGATCTCGGACGGCAAGCTCGTCTGGGCCGAGCCCGCCGCCGACGGATCCGGCACGGGCGGCCGGATCCTCGTCCTCGCCTGGACCGATCAGGGCGCCGGCACCGTCGAAACGGTCCCCGACCAGGTGTTGGTCATCCGCTGATCCGGTCCGCCCATCGATCGAGTATCGTGCCGAGATCGTGCGACCCTCCAGGATGGTCGCGGGCGCGGCGCTCACCGCCGCCCTCGCCCTGGGAGCGCTGCCGGGAATCGCCGGGTCGGCCGGGCCAACGCCCGCCTCCGCCGTCGACCCGTCCGCGTTCCAGTCGATCCAGGTCCCGGCGTTCGCGGCGGCCGAGCTCGCGGCGGCTCCTCTCGATTCCGGGTACGCGTCGGCTGGCACCATCGACGCCGAGACGACGTTCATCGAGGCCGGCAGCGCGCCGCCGGCTCCGCGGATCGGCCGGCCCCGGGTGTCGCTGCCCGCCTCCTACAGCGGCTCGGCGCTCAAGCCACCGCGCTACAAGCTGACCGGCTACGGGACGTTCTACGCGAATGGCACGACCGCCATGCGGCTGCCGCGGGGCACGACGATCATCGTGTGCGGGGCCGGTGGCTGCCTCGAGCGGATCATCACCGACTACGGCCCGATCTACGACCCGAGCAAGAACCGCATCATCGACCTCGACACGCCCGACTTCTTCACGGTCTGCGGCTGCCCGTGGTACGCGGGCACGACCTGGGTGACGGTCTCGGTGTACTGACCCGTCGGGTATCCTGAGCGCCGACCCTTCGGACGGCCCAGTGAGGCCGCATGAGCGCCCAGCGAGGCCCGGGAAGGAGCGATGAGCGGCCGCCAGATCATGACCGCGGACGAGATCCGTCGGGCGACGGTCCGCATCTCCCACGAGATCGTCGAGAAGCAGGTGGGAACCGCCGGCCTCACCCTCGTCGGGATCCAGCGCCGAGGCGTGCCGCTCGCCCGTCGGATCGCGGCGGCGATCGCCGACAACGAGGGCGCCGCGATCCCGGTCGGCGCGCTGGACATCACGTTCTACCGCGACGACCTGTCGCTGATCGCCCAGCAGCCCGTCGTCAAGGGAACCGACCTGCCGTTCGATCTCAACGGTGCCACCGTCGTTCTCGTCGACGATGTCCTCTACACGGGGCGGACGATCCGGGCCGCGATGGACGCCCTTGTCGACTTCGGTCGGCCGCAGGCGATCCGTCTGGCCGTCCTCGTGGATCGCGGCCATCGCGAGCTGCCGATCCGCGCCGACCACGTCGGCAAGAACGTGCCGACCTCCCGCGAGGAGGTCGTCAGGGTCCAGCTCGAGGAGATCGACGGCGAGGACGCCGTCCTGATCGACCGCGCGACCGCGGCCGTGGCGGCGCCGGTCGGATGACCGTGGCCGATCGGGAGCGCGAGGACGGCGCCGCGACCATCGCGGTCCCGATCGTCGATTCGCCGCCGCACGAGCAGCCCGTCGCCTGGCGCCACCGCCACCTGCTCGACGTCGACGTCCTGACGTGGGCCGACATCGAGCTCGTGATGCGAACGACCGACGCGATGCGCGAGGTCCTCGCTCGGCCCATCGCGAAGGTGCCGGCGCTCCGTGGCCGGAACGTGACGATCCTGTTCTACGAGGCATCGACCCGGACCCGGGTGTCGTTCGAGGTCGCGGCCAAGAACCTGTCGGCGGACGTCGTGAACATCGCCGCAGCCACGTCGTCGGTGACGAAGGGCGAGTCGCTCGTCGACACGGTCCGGACGGTCGAGGCGCTCGGTGCCCAGATGCTCGTGATCCGCCACGCGGTGTCAGGTGCGCCGCACCTCGCCGCCGAGACGTTCTCCGGATCCGTCATCAACGGTGGCGACGGCTGGCATGCCCATCCGACCCAGGCGCTGCTCGACCTCTACACGCTCCGGTCGCGGCTGCCGGGCGGCCCAGGCGCATCGCTCGAGGGTCGCAAGATCGCCATCCTCGGCGACGTGCTCCACTCGCGGGTCGCCCGGTCCAACATCTGGACCCTGCCGGCCGCCGGCGCCGATCTCTGGCTGTGCGGCCCGGCGACGCTCCTCCGCGGGTTCGATGTGTGGGGAGTGCGCGGCGCAGCCGATGGGCGGCGCTTCCACGTCACCACGTCGGTCGCCGAAGCCCTGCGCGACGCCGACGCGGTGATGGCACTCCGGATCCAGAAGGAACGCATGGCGGCGGGCCTGCTGCCGTCGCTGCGCGAGTAC
>VBFG01000055.1 GCA_005882635.1 Chloroflexota bacterium | reverse complement strand
CGCAGTCGCGATCGGCGAGGAGACGGGCTGCGGCCGGTTCGCCGCGTCGTGCGGCGAGCTCTCGTCACCGGGGACGTGGATCGTCCACGCCGCGATCATCCTCCTGCTCGTCGCCCTGCCGCGGGTTGCGGCATGGTCGGCTCACGGAACGATCGCCGCGCTCGTCGCGGGCGTCCCGGCCGCGATCGTCCTGAGCGCCGGCGGCGGCGCGCGCGTTCCCCAGGCGAGCGCATCGGTTCTCGCGATCGTGCTCGCCGTCGCGTACCTGGTGGGGGTCGGGTACGCGATCGCGATCCCGGCCCTGAGCCGGCCCGAGCGCGACTGACCGGCGCGTACCATGCGGCGATGAGCCGCCGAGATCGATGAGCCGCCGGCACGATTCGCACGACCTGTCGAGCGCGGCGCAGGAATATCTCCTCGCACTGCGGGTGATGGCCGGCGACGGGTCTCACGTCAAGGCGGCCCAGATCGCCCGCCATCTCGGGGTCTCCACGCAGGCGGCGAGCGAGATGTTCCGGCGACTCGTCGCCGACGGGCTCGTCCGCCAGGCGGACGGTCGAGACCTCATCCTGACGGCCGCCGGACGTGCGGCCGCCGACACGATCTTCCGCCGCCACGCCTTGCTCGAGTGGCTCCTCACGTCGGTCATCGGCCTCGGCTGGGCCGAGTCGGACGAAGAGGCCGCGCGCCTCCAGGGCGCTCTCTCGCCGCGCGTCGAAGCCCGGCTGGACGAGATGCTCGGCCACCCGCCGACCTGTCCGCACGGCAACCCGATCGACGCCGAGACGGCCCGTCAGCGTCCGCGGGGAACGCCGCTCAGCCAGATCGAGGGAGGCCAGCGGGCGACGATCTACCGGATCACCGAGGAGGCGGAGGAGGACGCGGGGCTGTTGTCGTACCTGGAGGCCCGTGCGCTGACACCCGGTGCTCCGGTCACGGTCCTGGCTCGGTCCGAATCACTCGACTCGCTGACGCTCGACGGCCCGCGCGGTCGGGCGACCCTCGGCCTGCGGCCCGCATCGCTCGTCCACGTCCTGCCGGGCAACGCCGACCCGAGCCTCTTCCATCGCGTCCCGAACCGCTGATCGACGTCCGCCATCGGACGCCAATCCGGGCGACCGCGCCGGCGCCGCCTCCGGTCCCGCCGAAAGCAGCTTCATGGACGGATCGTACGGGCATGCGAGCTCGGCCGGCAGTCCCGATCCGTCGCTAGCGGCTACCCTCTCGCTCATGCCCGACCCCACGATCCGCGTCCGGATCGCGCCCAGCCCGACCGGCCAGCTCCACATCGGGACCGCCCGTACGGCGCTCTTCAACTTCCTCTACGCCCGCCACGTCGGCGGCACATTCGTGTTCCGCCTCGAGGACACCGACGTCGCCCGCAACACGACCGCCTACGAGGAGGACATCATCGGCGGCCTCCATTGGCTCGGGATCACCTGGGACGAGGGCCCCGACGTCGCGGGCGGCGGCGACATCGGGGCGTATGGGCCGTACCGCCAGATGGAGCGCCTCGACTGGTATCGGGCGGCCGCCGAGCGCCTCCTGGCCGCCGACGACGCCTACCCCTGCTTCTGCACGCCGGAGGAGCTCGAGGCCGACCGGAAGGCCCAGGAGGCGGCGAAGCAGCCGCCGCGCTACGTCGGCCGCTGCGCGAACCTGACGGCCGACGAGCGGTCAGCCCGCCTGGCGGAAGGTCGCCGACCGGCCACCCGGTTCCGGGTCCGGCCCGGCGTCGTCGGCTGGGACGACGTCGTGCGCGACCGGATCGAGATCGACACGGCGAACCTCGGCGGCGACTTCGTCATCGTCCGCGCCGACGGGACGCCCCTCTACAACTTCACCGTCGTCGTCGATGACGCCGCGATGGAGATCAGCCACGTGATCCGCGGCGAGGACCACGTCAGCAATACGCCGAAGCAGATCCTCATTTACGAGGCGCTCGGCCATCCCGTCCCGGTCTTCGCCCACCTGCCGCTGATCCTCAACCCGGACGGGACGAAGATGAGCAAGCGGAAGAGCCAGACGGCGGTCGACGACTATCGGGCCCAGGGCTTCATCCGCGAGGGCCTCGTCAACTACCTCGCCTACCTCGGCTGGAGCCCCGGCACCGAGGAGGACATCCTGTCGCTCGACGACGTCGTCGCCCGGTTCGAGCTCACGAAGGTCCAGAAGGGCGGAGCCCGCTTCGACCGCGAGCGGCTCGAGTGGCTGAACGGGCAATGGATCCGGAAGCTGGCGCCCGACGACCTGGTCGACCGGCTGCGGCCGTTCCTCCAGGCCGCGGTCGACGACGGACGGATCGGCCGGATGCCGACCGACGACGAGGTCGTGGCGCTCCTGCCGATCGTCCAGGAGCGCTTGCCGACGCTGGCCGCGATCGTCGATCTCGTGGGGTTCCTTTGGACCGACGACGTCCCGGTCGATCCGGCGGTCCTCGTGCCGAAGCGCTGGGACCCGGCTGCGACGCGTGAGGGCCTGACGGCAGCCCGTGATGTTCTGGCCGCCCACGACGGCGTGACCTGGGAGGCCGACGAGCTGGAGCCGCCGCTCCGGGCCCTCGTCGAGGAGCGCGGCTGGAAGGCCGGCGACCTGTTCATGGCCATCCGCGTTGCGACGACCGGGCGGACCGCGACGCCACCCCTGTTCGACACCCTGGTCGCGCTGGGTCGGGAGCGAACCCTGGCGCGACTCGATGCCGCCCGGGCAGCGCTCGACGGCCGTTAGGAGGCGAGACGATGGATCGACCCACCGTCCAGGCTTGGCTCGATCGGTACAGCCGCGCCTGGGAGACCTACGACCCGGCGGAGATCGGCGAGCTCTTCGCCGCGGATGCGACCTACCGCTACCACCCCTGGGACGAGGGCTCGGCGGTCATGCACGGCCGCGACTCGATCGTCAAGAGTTGGGTCGCGCCCGATGGTGTGGCGAGCGGCCGCGATGCCGAGGGGACCTACGAGGGACGGTACGAGGCGTTCGCGGTCGACGGGGATCGAGCGGTCGGGGTCGGCCGCAGCACGCGGTTCGCGTGATCTACCACAACGTCTTCCTGCTCGAGTTCGACGCCGACGGGCGCTGCCGATCCTTCACCGAGGTGTTCGCCGAGCAGCCGAAGCGTTGATGACGGCACGGGCGCTTCGGTTGCCCGGAACCGTCCGTTAACACGCCTCGATACGATTCGGAGTCGATGGCCCGCACGATCCTCGTCGTCGAAGACGAGACCACGCTCCGCGAGACGCTCGCCGAGGCGCTCGAGGCCGAGGGATTCCAGGTTGTCCAGGCGGCCGATGGTCGGGCCGCCCTCGCCCGGTTCCGAGCCGACCGACCGGACCTCGTCATCCTCGACCTGATGCTGCCCGAGCTGTCCGGGATCGAGGTCTGCCGGATCATCCGTGCCGAGTCCGGCGTGCCGATCGTCATGCTGACCGCGAAGGACAGCGAGCTGGACAAGGTCGTCGGGCTCGAGCTCGGCGCGGACGACTACGTGACGAAGCCGTTCTCGCTGCGGGAGCTCTCGGCGAGGATCCGGGCGCTGTTCCGCCGGTCCGAGCAGGCGGCGACGTCGGTCAACGGGCCGTCGATCGTCGATCTCGGGCGCGTCCAGGTCGACCTCGCCGGGCACCGGCTCCTGCGCGACGGACAGGCGCTGCCGATCAAGCCGAAGGCGTTCGAGCTGCTGGCGTTCCTGCTCCGCAACCCCGGGCAGGCGTTCACCCGCGACCAGCTCCTCGAGCACGTCTGGGGCTACGACTACGCGGGCGAGACGCGGACGGTCGACGTCCACGTCCACTGGCTCCGTTCGACGCTCGAGGACGACGCCACTGCGCCGCAGTTCATCCACACGGTCCGGGGCGTGGGCTACGTCTTCCGCCGCCCGTCCGAGGCGCCGGCCCGGACCTGAGGTGCTCGAGGGCTCAGCCGCATTGATGCGGCTCGGCATCAAATTCCACTCCGGCGCATACGCCCCTCCCCGAGATCGGAACCGTTCGCGCGGATGCCGTGCTCATTGGCGGCGAATCCCATCCGGTGGAGCATCGTCGCCGCTGTCGAGCGCGAGGCGGCTCAGAGGATCGGCGACAGCACCAGGTAGGCCACGGCGGCCACAGCGGCCGAGGCCGGGATCGTCAGGATCCAGGCGATCACGATGTTGCCGGCGACGCCCCAACGGACCGCCGACAGGCGATCGCTCGATCCAACCCCGATGATCGCGCTGGAGATCACGTGGGTCGTCGACACCGGCATCCCGAAATGCGATGCCGTCAGGATGATCGACGCGGCGGTCGTCTCGGCGGCGAACCCGTGGACCGGGTCGAGCTTCACGACCCGCTGGCCCATCGTCCTGATGATCCGCCAGCCGCCGGCCGCGGTGCCGAGGGAGATCGCCGACGCAGCAAGCACGATGACCCACAGCGGGATGCTCGCGTCGGCCGGGAGCGCGCCGGCCGCGATCAGGGCCAGGGTCATGATCCCCATCGTCTTCTGGGCATCGTTCGAGCCGTGGCTGAAGGCCATGAACGCCGCCGACACGATCTGCAACCGCCGGAATCGTTCGTTGATTCGCCGTGGGTTGGCCCGTCGGAAAACGTTCAGGATCACGACCATCGCCGTGAACCCGATCGCGATGCCCAGGATCGGCGACAGGACGAGCGGCACGATGACCTTGCCGATGACGCCGTCGATCTTGATCGCCTGGGCGCCGATCGAGGCGATGACCGCTCCCAGGAGGCCGCCGATCAGGGCATGACTCGAGGAGCTCGGGATCCCCAGCCGCCAGGTAACCAGGTTCCAGACGATCGCCCCGACGAGGGCTGCCGCAACGATCGTCTGCCCGTCGGCGCCGGCCGGCGTGTCGGCGAGGCCCGACGAGATCGTCTTCGCGACCGCCGTCCCGGTCAGCGCCCCGACGAAGTTGGCCGTCGCGGACATGAGGATCGCGTGCTCCGGCCGGAGGGCGCGCGTCGAGACGGATGTCGCGATCGCGTTCGCGGTGTCGTGGAAGCCGTTGATGTAGTCGAAGAGGACGGCCAGCCCGAGAACGGCCAACAGCAACAGCGTCAGGTCGTTGGGCACGACCGGAAGGCTAGCAGGGTCACCCGCGCCCGCGGGCGGCCCGAGCCCGCGCCACGCGGGCACCCGGGCGCCGCCGCTATCCTTCCGCGATGCGCCTGAGCCAGCTCTTCTTCGCGTCCCTCCGCGACGATCCGTCCGAGGCCGAGATGCCGTCGCATCGGCTGCTCCTGCGCGCGGGCTACTTGCGCCAGCTCGGGAGCGGCATCTACTCGCTGCTGCCCCTCGGCAAGAGGGTGAGCGACCGGGTCGAGCAGGTCATCCGCGAGGAGATCAACGCGATCGGCGGGCAGGAGTTGGAGATGCCCGTCGTCCACCCGGCGGAGATCTGGAAGGAGAGCGGCCGCTACTTCAAGATCGGGCCGGAGCTCGTCCGCTTCAAGGACCGCGGCGAACGCGACCTGGTCCTCGCGATGACCCACGAGGAGGTCGTGGCGCTGCTGCTGCGCGACCTCGTCCAGAGCTACCGCCAGCTGCCAATGATCGTCTACCACTTCCAGACGAAGTTCCGCGACGAGCCGCGCTCACGCGGTGGGCTCATCCGGGTCCGCGAGTTCGTGATGAAGGACTCGTACTCGTGCGACCTCGACGACGCCGGCCTGGACGTCAGCTACCGCAAGCACTATGCAGCGTACGTGAAGATCTTCGAGCGGCTGGGACTCGAGGCGATCGCCGTCCGCTCGGACGTCGGGATCATGGGCGGCACCGCGGCCCACGAGTTCATGGTCCTCAACGAGTTCGGCGAGGACACGCTCGTCCTGTGCGACAACGGCGACTTCGCCGACAACCAGCAGATCGCGGAGGTCGGCAAGCGCGATCCGGAGCCCGAAGAGCTCCTGCCGATGGAGGACGTGGAGACGCCCGAGGCGACGACCATCGAGGCACTCGCGAACTTCCTCGGCATTCCGAAGGCGAAGACCGCGAAGGCGGCGTTCTTCGTAACCGGCGACGGCCGGTTCGTCGTCGCAATCGTCCGCGGCGACTACGACGTGAACGAGACGAAGCTGGTCAACGCGATCAAGGCGACCGGTGGGCTCCGGCCGGCGACGGTCGAGGAGATCACGGCCCGTGGGATGCAAGCCGGCTACGGCTCGCCCCTCGGCGCCCGCGACGCCGTCGTCGTCGTGGACGAGCTGGTCGCCCGCTCGCGGAATCTCGTGGCCGGGGCGAACCGGGTGGGCTGGCACGTGAAGAACGTGAACGTCCCGCGCGACTACACGCCGGACGTGATGGCGGACATTACGAACGCGCGCAAGGGCGATCCGTGCCCGAACTGCGGCTCGCCGGTCAAGCTCCGCAAGGGCATCGAGGTCGGCAACATTTTCAAGCTTGGCACCGACTTCACCGTCGCGTTCGGTTCGACCTACCTTGGCGAGGACGGCCAGCGCCACCCCATCGTCATGGGCTCGTACGGGATCGGGCTCGGGCGCAACGTGGCGTGCATCGTCGAGGCGCACCACGACGAGAAAGGAATGGTCTGGCCGGAGGAGGTCGCGCCCTACGCCGCGCACCTGGTCGCGATCGGTGGCGCGAGGGAGACGCGGGTCACGGAGGTGGCCGAGCGCCTGCACGAGGTCGCCCAGGGGGCGGGCTACTGGCGCGACATCCTGTATGACGATCGCGACGAGTCGCCGGGCGTGAAGTTCACCGACGCCGAGCTGCTCGGCATGCCGTGGATCCTGACGGTCTCGCCGCGGTCGCTGGCCGCTGGCGGGGTCGAGGTCACGAACCGGGCGACCGGGGAGCGATCGACCCGGCCGGTCGGGGAGGTCGAGGCCCTGATCCGCGGCTCGTAGCGCTCGGTCCCTGGCGCCATCGCTAGGATGACCGGGCGATGCCGCCCCGACCGCTGCTGCCGCGTGACGATCTCTATGCCCGGCTGGAGCTGTCGGTCGACGCGTCGTTCGAGGCCGTCGAGGTCGCCTGGCGGGCGCTGCTCAAGCGCCACCACCCTGACGTCGCGGGTCCGTCGCCAGAAGCCGAGGACCGGGCGAAGCGGATCAACGTCGCCCACGACTGGCTGTCCGACCCGGACCTTCGCGTCCGCTATGACCGCGAGCGGCACCCGAGTGGCATCGCGGGGCGGTCGGGGATCGGCGCCAGCCGCGCCGGGGCCCGGCCGTCGTCGGCGCGCCGGCCACCATCGAGCCCGCCTCCGGCGCGACCTCTACGCCGGCGACCCGCCGACGCCGAGGAGGCGCTCGCCCGCCACCTCGATCGGATCGAGCGCCTGACGCCCGACGAGCTGGACCGCCTGACCCTGGCAGAGACGCCGCCGATCGCGTTCGTGGCGTCGATCGCCCGCTTCCTGTCACCGGAGCTGTTGACGAAGGTCGAGTCGGTCGAGCAGCGCGTCCACGAGCGCCTCCCGCGGGCCGTCCGCTGGAACCCCGGCGTGCGCGATTCAGCAGTCGGATACGGCCAGGAGATCATCCTCGCCGCATTCCTCGACGAGCATCTGTCCGGCGACTTCCGCGAGCGCGTTCGCGAACGGCTGACGCGCGGCTGGAGCGCGGCGGTCGACCAGCCCCGCTATGGGCCGAACGGGCGCGCGGTCAGCCGGGCCATCGACGCGCTGCGCCGATCCCCGGCGGACGAGCTCCGACGCGTCGCCACGTCGGCGGCGGCCGATGGGATCGGTCGTGGCGGGCCACCCTGGCCACGCGGCCTCCGGCCGGACGAGGACGACGCGCTCCGCGTCTCATCGGAGCTCGCCCGCCGGGACGCGCTCGGTGCCCTCGCGGCACCGGTTCCGCCGGCCGCGCGGCGATCGCTCGAGCGGGCGATCCACGCCCTCGTCCTGCGCCATGGCTTCTCGGCGAACGCGTTCGACGCGCTGGTCGGGCCGTGGCGCGGGCCGCTGGGACTCGATTCGGAGGCGCCGGCGGGCGTCCGGGAGGACCGCCGGCCACGCCGCTGACGGCCGAGGATGTGACGGTCATCGCCTGATCCGGTAGGATGCGCACCTCGTGTTCGATGGGCGCTCCGGTCGGCGCCCCGGTCCCGAAACCGCTGATCCCGATCCAACCGTGCCCTGACCGGGCCCCGCCACGTGCGGGAGGGCCCCCGTCAGGAGTCACCGTTCCCCATGTCCTTCGATCCCCTTGGGCTGACGCCCGAGCTGCTCCGCGCCGTCGCGGACCAGGGGTACATCGAGCCCACCCCCGTCCAGCGCGAGGCGATCCCGATCGTCCTCGCCGGCCGCGACCTGCTGGCCGGCGCCCAGACCGGCACCGGCAAGACTGCGGCGTTCGTCCTGCCGATCCTCCAGCGCCTGAATGCGACCCGCACGGCCGGGTGGCAGGCGCCCGCGACACCGGCCGCGAAGCGCGACCGGAACGCGACCCCGCGCCCGCCGATCCGTGCCCTCGTCCTGACCCCGACGCGCGAGCTGGCGCTCCAGGTCGAGGAGAGCGTCCGAACCTACGGCAGCCACCGCCGGATCCGGTCCGTCGCGATCTACGGCGGCGTCGGGTTCGAGCCCCAGGTGCGGGCCCTGCGGGCAGGGCCCGGGATCGTCGTGGCGACCCCGGGTCGCCTCCTGGACCACGCCGGGCAGGGCACGATCGATCTGTCGACGGTCGAGGTCCTGGTCCTCGACGAGGCCGACCGGATGCTCGACATGGGGTTCATCCGCGACATCCGGCGGATCCTCGCGCTCCTGCCGGCGGAGCGCCAGAACCTGCTCTTCTCGGCGACGTTCTCCGACGACATCCGATCCCTCGCTCGCGGCATCCTCCGCAATCCGGCCACCGTCCAGGTCACGCCACGCAACACGCCGACCGCCCTCGTGACGCAGGTCGTCCATCCGGTCGACCGCGAGCGCAAGCGTGAGCTCCTCAGCAGGCTCGTCCGGACCGGACGGATCGAGCAGGCCCTCGTCTTCACCCGGACCAAGCACGGCGCGAACCGCCTGGCCGAGCAGCTCGTCCGGGACGGGATCAGGGCGACTGCGATCCATGGCAACAAGAGCCAGGGCCAGCGGGTCCGTGCGCTCGACGACTTCAAGGCCGGTCGCGCGGACATCCTCGTCGCGACCGAGGTCGCGTCGCGGGGGCTCGACATCGAAGAGCTGCCGCACGTCGTGAACTTCGAGCTGCCGATGGTCGCCGAGGACTACGTCCACCGCATCGGCCGGACCGGGCGGGCCGGCTCGACGGGCGACGCGATCTCGCTCGTCTGTGTCGACGAGGCGCCGCTCCTCCGGGAGATCGAACGGCTGCTCGGTCGCTCGATCCCGACCGAAGTGATCCCGGGCTTCGAGCCCGACCGATCGATCCGGCCGGAGCCCATCCGCCGGCGGTCGGGTGGGCCGCGGTTCGCCGGCCCGGCGCAGGGCGTGGGTCGGGCTCGGCCCGAGGCGCACCGGGATCGCCGGCCGGCCGTCGTCAACCACGGACCGGTCGGCCACGTCGGTGCTCCTGGCGCTGGCGGCCCGCCGTCGCGCCACGATGTCGTTCGCGTCGCCGGCGGAGGCGCTCCGTTCCGCAGCGGCTCAGCTGGCCCGCGTCGCGGCCGGCCGAACAACGGCGGCCCTCGCCCGGGCCAGAGCGGCTCGCGCCGCCCGGCACCGGCGGGCAGCGGCATCGGGAACGGCCGCCGACCCGGCTGGACCGGTGGTGATCGCCAGGAGCGCGGCTTCGATCAGCGCGGGCGCTCCGATCGCCCGCGAGACGACCGCGACCGCGGCGGAAACTCGAACGCCGGCCGTACTCCAACGCCGCACCGTGGCGGCATTCCGGCTCACCCAGGGGGGCGCCTCGCCCGCGCGGAGCGCTTCGACTGATCACGTGGTAACAGCACACTCGGCGACGCCACGACCTGTACCCTGCCGTGATGCCGCCTGGCCAGCGCCTCGATCCAAGGATTCCCCTAGAGCTCGCCGCGCTCCCGACTGATCCGCGTCTTGCGCTTCATGACGGACGTTTCCACGAGGCCACGGTCGATACCACCGCCCAGGCCGTGGTGATGGTAATCAACGGTGGGAGTCTCGAAGTCACTTGCCAATTCGGGCCGCCTTCGTGCGCCGCGGTGACAGTCGCATCCACGAGGTCGTACGCATCGTCGATCTAGAGGGTTGCGGCTAGATCGCCCGCCTGAATCTCAACTGTCGATCTGGTGACATTGCCGGATACATCGCCACGCGGTTTACATGTCGCCCGGGGCATGTCCTCTCCGGCTCAGCGGCAGCCGTCGTGGGTCCTGTCGACCCTGGTAATAAAAGCTTGACTCTCGTCCCGCCATGGCTAGAGTTCAAACCGAGGTTCCGGAGTGCATAGACGGCACAAGGATCCAAGGGGGTGGTTCCGATGCGGACCCAGCAGGTGCTCGTGACGGCGGTACTGGCGTGCTCGTTCGTCGCATGTGTGTCGAATAGAGGGGCCGCAAGTACCGCCCAACCCGAGCCATCGACCGCGCCATCAGCGCCAGCCAAGACTGATTCGCCGCCAGTTGACGTCCCTCCGCTGTCAGACCGAACGATGAAAACGGTACTCGAGTCAGGCGAGGGCAAAACGTATTCGGGCGACGGAGACTGCGTCACGATCGCGAACAAGTTTCTCGAAGACTGGTGCGCCAAGACCCTATCGAACACGTCGATCTCGATGAAGGATGGCGACCTGACAGGGGACGACAACGTGCTCGTCTATGCCGTCATCGCTCGCGGCTTGCTGCGCGGCGATCGGACGGTTTGTGAGATCCCACTGATCGTTCACTGGGAGGCTGTAGCTGCCCATGTTGACGATGGGGCCGCAGCGTGTCGATCGTCGTTCGACATGTTGACGAAGCAAGGCACCTTCGGTGTCACCGACGCCTCTAGCGGCGAGACCATAACGGTCGTAATCCCATGAGAGCGGTTGCTGTGGGCGCACGGCAGAGTCGTCATTACTACGGCTCTGATCCTCATCTCATCACTCTTCGTGGCCCCACCTGTGGGAGCGGCATATAACGCCACCTGTGACATCTTGCAGGCGGCTGACAATACGTGGGTGGCGCGGGACAGTGAGACAGTGACCACCTGGGTCACGAAGGTCACGGGTTGGATCTCGTATTACAACTACACCCTCTGCCAAGATCCAGGAATCCCGTTCATTCGTCCTGAGCAGTCCTCGTCCTCAGCCTGGGTGGCAATCGAAGGGCCCAATCCGGGCGGTCCGGCCGGAGGCGACAGTATTGTTCAAGTTGGCTATATCAAATGCCAGAACTCAACCGGGTGTGCCGTGTCCGGCATCGACAGTTCTCACTGGAACAAAGTTGTCTACTTCTACGCGTTTGGAAACTCCAACGACCTGTTGCACAACCCATTTCCCCAGTTCATCGCCGAGGCGGACAATCTGCCGCACACGTTCGAGGTCTACCTCCACTACACAGGCGGCACTCGTCAGTGGGAGTTCAAGATCGACGGAACGATCAGGAAGGTCCTTGATGACAATTGGAGGACGTGGAAT
>VBFG01000010.1 GCA_005882635.1 Chloroflexota bacterium | reverse complement strand
CTCGACCGTGAGGTGCTCCCGGGCATGGTGGAGCGCGTCGAACATGATCTCCGGCTCGGGCTCGTCGGTCGCGACGTTGTCGCTGATCTTCGCCGCCCAGATGTCGCGACCTTGGTAGCTCTTGCCGATGCTGAAGACGTGGACGATGTCCGGATGGGCCGCTTCGACGGCGTGGATCTCGCTGACCATCTCGGCATAGGAGTGGTAGAGCGAGTCCTGAGGCGGGAAATCC
>VBFG01000009.1 GCA_005882635.1 Chloroflexota bacterium | reverse complement strand
GCCGCGCGCGATGGACAGCCCGAGGCCGGTCCCGGTCGAGCCCTGGCCGCGGGCGAACCGCTCGAAGACGTGCGGCAGGAGCGCCGGATCGATCCCGGGGCCGGTGTCGTTCACCACGAGCTCGATTCGCTCGGCCGCGCCGCGTTCGCCGTGCCCGGTCCGTCCGCGCCGCCCGGCGATCGAGACACGCCCTCCGGATGGCGTGTGCCGGATCGCGTTCGAGACGAGGTTGCCGAGTACTTCGCGGATCCGGACGGGGTCGACATCGGCCAGCGGAACGTCGTCGTCGACCTCCGTTCCGAGGCTGACTCCGGCCGCGTCGGCTGCGGCCGCGAACGACATCGCGACCTCCGCACAGAGCACGTCCAGGTCGGTCGGCTCGCGGTGGAGCGAGAGCGAGCCGGCTTCGCTGAGAGCGAGGGTCCGGAGGTCCTCGACGAGCCGGCTCAGCACCCGGGTCTCCTCGAGGATCGCGTCGAGGTGGGCCTCGTCCGCGGGATGGACCCCGTCGAGGATCGCCTCGACGTTGCCGGCGATGACCGTGAGCGGCGTCCGCAACTCGTGCGTGACATCGGCGAGCAGGCTCCGGCGTTGGGCCTCGTCGGCCTCGAGCCGCGCGGCCATCGTGTTGAAGCCGCGGACGAGGTCGCGAACGGGCCCAGGCGCGGGGCCCGTAACGTCGACCCGGGCGCTGTAGTCGCCGGCCTCGACCCGCGCCGCCTGATCGACGAGCTCGTCCAGGACGTTGCCCGAGCCGCGGATCGTCGTGCCGGCGCGGATGATCGCGCTGACCACGACGATCGTCACGAGGAGCGCCGTGAGGCGGATGACATGACCGGGGATGCCGGGCGCGGCCATGACCCCGCCGACGACGCTGGCCGCGATCGAGACCAGCCCGAGGACGCCGATCACGAACAGGAAGCCGAAGAGGCAGCCGAAGCCCCGCCATGGCCGTGGCCGACCGCGGGGCGGCCAGCGCTCGTCGGCGGGCCACCACGCGGGCCGCTCCCCGGCCCACGGCGGACCCCACCGCGCGTGCCTCCGGCCGGTCGGACGGCGGCTCACGGGCGCTCGTCGGCGAAGCGGTAGCCGACCCCGTACACGGTCAGGACGTGGACGGGCCGGCGCGGATCGGGCTCGAGCTTGCGGCGGATGTTCTTGATGTGGGTGTCGATCGCCCGCTCGTACGATTCGAATGCGACGCCGTGGACCGCATCGAGGAGCTGTGACCGGGTGAAGATCCGGCCCGGCTGGCGGGCGAGCGCGGCGAGGAGCGCGAACTCGGTCGGCGTCAGATCGATCGAGCGGCCGGCGAGCTCCGTCCGCATTCGGGGCAGGTCGAGGGTCAGGTCGCCCGCGCGGATGACCTCGGCGACGGCGCGGTCGGGCCCCGCATCGACCCGCCTGAGGACCGCCCGGACGCGGGCGACCAGCTCGCGCGGACTGAACGGCTTGGTGACGTAGTCGTCGGCGCCGAGCTCGAGGCCGAGCAGCTTGTCGAGCTCGTCGTCACGGGCCGTGAGCATGATCAGGGGAAGGCTGGAGTCGCGGCGGATCGCGCGGGTCACGTCGAGCCCGTCGACGCCCGGCAGGCCCAGGTCGAGGACGACGAGGTCCGGCCTGTCGCGGCGGACGATGTCGAGTGCCGCCTCGCCGGTGCCGGCGGTCCGCACCGCGAAGCCGGCGTGCTCGAGATAGTCCCGAGCCAGGTCGGCGATGCGGGGCTCGTCGTCGACGACGAGGATCGTCCTCATGTTGTGGCCATCCTAGGGACGAAGCGGCGCCGGGTCCCGGTTGGGACCCGGCGCCGCGATTGGGGAGGAGCGGTGAGCCTCGCGGCTCAACCGGCTGCCGGACGATCCGGCCGGTTGGGGTCGTCGGGGTGGTCCCGATGCCAGGCATCGTGGGCCTCGCGAGCCCGGTCCTCCCACGTCCGCCCCTGCTCGTCACGCCACCCGCCGGGATACCAGCCGTGGCCGTGACCGCCGCCCCAGCCACCGCCCCAGCCCCGGCGCGGACCGCCGAAGGCCGCGCGGATCAGGGCGATGAGGAGGAACAGGAAGAGGAGCCCGCCCAGGAAGCCGAAGAACCCGAAGCCGTGACCGAAGCCCCAGCCGTAGTACCCGGCGACCGGATAACCGGGCGCCACGACGATGTTGCCGTTCTGGGCGAGGCCTGCGGAGAGCCCGGCATCGTAGGCGGTGACGCCGAGCCCGATCGCTCCAGCGATCAGGACGACGAGGAGGAGGACGCGAGCGATGGTGCGACCGTTCATGGGAATGCTGTGCTCACTTTCGGTGCCGCGGCTCGACTGTCCGGTCGAGCGATTGCGCTGCTGATGCCGATCGTGGACTGCAGATGTGAAGGAGCTGTGAGCCAGTCGGGGAGACTTCGCGGAGACCGCGATCGATGGTCACGCGCCGATCCGGACGCCCGAGGCAGGGACTGACGGCTGCCTGGACCTGGTCGATCCGGGGGATGCCGGATTTGCCTGGATGTGGAAGACTTCGTTCGCGAGGTCCTTCGTCAGGAGACCAATCCGCACTCGCCGCCCCGGGCAGGCTCACCCGCTCGGCATCCGCCGGCCACCGTCATCGCGCCCCCGTCCGCTCCCATGCTGTGCTTCCGCGCGGCCTGCCCTGCCCGTCCGGCTGCGTCCATCCTCGCCGTGTCCTCGCCGCGGCGTCCGGTAGACAGGAGGCAGGAGTCTTGCTTGGTAACCACGGCGCCCATCGGGCGTCCCCCCACTCTCGCACCCGACATCTCGTCGGGCTCGCGATCGCGTCGTCACTCGTCGCGCTGCTGGGGATCGTCCCCTCGGTGGGTCGCGCAGACGCGCTGGCCGTCACGACGATCGACAAGCCGTGGTACACGGTCGAGCAGTACGACCTCGCGCTCGTCAACTGCACGCGGACCGGCGGCTGGGTGCTGGCGGACGGCACATGTCGCGGCTATGGCAGCGGCCATTACAGCGCCTACGTTCGCCCGCTGCGCTACTCGACCGGCATCTCGGATCGGGTCTCACGGCCCTATGCGAAGCTCCTTGCGGTCAAGGGCATCTGCTCGCATTACGCCGACCATGACCCGGGCTATCGACTCCGGCGGGCCGGTTACTACCACTACACGTGGGGTGAGAACATCGGCTGCCGCGATGGCTACTCGTCGGCCAAGGCCGGGGTCCTCGCGTCACACCGGTACTTCCAGGCCGAAAAGGCGACCAACGGCGGCCACTGGCGGAACATCAAGAATCCGAAGTACATCTACCTCGGGATCGGCGTCTGGCGCTACGGCAGCCGGACCCGGCTCGTGAACGACTTCTACGCTTGACGCCCCAGGCGACGACGCTCGACGACCCGGTCCGAAGAGGACCGGGTCGTTCGGTGTCGGCTGGGTAGGGGAGCCCGTCCTCAGCGGATCGCCAGCGCCCGCCTCGTCAGCTCGTAGGCCCGAGCATGGTCGCCTGACTCGGCCGCGAGCTCGCTCCACTCCGTCAGCACCTCGCGGAGGCGGCTCGGCGGGGCCGACTCGGCCAGTGTCGAGGCCAATTCCAGGAGTGTGGTTGCCTCGTTCATGTCTCCGCGCCGGCGGGCTGCGCGGGCGGCCATCAGGAGCGCCGTCAACCGAGCGCGGGTGTTGCCCGTCCGCTCGGCGAGGTCCAGCGCCTCCTTCGACAGCCGTTCGGCACCTTCGACGTCGCCCTTCTCGAGCGCGATCTGGGCTTCGGTGTTGGTGAGGAACGCCATCCGGAATTCATCTCCCGCCGCCCGCATGTCGTCGCGGCCGGCCGCCAGGTGGCGCTCCGCCTCTGCGACGTTGCCGAGGGCGAGGTAGACGAGCGCGAGCTCGTTCTCGATCCCGGCGGCCTCGGCGCGGGAATCGATCGCCTTCCAGAGCGCCAGGCTCTCGGTTCCGGTTCGGACCGCTCCTTCGAGGTCACCGGCCAGCCGGTACGACTGCGCCAGCGAGTAGAGCAGCGTCGCCCGACGACGATCGTCGAGATCGGCGCCGATCGAGCGCGCCTCCTCGAGGAGCCCGATCGCCACAGTTGGCTCCTCCTCGATCGAGGCGTTCGATGCGCGGGCGACAAGGACCCTGACTCGGAGATCCGGGTCGGCCGTCGCCGGAGTCATGGTCGCGAGGAGCTCTTCGAGGAGCATTCGAGCGCGGACGGGGTCATTCGCCGAGTGGTGGGCCGCCGAGAGCCAGTACGTCGCCCGCTGCGCTTCGGCGATTCGATTCGCCGCCGTCAACAGCTCGCGCGCCTCGGTCGCGTGGCCGATCGCGTCGAACGGCCGACCGAGGCGGTACGTCGCCTCGGCCATCCCCAGCTGGCACAACCCCCGGCCGACGCCCTGGGGATCCGTGTCGAGGATCACCTGGAACCGATCGAGCGCGGCCTGCCAGTCACCGGCGGCCAGCCTGAGCTCGGCGTCGAGGCGCTCCCAGTGCGTGTCGGCGTCGGCGAGGAACGCCTCCGGAACGGTCCCGAGCCGGCGGGCAAGGAATCGCAGGGCGGCCATCGACGGCTTGATCAGCCCGTTCTCGAGGGCGCTGATGTAGGCCTTCGTGTAGCGCGGCTCGGCCAGCTGGCGCTGGGTCAGGCCCGCTCGCGTCCGGGCGGCCTTCAGGCGAGCGCCGACCTGCTTCGCGAGATCGCGATCCTCGGCGGCAAGGCTCGGTCGCTTCCGCGTCTGGCGGGCGACATCCGTTGTCATGCGCGGGATCATACGCGGTTGTTCAAGTGGCGATTGACCCGGTATGCCCGCCCGCGGGATCGCGCGCCAGGCCGACCTGGCCCTCCCTGACGGCACGCTAGGTTTCTAAATACTTGCAGACCGCACCAGAACGCACCAAGATGACCCGTGCTTCCTCGCGCCTCGGGTTCGGGCGGACAGGAGCACACCGTGGACCTTCGCCGAGCCCGTTCCATCATCGCGTCCATCCTCATGGCAGCGGCCGCGCTCGCCGTGTCGGCAGCGACCGTCCTGGCAGAGGGAGGCCCTGTACCGTATCCGAAGTAGGAGACGAATCGGGGGAGAAAGCCCATCGGATCACTCCCGACCCCGACCGGCCGGCGACCATCACCATCGTTGAACTGCCCAAACTTCGCGGCGCAAGGGACGTACTCGCCGGTCGGTCGGGAACGGAATCAGGTCGGCGGGTCCTGCCCAGGGCCCGCCGACCGTCTGTCAGGATCGGCCGATCAGGCCGGTCGGCCCTTCGGAACCCTTCGCCGCGATGCGCCGGAGCCGGGTGATCTGCAGGCGAGCCGCGGCGATCAGCTCCCGGGCCACGTCGAGCGATCGCGGTTCGAAGAACATGCTGACGACTTCCTGATCCCTGCCGGTCGACACGACGACCCGACCGGACGGACCGCTGCCACGCTCGATCCGGATCTCGCGGATGTCGCCGAGGGCGAACGCCTGGATTCCGCTCCGTGGCCGCCGTTCCAGCCCGTGGCGGGCGACGATGAGCCGCGCGGACGTCAGGAACATGACCGAGCCGATCCCGCGGAGCACCGTCAGGAGCTCCTCGCCACCCTCCAGTTGGGGTGCAGGCTCGGGGACGACGTCCCCGGGCGTCGGTCCCTGCGGCGTTCCATCGGCCCGGTTCGGCAGGTGTCGGTCCTCGTGCGCGCGGGGACGGTCGTGGTGGCCGATGTCGGCCTCGATGTCGTCGCTCCGTACATCAAGAATACTTGACGAATCCCCCGCGCGCCCGATTTGCCACGACAGGGCAGACTGACCGCGATGACGACGTGGAACCATCCGTCGATGGCGCATCCGCCGCCGCCGCGCCGGGGCGGTGTCCATCCATCCGGGATCGTCGTGCTCCCCGTCGTTGTCGCGATCCTGGCGATCGGCGGATCTCTGCTGCTCGGTGGCCGAGCGCCGGACCGCACGGCGGCGGGCCCATCGGGCGCTCCCGACGCCTCGGTGGCGGCCGGCTTCACCCCGCGGCCCGTGCCCGGTCATGAGGTCTACGGCTTCGTCCCGTACTGGGAGATGGACGGTTCGATCGCCGAGCACCTCGCGGCGACCGATGCCACGACGATCGCGCTCTTCTCGGTGACGCACACCTCGAAGGGCGAGCTCGCGACCAACCAGACCGGCTACAAGCGGATCACGGGACCGATCGGCCGGCGGATCCTCGCCGACGTCCACCGTCGAGGTGGCCGCGTCGACCTCACCTACACCAGCTTCGGGCGCGAGAGGAACGCCCGGCTCTTCGCGGCCCCGGCGGTCCAGGACACGGTCATCGCGCGACTCGTGGCGCTGCGACGCGAGCTGTCCGCCGACGGCATCGCCGTCGACGTCGAGGAGATCGACGACACCGACATCCCCGCCTACGGCGTATTCGTCGGGAAGCTCAAGGCGGCCCTTCGTGCCGACGACCCGGACGCCACGCTGACCGTGGCGACCACCGCCGGCAGGCAAGGCGCAGGGCTTGCGGTGGCGGCGAATCTGGCCGGCGCCGACCGGATCTTCCTGATGGGCTACGACTACCGGACCGGAACGAGCGAGCCGGGTGCCTCGTCGCCGCTCACCCGGCGCGATGGCGATGAACGGACCCTGGCCTGGTCCCTGGATCTCTACGCGGCGGCGGGGATCCCCGTCACGCGGACCCTCCTCGGACTGCCGCTGTACGGCGTGGCGTGGCCGACGGCATCTGCCGAGCTGGGGGCGGCCGCGACCGGAAAGGGCGCGGTCTGGGTTCCCCGGCGGAACCTCACGACGCTCCGCGACCGGACCGTCACCTCCGTCGTCGACCCGATCGAGGACGTCGCCTTCCTCGCGGTCCGCGACGGCAAGGGCTGGCAGGCGATCTACTACGACACGCCGGAGACCCTGACGCCGAAGCTCGGGCTGGCAGACGAGCGCGGCCTGGCGGGCGCCGGCCTCTGGGCGCTCGGCTACGAACGGGGAATGCCGGCCTATACCCAGCTGATCGCCGACTTCCACGGCGGTCGCCTGCCACAACCCGCCGCGTCCTCGCCGGCTCCCTGATCGCAGCGGTCGCCCGGGTTCGCGCGCGCGTCAGGCAGACCCGCGCCGGGCGTCCTCGCCCGTGACCCCGCGGGCGGCGAGCGCCGCGGCCAGCCCGTCGAGGTCGTCGGCCGAGACATAGATCGCCGGCACCCGGAAGATCGACCAGCGGACGGGCGTTCGGAAGTCCAGCCGGACGCCACCGTGGTGGCTGCCGTCGAAGCTGACGTCGCCGTGACGGATGCTCATTCGGATCCCGATCGCAGTGATCCACCGCCAGGGCCCCTCGATCCGCCAGCGGCCGATGTTCCCAACGCGGGTCACGAACCGCGTCCGGCCGAACGAGACGATGAGCTCGCCGTCGGGCGGCTCGCCGAGGTCGACCCACGCGTTCTCGGAGCGGACGCCGTAGATGATCCGCAACAGCGGTCCGGAGCGGGCGCCGACACGGATCGCGAACCGTTGGCTGGCCACGGCCGGAGGGTAGCGGACAAACTCCCGGGGCATGCCATCGAACCTGTCAATACCCTCCGCCAGTATTGACAAGGCGGGTGTATCATCGCGCCGATCGGCTTGTCAAGACTTGACAAGCCCCTACGCATGTCCGGCGCCTGACGGGCCCAGGAGGAACGGCTTGGCGGTCGGTGTCACGGCCGAGATCAAGGGCAAGCTGAGCGTCGTCGACGTCGTCGGCGAGACCGTTCAGCTCAAGAAGGCCGGCTCGACCTACAAGGGCCTCTGCCCGTTCCACGGCGAGAAGACGCCGTCGTTCACGGTCACACCTGCCCGCGACTCGTGGAAATGCTTCGGCTGTGGCGAGGGCGGTGACGTCTTCAGCTTCGTGATGAAGCGCGACGGGCTGTCGTTCCCGGAGGCTCTCAAGGTCCTGGCCGCGAAGGCGGGCGTCGAGCTCGACGAGCGGACGACGCGGGAGGACGCCCGCAAGGCGCGGTTGCGATCGGTCCTCGAGAGCGCGATCGCGTTCTATCACGCGGTCCTGACCGGCTCGAAGGCCGGCCAACCGGCGCTCGACTACCTGCGCGGCCGCGGCTTCACCGACGCAACGATCGCGACCTACCAGCTCGGGTACGCCCCGGGTGGCTGGGACACCCTCGCCAGGAACCTCGCCGCCAAGCGCCAGGTCGGGACGGACGACCTCGTCGAGGCGGGCCTGGCTCAGCCGCGCCAGTCATCGCGCGGCGGCGTCTACGACCGGTTCCGCGAGCGGGTGATCTTCCCGATCCGGGACGCGAACGGCAATGCCGTCGGCCTCGGCGGCCGGATTCTGGAGGGCGACGGTCCGAAGTACCTGAACTCCCCGGCGACGCCGCTGTTCGACAAGAGCCGGACGCTCTACCTGATCGATCGAGCGAAGGCGCCGATGCGCAAGGGCGGCCAGGCGGTGATCGTCGAGGGCTACACCGATGCGCTGATGGCACACCAGGCAGGGTTCGACAATGTCGTCGCTTCGCTCGGCACGGCGCTGACGCCGGGCCAGGTCGCGCTTCTCACCCGGTACGCGACCAAGATCGCCCTCGCCTACGACGTCGACGCGGCCGGTGAGAAGGCAGGCACGTTCGGGGCCCAGGCGCTCGAGGGCCTGATCGGCCAGCTGGCCGTCGCCGACACGGGCGTCGAGCTCGACGAGGTGCGTGTCGTCCGCCTGCCCGACGGGAAGGACCCCGACGAAGTCCTTCGCGACACGCCCGACCTGTGGCGCGAGGAGGTCCGCACGGCCCAGCCGATCGTCGACTACCTGATCGACCAACACGCTCGGGCGGTCGACCTGAAGACGCCGGGCGGCAAGGCCCGCTTCGTCGACGCGATCGTCCCGACGCTCCGGGCGATCCCCAACCCGGTGATGCGCGACGCGTACCTCCAGACGATCCACCGTGTGTCGGGGGTCGAGGAGCGGTCCGTCCTCGAGGTTCTCCATCGCCGGCCGATGTCGGCGGCGGTCCAGAGCCGGATCACCGCGGATGCCGTGATCGGTGCGGCCGACGCGCTTCCCGTCGACCGGATCCTGGCGGCGATCACGCCCGTCGAGGAGGAGCTGCTCCGCCTGATCCTCCTCATTCCCGAGCAGCAGCTCCGGGCGGCGGACGAGATCGGACCGGATCAGCTGCCATCGACGCCGGCGCGCGAGCTCTTCCGGGCGATCGTCCTCCAGCGGGCGTCGAACGACCAGGGGGTCCATCCGGCCTTCTCGATGTCGTCGCTGATGGCCAGCCTGGACGACGAGACCCGTGCCCTCGCCCAGGCGATCCTCGCCCGGCCATCACCGGACCTCGCCCGGCTCGGTGCCGATCGGATCACCTATGCCGTCGACCGCTGCCTGCTCCGACTCGAGCGAATCCGCCTCGACGAGCGGGCCGACTGGGTCGCCGCTGAGATCCTCGCGGCCGAGGGCCGCGGCGAGCGCGACACCGTCACGCGACTCCTCGACCTCCAGCGCCAGAACAACGAATCCCGGCGGGCCGTCGATCGCCAGATCGAGCAGGCAACCGTCCTCGTCCGAGTCTGAACCAACGCACCAGGAGGGCAACTCATGGCTGACCCGCTCGACAAGCAGCTCGTCGAAGCCGTTCTGACCCGGCCGCGTCGGGCGAAGGCCGACGTCGAGGAGGCCCGTCTCGCGACCCGCAACCTGCGGGCGGCGAAGGTCGTGCTGCCGCCGGTCGACGAGGACGCCGACGACGACCTCGACCTCGGAGCGGAGCCCGGCTCGAACGGCCCGGCCGATGCGCTCGTCGGCGACGTCGGGGTCGAGCTGATCGGCGAGGACGGCGCGGCGGTCGACAACAAGCTGCCCGTCGACGCCCCCGCCAAGCTCGACGCCGCGGAGCTCGAGGAGCCGTCCGCCGAGGAGCTCGACGCGATCAGCGCCGACATGATCGGGATCGACGACCCGGTCCGGATGTACCTCAAGGAGATCGGCAAGGTCGCCCTGCTGACCGCGGAGGAAGAGGTCGTCCTGGCGAAGGCGATCGAGCTCGGGGAACAGCTCGTCGAGGAGCCCTGGAAGGGGATCGTCTCCCTCCACGAGTGGACGCTCCATGACACGGAGCGGAAGACCCGGACGCAGAAGCCCCAGCACCGCCTCCCACTCGGCGAGGAGGCGCACGAGCTGGTCCGCTCGGCGATCTCCGCCAGGGCCGCGAAGGACCTCCTCGTCCCGCCGCTCGACTTCCACCTCGTCAAGGCCGGTCGTGACGCGCAGTCGGAAGGCACGAAGGGCCTCCTGAGGGAGGCGAAGAAGCTCGTCCCGGCCTACACCGAGAAGCTGGACGCGCCGTCATTCCTGACGCTCCTCGACTGGGCCTACTTCGCGGTCCACAACGGGGACCTGGATTCGCGTGACAACGTCGGGCTGCGGGCGATCTACGACTGGACTCGCGACGAGGTCGCCTTCCCGGCGCTGGAGCGCTGGATCTCCGGGGGCAACGACGCGGATCTGCTGAAGCGGATGGGCTTCGACCCGGAGGTGCCGCTCAACACGAAGCTCGCCCACCGCAAGGGCGAGCTCGTCCGCATCGGCCGGGACGCCCGCGAGCAGCTGACGTCGGCCAACCTCCGGCTCGTCGTGTCGATCGCGAAGAAGTACATCGGCCGCGGGATGTCGTTCCTCGACCTGATCCAGGAGGGCAACATCGGCCTGATCCGGGCGGTCGAGAAGTTCGACTTCGAGAAGGGCTTCAAGTTCTCGACCTACGCCACGTGGTGGATCCGCCAGGCCATCACCCGGGCCATCGCGGACCAGGCCCGGACGATCCGGATTCCCGTCCACATGGTGGAGACGATCAACCGGCTGATCCGCGTCTCGCGCCAGCTCCTCCAGGAGCTGGGCCGGGAGCCGACGGTCGAGGAGATCGCCGAGGCGATGTCGAAGGGCCAGGAGGTCCAGGTCACCCCGGAGAAGGTCCGCGAGATCATCAAGGTCTCCCAGGAGCCGGTCTCGCTCGAGACGCCGATCGGCGAAGAAGAGGATTCGCACCTCGGCGACTTCATCGAGGACCGGGGCGCGCTGGCACCGGCGGAGGCAGCGTCGCATCAGCTTCTCAAGGAGCAGGTCGAGGCCGTCCTGGACTCCCTGACCGGCCGCGAGCGGCGCGTCCTCCAGCTCCGGTTCGGGCTGGAGGACGGCCGGGCTCGAACCCTCGAGGAGGTCGGCCGCGAGTTCAACGTGACCCGCGAGCGGATTCGCCAGATCGAGGCCAAGGCGCTCCGCAAGCTGCGCCATCCGTCGCGGAGCCGGAAGCTCAAGGACTACCTGGAGTAGTCAGACGGCGGGCGGCTCACCCGAGTCAGGGCCGGTAGCCACCGGCTCGCCAGAGCGCGACCAGTCGCTGTACGAGCCGACATAGAGAATCGGGTCGGGGAGGCCGGCGAGCCGCATCGCGATCGCGTGATGGAGTGCCGAGGTGCCGCTGCCACACGAGGTGACGACGGGGCCGTTCGCTCCGTCGGCGCCCAGCGCGCGGAAGCGCGCCGCCAGCTCGGCCGGCGAACGGAACCGGCCGTCGGCGAGGTTGCCATCGACCGGCGCGTTGAGCGCCGTTGGAATGTGGCCGGCGACCGGGTCGATTGGCTCGGTCTCGCCGCGGTAGCGCGGCGCCGCCCGAGCGTCGAGCAGCACGACGGAGCCGAGACGCGCCTTCAGGTCCTCGCGGGAGATCACCCCGTGCCACTCCCCGGCGAGGTGCAGCTCGGCCGGCGGCCAGGACGGGACGTCCGTCGTGAGCGCCGGCGCCCCGTCGGCCCGCGTCCAGGCATCGATCCCGCCGTCGAGGACGGCGACCTCGTGATGGCCGAGGTTGTCGAGCATCCACCACAACCGGGCGGCGATCCACCCGCCGACGTCGTCGTACGCCACGACGACGTGTTCGTCGCCGATTCCCGCCCGCCCCAACCGGTCCGCGAAATGGGCCGGGGAGGGAAGGGGGTGCCGGCCCGGCGCCCCGTAGCCATTCGGCTCGGTGAGGTCGGCGTCGAGGTCGAGGTGGATGGCGCCAGGGAGATGGCCGGCACGGTAGGCCTCGGCGCCCGCGCCCGGCTTGCCGAGCATCCAGCGACAGTCGACGATCCGGACGCGATCGGGAGCATCGACCACGAGCTGACGCAGCTCGTCGGCGGAGATCACCGGCCGCCTCTCGCTCATTGGCCGAGCATACCCTCGCTGTTGCCGATGCTCTCGGAGGCGTCTGCTATTCTGTCGCGCGGCGTGCGCCCCGTGCGCGCGGCGCCCTCGTCGACGGATCGTCACGGATCGTCGACCTTTCGCTCCGGCGTAGCTCAGTGGTAGAGCGGGCGGCTGTTAACCGCTTGGTCGTAGGTTCGAGTCCTACCGCCGGAGCCAACTGCCTACTGAATCCGATCGGTTGACTCCGTCGTCGGTCGCCGTCCTCCAGATGGCCACGGCCCGCTCCTCGCGGCCGTCGACCGTGACCCGATCGAGCAGGTCGCGCACCCAGGCCACCCTAGCGGATGGTTCTAGACTGCCCCGAAGCTCGTGGCATTCGATCGTCGGTCTGCGTGCCTCGGAGGACACGATGAATTCGGCGGTGCCCCCTGAAATCCTGAGGCTGGCCCGCGAGATTGCCGGCCAGGTGATCGTTCCAGATGACGCCGACTACGACGCCGCGAGGCGCGTCTGGAACGGAATGATCGACAAGAGACCGGCCGCGATCGTTCGGTGTAGCAGCGCCGACGATGTGGCTGCCTCGATCGCGCTCGCGTCAACGACGGAGATGTCGGTCGCGGTCAGGGGTGGCGGCCACAACGTCGCCGGCAACGCGACCTGCGACGACGGGTTGGTTATCGACCTCTCACCGATGAAGGACATCGCGATCGACCGGGAAGCCTGCCGGGCGCGGGCGGGGGGCGGGGTCCTGTGGGGCGAGTTCGACGCCGCGACCCAGAACGTCGGCCTTGCGACCACTGGTGGGCTGATCCCTTCGACGGGGATCGCTGGCTTCACACTCGGTGGTGGCCTCGGTCACCTGATGCGCAGCCACGGTCTCGCGTGCGACAACCTCCTGTCGGCCGAGGTGGTGACGGCCGCCGGAGATCGGGTTCGTGCCACCGTCAATGAGCACCCGGACCTGTTTTGGGCCCTGCGCGGCGGCGGCGGCAACTTCGGGGTCGTTACGGAGTTCGAGTTCCAGCTCCATGAGGTCGGCCCAATGCTCCTCGCCGGGCGACTCGCCCATCCCTTGTCGAAAGCTCGTGATGCCCTCCGGTTCTATCGCGACTTCTGCGCCTCTGCCTCCGACGAGCTCATTGTCTATGCGGGCCTGTCCACCGGTCCCGATGGTGACCCGAGGGTGGGCTGGCGGCCCGTCTTCATTGGCCCGGTCGCGGGCGGCGAATCCTTGCTTGCCCCGCTGCGGGCCTTTGGTGCGCCGATCGTGGACGACATCGCGCCGCGCCGCTATGTCGACATACAACGCATCGTCGAGCCCGCCTTTCCGCCGGGTCGACTCAACTACTGGAAGGCGAGCTTCGTCGACGAGCTGAGTGACGACCTCATCGACATCCTCATCGAGGCCTTCGCTCGTGTCCCCTCGCCGTATTCCAACATCGCCATCGAACCGATGGGCGGCGCCGTCGCTCGCGTTGCCGAGACCGCGACCGCGTTCCAGCACCGGACGCCAGCGTTCAGCCTGCTCGTCCTGAGCGGGTGGATCAGCGATGCCGACACTGAGGCCAACGTGGCGTGGGCGCGCGAGCTGTGGGAGCGCACACGACCGCTGTCATCCGCCGCGGTGTACGTGAACTACCTTGGCGCCGAGGGCGACCAGCGCGTCCTGGATGCCTTTGGTGGCAACCATGCTCGACTCGCCCAGGTGAAGCAAATCTACGACCCGGGCAACGTCTTCCGGCTCAACCAGAACATCAAGCCGGCGCTAGCGGGCTCGTAGACGCTTGCGGAGAAAGCATGAACGCACCGGTCGTCAGGATTCACGTGGTCAGGGTCTTCCTCGGCACCAGGAACGCGGGAGGAAACCTCCTCGGCGTCTTTCTGGATGGCCGGCTGGTACCTCAAGATCGGCGCCTCGCCGTCACTTCCGAGCTCGGTTTTAGCGAGTCCGTGTTCGTTGATGACGCGGCGACTGGTCGAATCGCCATCTTCGTTCCGGCAGCCGAGGTTCCGTTCGCCGGTCACCCAACCGTGGGGACGGCATGGCTGCTCGCGAACGTCGGCCGGCCGGTTGACGTCCTCCGCGTGCCGGCCGGGGAGGTTCCCACCTGGCGCGAGGATGACGTGACGTGGATCCGAGCGCGGCCCGCCTGGGTCGATTACCCGGTCCTGCCACGGTTCGTCGAGCTCCCCAGCGTGGCCGAGGTTGACGCCTTGCCGGGTCAAAGCAGCGAGCCCTGGCTATACGCCTGGGCCTGGGAGAACGAGGCAGCAGGGCATCTCCGTTCCCGGTCTTTCCCCACTTGGGCCGGGATCGCAGAGGACGAAGCCAGCGGAGCAGCCGCGGTCCTCATGGGAGATCGCCTGCACCGAGCGCTCACGATCCGCCAAGGAGCCGGATCGCAGATTGAGGTTCGGACAGGCACAGATCGAACGATCGAAGTCGGCGGACGTTGCGCCCTCGTAGAGATACGTGAGCACCCCCTGTGATCGGTCTCCAGCTGCCGAAGATGGGCGTTGGGGGCGTCAAGCGGGCTAGGAGTTACCCCACGCTTCGCTCGTCCGCCCAGTGCTCCCACTCCGGATCAGTCGCCGGCGCAACGCCGACGATCCATGCCGCGCTGGCTCCGCCAACGGGCGCTCCTCGACCTTGTGGCACCGCCTCACGCGAGACCGACCATCTCCAGCCGCTGTGAGCACCCGACGCAGCACAGGCACGCCGCCTGGCCGACTCGACCCGCGGGAGCGCGTTGCCGGTGCGCTCTTCCGATTGATCGGACCGCTGGTCCGGCGCGGCGTTCGCCGCGGCCTGCCGGCTGGGCCGAACGTTCTGCTGACCGTCCGCGGCCGGTCGAGCGGACGCCCGCGAACGACGCCCGTTGCCATGCTCGAGCTCGGCGGCGTCCGGTACCTCCAGGCGTCGTTCGGGGTCACGAATTGGGTGCGCAACCTTCGAGCCGCGGGCGAGGCGACCGTGTCTCGGGGGAGCTGGTCGCAGACGTTCGACGTCGTCGAGCTACCGGCCGAGACAGCTGGTCCACTGCTGCGCGACGCACTTGCCGCGTTCCACCGATCGCGTGTGCTGCGCACGCTCCTCGGCCCGACGGTGCGGCCGCCGGCGGCGATCCTGTATCGCTACCACTTCCGGATCGACGACACCCCGGAGGAGTATGTCGCCGAGGCTCGTCGCCACCTGCTGTTCGAGCTCCGCGCGAAGGAGGCGACCGCCGCAACGGCCGCCGCGCCGTCACGCGGCGGCCGGGTTCGATCTCCTACTTGCCGAGCCTTCGGGCGGTGCCGTCGACGGGCGCTAAGCAGGATGCCCATCGTCGCGAGGATCGTCGGCATGACATCCATGGTGTGGAACGGTCGCCCGGTCGTCGCCCCGAACGCGAGGCTCGGTGACCAGAAGACCATGGGCACGCGCTGGACCGACTCCTGGGCACCGCCGTGGTCGCCGTAGACGCCATAGCTCGTCTTGTCGTGGAGCAGGGCGACGATATCCGGACCGTTCGGCGAGGCCATCGTGGCGACGATCTCCTGGCCGTGGTCCCTCCACCAGTCCTTCTCGGACGTGGTCATCTTGTTGGTGCCGAACAGGGCATAGCCGTCACCCGATCGGTAGTACGCAGCGGTCGCGCCGGGCCGGGCTTGGCTCGAGGAGTGGGTCGATTCGCGTCCGCAGCACGAAGTCGCCTAGGAGCGGATGCACCAGTCGATGGTCGACGAGGCCCGCAATGCGCTGGCGATGATCGCCGTGAAGACCCCGGAGAAGCGCCGCGCGATGGGTTTGCCCGACGTCGGCGGGGAGCGGGTGGTCTGCGGCGGGATCGGTCTCGACGAGGACGAACCGCCGACCGATTGAGCCATCGAGTGATTCGGGCCCCGCCCGATCGTGGATGATGATTCCGCGCCGATCGCGCCCGAACGGTCGCGTCGGTGGAGGGCCGGGGGAGGGAGGTCTTCGTGATCGGTTCGTATGCGCGACGGCTCCATCCGTGGGTCGCCGGAGTCTTCGCGCTCGGCGTCCTGCTCCAGGCGTTCCTCGCCGGCGCCGCCATGCCGCAATTGGGCGGGAACGGCGACTTCGCGACGCACCGCGAGGTCGGCTACACGGTGATGGGACTCATCGCCCTGGTACTGCTCGTCGTTGCCGGTCTGGGTCGCGCCGATCGCGTCCAGATCTGGGGCTCGATCGCAGTCTTCGTCCTCTACATCGTCCAGACGCTGCTGCCACCGCTGCGCGGGTCGAGCCCGATCCTCGCCGCACTCCATCCGGCCAACGCGATCGTGCTGTTCGGGGTCGCGGCCTGGCTGTTCGGCCGCGGGCTGCGCGCGTCGACGAGCTGACGCCCGGCGGCTCCGACCGTACGGAGCCATGACACCGCACCGGTAACATTCGGGCCGGGTTGACGTCGCAATGACGCACGCCCACGTGACGTGGCAATCGGAGCAGGCGATGCGACCGACCCTCTCGAGCCGCGCGGCTCTCGCCGTCACGATCTCGATCTTCGTCGCGGCCTGCTCGTCCGTCCCGAGCCCGACGGGATCGCCCGGCTCGATGACCACGGCATCCCCGGCAGCGCTCCCGTCGCTGGCGAACGACGCGTCCCCGACTGCGTCGGCGCCCGGAACGACGGCAAACCCCACGCCCGCGTCGGGCGGCGCGATCGCTTTGGCGACGGATTCGATCGCGAAGGTCGTGACGGATGGGCTACGACTGCGCACCCAGCCCCGCGTCGCGGCCGACTCCGAAAAACTCGAGCCCCTGTTGCGACGGGGCGAGCAGGTCTATGTCGTCGATGGGCCGACGCGTGCGTCCGGGTTTGACTGGTACCTCGTCAGGCCGCTGCGCCTGTCGACCTACCCGCCCGGGTGGGTCGCCGCAGCCGATCACGACGGCACGCCCTGGCTTGCCCAGGCGACCGTCGACTGCCCGGCCAATCCCGACCTCGGGCAGCTGGTCCGGATGGAGCGCCACGTGGCCCTCGTGTGCTACGGCCATCGCGAATTCCGCCTCGAGGGCCTGCTGACTCAGCCGATCGCATCGTGTGGTGTCGGATTTGACGTCCAGCCGGAATGGATCGGCGACTGCGGCGCGACGCATGACCTGGCCGTCAACGAGGGGCACGGCAACCCTGGCTACGACGACACACCCGTCCTGGACATCCACTTGTCGCCGGAGGTCGATCGTCAGGCACGGATCCCCGACCAGACCGATGGCAAGCTCCTGCGAGCGGTTGTCGTTGGCGCCTTCGACAACCCAGCGGCGCGGTCCTGTCGGGCTCCGCCTGAGGACGGCGTCGAGCCGGCGCCTCGACCCGTCGTGGTCCTCGGATGCCGAATCAGCTTCGTCGGGACCTCCGCGGAGCCGGTCGGAGGCCGGGCCTCATCCTCCCTCGCCAAGCCGGTGCTCGCGGCCGCCGGGACGCGGGACTACTCGGCGAATGGCGGTGACTGGACGGGGTACGAGTTCAGCGTGGTGAACTGGTATCAATTTCCGAAGGAGCTCTTCGCATCGGCTGCCGATCTGCCGGCGTGTGGGGCGAGCAAGGCCGCGTCGCGGACGTGGGTCGAGATCTGGGACGCCGAGTACGACGCCCGTCTCTACGGGTTCTGTGGTCTACACGATCCGGCGACTGATCTGGATGGTCTCTGGTTCGCCGTGCCCCGCGGGGAGGCGCCTCCGGCCAGCGTGTATGTGACCTTCATCGATCGACTCACGTGGTCGTGGACGCGCTCGGATCCGGTCAAGGTGACCCCGCGTTAAGGCCCGGTCTCGCGTCGCGGCATCGAGAGACGCCGCGCGCGTCCGATCAGCGGGGCTTCGTCCGGTTCGCGGCGAGGTGGGCCGTCCATTCCGACGTGCGGCCATCGGTCGACGAGCTCTTCCCGTGCCAGCCGCAGACGCAGGTGATCGTCTGAGCCTGATGCTTGTACTCGGCGATCACGTGCTTGAGGGGCTCGACGACGGGGTTCGCGGAGGGGCGAGAGGGGCGCATCGTTCCGCTGGACATGGGCAATCCTCCTCGGACATCGATCGGCCGACGCACAGGCCGGTCCAAGAGGGCCATCGACCTAGCGGGGACGGGTTCGCGCTCGAGGCGCGAACACCCATTCTATCTCGAACCCGACGACGGCGCCGATGGCGGGCCGTCGAGCGCCGGCGGCCGGCCGGTGTTCCAGACCTCGATGACGCGGCGATCGTGCTCCCAGCCGAGCTCGGAGATCGTCGCGGTCCATAGCTCCAGACGGCTCGCGGCGACCGGCGCCGACTCGATCCATCGGGCGGCCAGCACGCGCAGGAAGTGACCGTGCGAGAAGACGAGGACATCGCCGCCCGTCGGCAGCAGCGCAGCGATGACCCGATCGGCGCGGGCGCCGAGCTGCTCGAGGCTCTCACCGCCGATGATCGGCTGGCTCCAGACGGCCCAGCCGGGGATCTCCTTCGCGATGTCGACGCGCGTTCGGCCTTCATAGACGCCGTAGTCCCACTCGCGCAGGTCGTCATCGAGCTCGACGCGATCGTCGAAGCCGGCGAGGGCGACGGTCTCGGTCGACCGCGACAGCGGGCTCGACAGGACGCGCGTGAACCGTCGGCCCGCCAGGAGGCTCCCCAGCCGGCGCGCCTGATCGCGTCCGACGTCCGTCAGCGGGACGTCCGTCCTGCCGGTGTGGCGAGCGGTCCGCGACCAGTCGGTCTCGCCGTGGCGCGCCAGGACCAGGCGCGTGGGCGGTTGCTCCGGGCCCGTCACGTTGGGGGCGGCGGGTCGCTCGTTCCGGACATCGCCTCCGCGAGCCCCACCGGCGGTAGATCGGCTGCAGGCTCTGCGTCGAAGAAGGGCCGAACCCGCCAGCCGAAGATCCCGGCGAAGAGGAGCGCCGGGAACTGGGCGATCTGGGAGTTGAACCGATAGACCTGGTCGTTGTAGAGCTCGCGGCGGTCGGCGATCATCCCCTCGAGGCGCTCGATCTCGCGCTGCAGGGCCAGGACGTTCTGGGCGGACCGGACCTCGGGATAGCGCTCGACGGTCGCGAAGAGCGAGCGGATCGCGCGGCTGGTCTCTGCGGCGGCCGCCGCCTGGGCCGGGATCGGCGCGACGGGCGAATAGGCGGCCCGGGCGGCGGTGACGGCGGTGAGGACGTCGCGTTCGAACGTCATCACGCCGCGGACGGCGTCGACGAGGGCCGGCAGCTGGTCGTGCCGCTGCTGAAGGACGACCTCGATGTTCGCCCACGCCTTGTCGATCCGGCGCTGGAGGGCGATGACGTCGTTGTACGTCGCAACGACGATGAACGCGACGATCGCGACGAGGAGGCCGACCGCGAAGGCAGCCGCCATCTCGACGGCCATCAGGTCGGCTCGATCCAGTTCATGGCATCCCGTTCGTGAGGAGCCACGCAAGCGCCACTGCGCAGCCGATCGCGAGAGCGGCGCCGAGCAGCCCGGTGACGAACCTGGCGCGCTCGCGGGCAACGATCGTCGAGGGGGCGCCGAGCGACACGAGCAGGGGCGCCTCGGGCGTGCTCGCCAGGACCAGTGAGTCGGAGGGAATGTCGAAGGCGGCGGCCGCGCGCGCCTTGACCGAGGGATCAGGCGGCGGCGGTGGTGTCGCCTCCGGATCGAGCTCAGGCGCGCGCACCGGCCGGCCGATGCCGAAGCCCTCGATGGCGGCGTTGCCCCAGGCTTCGGCCGGTGACATCTCCAGGCGTCCCTCGGCTCGCGCCTCGGCGAGATCGGCGGCCACCTCCAGATCATCGGCCGCAACCATGGAGCCGTCGAGGACGTTGGCGGAAGCCGGGTCGGCCAGATCGCCGAACGGCAGGGCGCGCCCAACGAGAGTCACGACGTCGCCGGGATCGATCCGCGCCTCGAAGTAGCGGCGGGCCTCGGCGGTCATGGCCAGCACGTTCGACACGGCCGGTGAATCGTCGAACGCGGTCGTCCGGGACCAGTCGCCGCGGCGTGGCTCGTGGACGGTCAGGAGAGCCTGGACCTGGGATTCGCGGTCCGTCCCGGGGCCGAATGCTGATCCCTGCCGTGGCAGGAGCCCGGCGGGCGCCCCACCCCACGTCGATGAGTCCTCGCTGAAGCTCGGCGGAACCTGGAACCGGGCATTGGCGGGAAAGACCCGGATCGTGCCGGTGTCGTCCCGGACCTTGAAGCCGACCGCGCGCTCCTCGTGGAACAGGTCATTGTCCCCGTCGTCACCGGCGTTCGTGACCCGCGCCCGGTAGTAGAGGCACGGCGCGCTCTGGAGCGGCGAGACCAGGGTCAGCTCGATCGGCTCCGCGACGCCCACGACGAGCACCTCGCCAGCCGCGATCGAGCCGATCGGCGACGACGCGATCCCGCTGATCCGGCCCGCGACGCGGTACCCCGCGAAGCCACCGATGAGAAGGAGCAGGCCGGCGACCAGCCCGCCGGCGAGGACCAGCAGGAGCCGGACGTCGGGGGCATTCGGGCCCGACCAGATGAGGATCGCCATGACCGCCGGACACGGTACAGGACTGTGCTAGCCTCGGCGGACCGGAGCCACCGAGCGCCCGCACGGAGGGATCGATGCGACTCAGCGCGTGGCGCGCTGCCGCGCCGCACCCGCAAGCTGCCACCGCCAAGATCGCCGCGGTCGTGGATCCGGCCCTCCTGACCTTCGGGGCCGAGCCGGACCCGCATTGCTGGGTCGCCTGGGGCGACCAGCCGACCGTCCGGTACGCCATCCTCGTGCCGACCGATCCCGGCCTGATCCACTGCTTCGTGCGGGTCATTCCCGGCGAGGGTCCGCGGGCGACGACCAAGCTCATCCGCTGGAACCGTGTCGCGATCGGCGAGCTCGCTGCCGAGAGCCAGGGCGGCCGCCGGCTGCTGAGCTACCAGATCGAGGGCCAGGTCCTGCGCGGCATCGATGTCGAGGCCGACCGGATCGCAGCGTTTGCCCTCCGTGTCGTCGCCGCAATCGACGGCCGGCCGTTGCCGCCGTTCGAGGAGGCGGGTCGACGTCGGGCGGGCTCCACCCCGCGGGGCCGGGCCGTCGCCCGTCGACCGACGACCAAGTCCGCAGTGGCCAAGCCGTCGACGAGGGCCCCCACCGCGAAGTCGCCGGACCGGGCCCGTCCCGCCCGGGGCAGCTGACGGGCCGGCACGACACGAGCGTGGCGCCGCGCCCGATCGAGGCGGTCATCTTCGATCTCGACGGAGTCATCGTCGACTCGGAGATCTGGTGGGACGACGTCCGCAAGGCGTTCGCGGCGGAGCACGACCGAATCTGGACGGTCGAGGATCGCCACGCGGTCATGGGGGCGAACTCGCGGCAATGGTCGGAGACGATCCGCCAGCGGCTCGACCTCGACATGCCGGCCGGGGCGATCGAGCGGGCGATCGTCGACGGGATGGTCGAGCGATACCGCCGGAACGGACCGCCGACGATCGACGGAGCCGTCGACGCCGTCCGACGGATCGCCGCGGACCGACCGACCGCGCTGGCATCGTCCTCCCATCCGGAGGTGATCGAGGCCGCTCTCGCGGCGACGGGCCTGTCAGGGTCGTTCCGGGCGATCGTGTCGTCCGACGAGGTCGCCCACGGGAAGCCGGCGCCGGACGTCTTCCTGGAAGCCGCCCGGCGGCTCGACGTCCCGCCGGACCGGACGCTCGTCGTCGAGGACTCGCTCAACGGGCTGCGTGCGGCCAAGGCCGCGGGCATGACAGCGGTCCTGGTTCCCAATCAGTCCGTCCCGCCCGCGCCTGACTCGGCCGACCACGCGGACCTGGTGATCGACCGCCTCGCCGATCTCGATCCCGCCGCTCTCGATCCCGCCACCCTCGACCCCGCCGCGCCGGCGGCGGCGGCCACGAAGCCGGCGGCGCCGACCGGGCCGCCCGCGACGTTTGCCGACACGATCCATCCCATCCGCCGGACGATCCGCACCTGGATCAGCCGCCTGACGATCTGGATCCTGTGCCGCGCCCTCTTCCGGCCGTCCCTGGAGGGCCGCGATCGACTGTCGCCGAGCCCCGCGATCTACTGCGCCAACCACCTCGGCTGGATCGATCCGTTCATCCTGATGGCGACCCTTCCGATGCGCCCCAGGTTGATGTTCTTCGGCCCGAAGGAGGAGGACATGTCGGTCGGTGGCCGCAACCGGCTGATGCAATGGACCGGCGCGACGATCCCGTACCGACCCGGCAAGAACGACCTGATCGACGCGACGCGGCGGGTCCACGCCGCGATCGGGGCCCGAAGAGCCGTCGTGGTCTTCGGCGAGGGCCGGATCCAGCCGTTCGAATCCCATCTCCGGCGCCTGAGCGAGGGCGCCGCCTACTTCGCGCTGCGCGAGCGGGTGCCGCTCGTGCCGATCGCGATCGGCGGCACGTCGTGGCTGGCGTTCGGTCGTCGGATCCGGGTGCGCGTCGGGGACCCCATCCAGCCCGTGGGACGAGCCAATCGCGACGGCGTCGATGCCGTGACCGAGTCGTGCCGGTCGGCGCTGGCGGCGATGGTCGCGGCCCAACCGCAGCAGGGCCGTCCGGGGCGGTTCGGCCGGTGGCTGACCGAGCTGTTCAACGACTGGCCGGAGGGCAGTCGCGAGGCGGCGGAGGCCGCGGAGCTCGCCCGTCCCGGAGCCTGACCCGAGGCCCGCCTCTGGCATACTCCGGTCGACCAGCTGCAGGAGTTTCCGTGGCGACGACCGGCCTATCCGCCGACCCGAAGGAGTACCGCGAGCGGCTCGCCGAGCAGACCGACCAGCAGCTCGACGCCTGGGCGGCCGAGCTGATGCGGGACGTCGCCATCCGTCGCGGCGTCCGCAAGGTGGTCGATGACTTCCGCCATGCGGCGCGACTCGATGAGGCCGGTTTCGAACGGGTGTTCGCATCAGGCGGCGGGCCGCCGGCGGTCGTGGGACGCGATCGGGACGGGGCCCTGATGGTGCCGGCGATCGCCCTGTACGCCCTCGTCCCCGGGATCCGATCGCAGGTGGCGGACGGTCGCCAGCGGCTGATCGACTACCTCGTCGCGAACTTCGCCGAGCTCGTCTACGTCTGACCCTCCCCCCGAGAGGCGCCGGCCCGCTCCCGACTGGCTGGCGGGATGGGTTCGGCTGACCCATCCCTTCCCGTCGGTCCTGGACGGCATCGTCAGCGGGGGAGTGGCCGCGGTCGCCGGCGCGCCCCTCGAGCTCGCCGCCCGGATCGGTGTCGCGATGACGGTCCTCCAGCTCGGGATCGGGGCGGTCAATGACGTCGTGGACGCCCCGGCCGATGCGGGCCGGAAGCCGGGCAAGCCAATTCCCGCGGGTCTCGTCCGACCTCGGAGCGCCCGCAGCGCTGCCGTCGTCCTGTTCGCCACCGGGCTCGGCCTCGCCGGGACGCTCGGTCTCGCGATGCTCGCCCTGTCGGCCGTCGTAGTGGCGATCGGCCTCGCCTACGACCTCCGCCTCAAAGGGACCGCCTGGTCGTGGCTGCCATTCGCGGTCGGGATCCCGATCCTGCCGATCTACGGTTGGCTCGGGGCGACCGGCGGGCTCGACCCGGCATTCCT
>VBFG01000054.1 GCA_005882635.1 Chloroflexota bacterium | reverse complement strand
GGGCTCGCGAGTGGCGGCGCCCGGTCAGGCGGGCCACCCGTCGGAGGGGCGTCGGACTCGGCGTGCCGCGGCGGAGCTCCAGTCCGAAGCGGAGGAGGCGGCGGAAGTCGGTCGGGCTGAGGCGGCGGAGATCAAGCGACTGGCCAGCCTCGACGGCCGCGCCGACGTCGCCATCGATGTCGATGTCGCCGCGGAGATAGGCCTCGGCGAACGCGTCGGGGCTCGGCGGGAAGATCAGCCGGGCGACGGCATCGGGTCCGTGGATCCGGACGCGGGCGCCCGCCGCGGTATCGGCCGCCAGTCCCGCTTCCCCTCTGCTGTCCGCGTCGCCGTCGAGCTGGATCGTCAGCCGATGCTCGTCGCGAACCGTCTTGGCGAGAATCGCCACGACCGCGCGGGCGAGGGCCGCCCGGCGATCGGGGACGGCGCCGCTCGGCGGTCGCGTCGCGATCGTCGGCGCCGACGGGGACTCGGCCTCCGGCTTGGATGGCGTGTCGATCGCCATCGGGGCGCCTCGATCAGCGACGCGACCCCGTCGGTTCCTTCGCCTTCGCGTGGACGACATGGGCCGTGCCGCCGGCGGGACGGATCGTCGACTCGTGGCCGTCGTCCCAGGCGACCCGGTAGCGGGTGCCGTACTCCGCCTCGATGACCTCGAGGATCTCGCCTTCCCGGTTCGGCTGCCCGGCCTTGTCAGAATCGATCACGATCCGATCGCGAAGCTTGACCGCCATGGTCAGTACCTCCTCCGTGGGTTGGACTGCGAGGCCGCCCCCGTCCACCCTGATTCTCTCGCGGAGGTCGAGACATTGCCAGAAGCCCGGCCCAGTGGCCGCCCGCCGTGAGAGTCCGATCCTAGTCGCCACGGAGGTAGGTCAGCACGGCGAGCACCCGGCGGTGATCCTCCGCCGACGGCTCCAACTGGAGCTTGCTGAAGACGATCCGGACGTTGCCCTCGACGGTTCGTTCGGTGAGCCCGAGCCGATCGCCGATCGCCGCGTTGGAACGACCCTCCGCCATGAGCTCGAGGACCTGTCGTTCGCGCGGCGTGAGGTCGTCCAGCGGGCCCGGCGCGCGACCCCGACCGAGGAGCGTCGAGACCACTTCGGGATCGACGACCGAGCCGCCGCGACCGACCCGCTCGATCGCGTCGACGAACTCGGCGAGGTTGCCGACACGGTCCTTCAGGAGGTACCCGACGCCGCGTGGCGTGTCGCGGAGGAGCCGCAGGACGTGCCGGGTCTCGACGTCCTGGGACAGGATCAGCAGCCCGATCGATGGGTGCGATGCGCGGATCTCGCTGGCCGCCTCGAGACCTTCGGTCGTGCGGGTCGGCGGCATGCGGACGTCGAGGACGGCGACATCCGGCTGGAGCGATCGGACCAGGTCGAGTGCTGCGGCCGCATCTGCCGCCTGGCCGACGACGTCGATGCCGGCCGAGACCAGGGCCGACGCCAACGCTTCCCGGAAAAGCGCCGCGTCGTCGGCGAGGATCACGCGCACGGCAGCTCCGCCCGGATCGTCGTCCCCGCACCGGCCTCGCTCCGGACCGCCAAGCTCCCCCCGGCGGCGGCGACCCGATCCTCGAGCCCGCTCAGGCCGGAACCGCGATCGCGCTCGGCGCCTCCGATGCCGTCGTCGACCACATCGACCTCGAGGATTGCCTGGCGGCGCTCGATGGCGACAAGAATGGTCTGCGCCCGGGCATGGCGGACCGCGTTCGTGACGGCTTCGGCGACGACGAACCAGGCCGTCGCCTCGAGTTCGAGCGGGAACCGTTCATCCGTGACGCGAACGGTGATCGGGACCGGCGTCCGATCGGCGAGTGCCTCTGTCGCCGCCCTGAGCCCCGCCTCGACGAGGACGACCGGGTGTAGGCCGCGGGCGAGGCGTCGGAGCTCGGCCAGGGCGGACTCCAGCTGAGCTGCAGCGTTCGCGACGGTCGCCGCGACCTCGGCGTCTCCGTCCGCGGCCCGGATTCGGGCCGTCTCCAGGAGGAGGGCGACGGTGACGAGCTGCTGCTGCGCGCCGTCGTGGATGTCGCGCTCGATCCGCCGCCGCTCGGCGTCGCCGGCAGCCACGATTCGCGCTCGGGACTTCCGGACCTCCTCGAGCTGGGCGCGGACGTCGGCGGCGAGCCGCTCGTTCTCGAGGCCGAGTCCCGCAGCGGCCGCGACGGACCGGATGAGCTCGGGCTGCTCGACGAGCGCCGGGTCGTGGACCAGCGCAGCGATCGTTCGGCCGCGGACCTCGAGCCGCGTCACGGCCCGCCGGCCGTCGTCCGGCCGCGGTAGCTCGACCGGCACGCCCTCGCCGTCCACGAAGCGGTCCGAGCCATCGACGGCATGCACCAGCCGGAGCGATGGATCGCGCAAAGCCCGGGCGACGAGAACCTCGAGGTCGGAGCCGCCTCGGTCGCCCGATGGCTGGCCGAGCTCGACGACGAGATCCGCGACGCGGCCCCTGGTGATCCGCGAGCGCGCGAGCCCAACGAGGAAGCCGATCGGGACCAGCGCGCCGCTGATCTCGATGAGTGAGTCGCGCAGGCTCCACGCGGCGATCCGCTCCGCGAAGCTGTTGGCCGAGGCCAGCGCGGCGGTATCGACGACGTTGGCGATCGCGAACGCGATGCCGCCCAGCAGGATGGGACCGGCCACGCGACGGCCGAGGTTCGTCTCGGTTCGGAGCCGGTTCACGACGAGGACGAGGACGGTGATCGCGAGCGCGTCAATCAGCAGGCCGAAGACGACGTCGGCATTCGCCTTGAACGTATCGCTGGCGACATAGCGGTCGATCTCCGACGGAATGGTCAGGTCGTACTCGGTGCTCAGGTGGAAGTCGGCGAACCGGACAATCGACCGGATCGCGAACAGCGCGACGAGGGAAACGATCGCGAGGCGGGCCGCCATCGAACGCAGGTGGCCGCTCGGGTAGGCGAGCACCAGCCAGGCCAGGAAGACGAGGAACCAGCCCTGGAACGCGTAGGCAAGGCGGCCGAGATCTGGCGACGCGCCGTAGGTGCCGAAGTACCACGCGAAGCCCGTCGCGATCATCAGCGGTCCGATCCGGCTGTCGGGCCGGCGCTCCCAGGCCAGCGTCCCACAGGCGAGGAACGCGACCCCCGGCAGGAAGTCGGCGATCACCCATCCCAGCGACCATCCGCTGGCGAGCCGCACCCACTCCGCGCCGACCGCGAACGCGACCCCCGCCAGTGGCGCGGCGAGACGAGCCCACCCGGGCCCGGTCGTCGCGCGGCGGATCAGCCCTTGCGCTGCCAGGGGTGGGTCTCCGTGATGATCGGCAGGATCTTGTCGGGCGGGTTCAGGACGTGCATCACGAGGGCGCCGTCCTTGATCGACCAGGTGAAGTCGACGGAGTCGCCCGCGTAGTCGGCGGGGAAGGTCGTGACCTGGCGAAACGAATCGGGTCCAAGGGCGACGAGCGTGCCCTTGTACACGGGCCACCGGAGCGGGACGGCCGCGACCTGACTGGCAGACCACGTGCCGTCGGCGCCGAAGGTCATCGTGAAGACGCCGGTGTTCTCCGCCAGCTCACCCTCGCCCGTGACGCCGCCGGCGCGCAGGTCGGCCTCGGTGATCGTCGTCGTCCAGCTGCCGACGATCGCGGCGGGAATCCCCGGCGAATTGCCGGCGGCCGGACTCGCCGGACCTGCCGGCGAGCTCGCTCCGGCGGTCGTGTTCGTGCTCGGACCCACCGTGCATCCGATCGACAGCGCACAAGCCAGTGCGCCGATCAGCGCGATGGCGGTGACTCGACGTGTGTTCATGCCCCTTCCTCCTCGTTCAGGAGCCTTCGCAGCGTATCTCCCGACAGCCGCGACTTGGTGACGAACCCGCGCGCGCCGCTGGCGACGGCTCGCCGGCCGACGTCGACGGCGTCGAGCGTCGAGACGAGGACGACGGCCGGGCGACCTGACGAATCGACGAGACGCCTGGAGACCTCGTAGCCGTCGACATCCGGGAGTCGGATGTCGAGCAGGACGACGTCGGGCCGGAGACGGGCCGCTGCGGCGAGGCCCTCTCGGCCGTCGGCGGCCTCGCCGACGACCTCGAAGTCGCGCCCCTCGAGGAGCGTCCGGGCTGCCACCCGGAACGCCTCGTGGTCGTCGACGATCAGGACCGATCGGCGGGTCATCGCCTGATGGTGTCGGACGACGACGGCGCATGACCACCGTGGTGGCACCTGGCCGAGCCCGCCATTTCGCAGGTGGTGCCGCCGGAGACACGGCGCGGTCCTCGACGGAGCCTTCGATGAGGAGCCCGAGCTCGTCGGGCGACACCTCGGAGGAACCGTCATGCGACCTCGATTCGCTCGTGCCGTTGGACTCTCCGGCGTCGCGGGCCTCTGCCTCGCGGCGGCCCTCGCCGCCCCGGTGGCCGCGAACAGCCAGTTGCGGTTCACCATCGACGACACGAGCGTGCTGACGCACAGCTGCGGCGTCGTCGAGACCACTCGGATCTACGGCCGCGGGACCGCCTCGTTCGACGTGGACGGGACGTGGGTCGGCACGGCGATCCACCTCACGTACACCGGGATCTTCACGGACCCGGCCACCGGTCGCACGATCACCCAGGTCGATCACCAGAACGTGACGGAGGCCGACGGCGTGATCACGATGCGTGGCCAGGGTGCGTTCATTCGGCTCGGTGGCGAGGGCGTGCTGCTCCACGACGTGGGGCGGCTCGTCTTCGATCCGAGCGATGGGTCAACCGTGTCGGCGACGCCAAAGGTCCTGACGTTCGACGACCCCGACGCCGCGGCAAAGGTCGAGGCGGCGGTCTGCAGCATGTTCGACTGATCCGCCCGCTCGACGACGAGTGACGCCGGCCCAGCGGGCCGGCGTCACTGACTGCGCGTGGTCAGCCACCCGCTCATCGCCGCGAAACGGCGAACGCCGACCGCTTCATGGCCCGATCGGGCCATCGCGGCAGGTTGAGGGCGCGTCATAGGGTTCGGATGGGAGCCGTGCCGAACGGCTCCTCGAGGGAGTTCGCCATGTCGCCCCATCCCCGGTCCGCCTCGCGCCTCGCAACGGTCGCGCTCGCGCTGCTCCTCTCGGCCGGCTGCGGCGGACAGGCCGCCGTCGTCTCGAGTCCGTCGTCTGCGGCGACGTCTGTCCCCTCGGCAACCCCGAAGCCGACGCCGATCCCGACCCGGTCACCGGTTCCGAGCCAGCCGGCCAGTCGACCGCCATCGCCGACGCCCGCGGCGGTCGCCTCCGCGATCGAGGCGCTGAAGATCGGCGCGCCGTACGAGCTCGTCTTCAACCCGTCGAACCCCGCCCTAAGCGCCAACTTCAACTTCGAGATGGGGTCGGTCAACGTCACCGAGACGATGAGCGGCCGCGAGATCCACCAGCGCGGGACGGTCGTCGGTCTCGCCTATGTCCTCGAGATCACGGGGATCCCCATGAGCGAGGCGGTCTTCGAAGGCGGCGCCCGGGGTGCCGCCGCGAACACGAATGGCAAGCTGACCTACGGAAAGGTTCTCGGCCACACGGTCGCGTATGTAGTCACGACGCAGGTGTCGTTCGCGCTGTACCTCCACCACGACGTCATCGTGATGGTCGGGGCGCAGACGCTGAGCCTGACGAAGACGCTGCTGACGTCGGTGATCAAGGCGAACCCCTGACACGTCGACGCAGGCTGACCTGGCTCGGCCGCATGTCCGCGGCAGCGTCCAGCACCTCGCGGAGGCTCTCGACGCGGCCGAGGTGGCTGAGCTTGTCGGGGTTGACGATCGAGCGGATCGTCGCGACCCGACCGTCGACGAGCCGACCCTACGGGGAGAATGTCACGATTGCGGAGGCGGTGAAGGTCTCCACGGGGGTGTTGATCCTGTTGCCATCGCAGGGAACCGTATCGTTGTTACACGCATTGAAGTAATGCCGGGTGAACACGTGAATCCCGGTCAGTCCCGACGGGAAGTTGTAGTACCAGAGCTCACTGACCGTGAGCCCGTCGCCAAGGTGCGACCATCGGATGAAGTCGGCGGTCAGGTCGGTTCCATCCATGTCGAGCACGAAGTCGCTGAGCCCGATCGTGTTGTCACCGATGGTGAAGGCGAAGCCGTGGTCGATATGGAATGGGGTCGACGCGGGGAAGTCCTGGTCGCCCTCCCGGAGGTCGACCCGGTCCCCGACTGGCTGATTCTTCGGCGCCGCCATGGACGGGGCCGCAGTCAGGCCGAGCAAGAGCGTGGTCGCCATGACAAAGGCGATTGGCAAGCGGCGCATGAGGTGAACCTCCAGAGTTCGATGGAACGGCTTGTCCAGGGGGAAATGCAAGCGTCCGATCTGCGCCTCCCTTCACTCCGAAAAGCCTTTCGGCGACGCGACCTGTTCGGCCATCGCATCGAGTAAGGCGAGTCGCCCCGGTCGAGCGGTTCCCGAATCGCCGCCCCGGGCCGGCGATGGTTAGTCGCTCGGCGGGCGCCTGATCGTTCGAGGTAGCACGCATCACCAGTCCACCGCGGTGAACGACCCGAGCTCCCGGACCGTGCCGCCGTCGACCGGACCGATAGAGATCGCGTTCGCCGAAACGCCGCGATCGACGAGGAACCAGTCGCCGTCGGGCGACCAGGCGACGACCCGTCCGTCGATGACCGTCGCGAGGTTGCTGCCGTCCGCGTTCACGACGTAAGCGGTCACGCGATCACTGTTGATGTCGTTGACCTGGAAGCGGATCCGCCGTCCGTCCGGCGCCCACGACGGATCCACGATGTCGAGCCCCTTTCCGAGGTCCGTTCCGGACACGATCGTCCGGACGGCTCCTGAAGCCACATCCACGACGGCCAGGCTCGACCTCACCCGTTCGATCGTGCACTGCGGTGGCGTCTCGCCGGCACCGCATTCGTTCACGACGACGGCGAGGCTCGATCCGTCCGGCGCCCACGCGGCTTGCCCGGCAGTCTTGCCCGCGGCGCTCGATAGGAGTAGGCGAACCGGCGAGCCATCCACGGGGACGAGATAGAGCTGCCACCGCTCGTCTGCCGTGGCGGGCTGCCCGCGCTGTGCCGTATTGCACGGCCGGCATGCAGGGACCGCGATCGTGCTCTCGTCCGGTGACCAGGCGAACCCACCCCTCGCGTCGGCGCCATCCGGGAGCCCCAGACGACGGACGTTCCCCCCGTCGATGTCGGAGACGATGATTGCGTCGCCGACGTCCGAGCGCGCCGTGTGGACGGCCGCGATTCGGTCGCCGCTCGGCGACACGGTCCAGCTCTGGCCGCCGCCTCCGCCGCCCTGCCACACGTCGGCCCCGGCCGGAAGATCGCAGCAGACGACAGGCAGTCCACGCCCGGCGTCGGTGACCGTCGCGAGGTCGAGCTGGTTCGGACCGTAGCGGCCCAGCAGCAGGACCTTTGTCCGATCGGCTGCCCAATGGACGTCGAACATCCGGACGCTGCAGTCGCTGGCGGTCGTTCCGAGGAGCGTGGTCGCCCCCGTCGCCGGGTCGATGGTCACCACGTCGAACGGAGCCTCGGTCGTGTTACACGGCCTGACGCCCGGATGCGGGAGGGCGGCGAGGATCAGTGCACCGCCCAGGATCGGAGTCGGCGTGGGGCTTGCGATTGGTGACGCCACCGCCACGACCGAGGCGGCCGCAGACGGAGTCGGCCCGATGACCGCCGCGTCCGAGGGCCGCGGAGCGGGCAACGTCGGCCGCAGGATGCCGGACCCGACCAGCGCCGACCCGACGACCGCAGTGGTCGCCACGGCCGCAGCGATCAGGAGCATCGTGGGCCGCCGGCCCACGCCCGACCTGCGCACCGGCAAGCGGAGGGCCGGGATCGCCCGGACGTCGTCGCGGAGGTCCGCCGGCGCGACCACGCTGTCATCGATCTCGGCGCGGTACCAGGCGCGAAGCTCGCGCTCGAGCGCGTCGTCGTTCATCGGGCCATCCCCTTGGCGTCGGCGGCGTCGATCACCGCATGCAGCCGCTTGAGGGCGTAGTGGAGGCGGGACTGGACCGTGCCGGGCGGGATCCCGAGCCGCCGCGCGATCTCGTCGATCGGGAGGTCGCGGAAGTAGCGCAAGGCGACCACGACGCGGTGATCGGGTGACAGCGTTGAGACGGCGTCGCCGATCACCTGCCGGTCGATGGCAGGTCCGAAGGGATCGCGAGCTCTCAAGCTGACCTCAGCCGAGATGTCCGTCGCCCTGCGCCGTGTGCCGGCCTGCAGCCGGTTCCGGCAGGTGTTGACGAGGATGCGGTCGAACCACGATTCGAAGGCCGCGGGGTCGTGGAGGGTGGGCCACTTCCGCCACGCCTGCAGGAAGGCGTCGTGGGTGGCGTCCTGGGCCTCCGCGGCGTCGCGCAGGATCGCGCGAGCGAGCCGGTAGGCGGAGTCCAGGTGCTGGTCGGCCAGGCGCAGAAACGCGGCGCCCCGTTCGGTCGGCGCTTCCGCCTCGACGAGCCGCCGCTCTGCCACCTGGATGACCTCTGACGATCGGTCCACGATGACATGACAATCGACGGCGGCAAAACCTTCATGACGCGGACGAGATCTGGCGCAGGTGCCAACGGCACGCCCGCGTGTCAAGATCCAACGGCGCGAATCTGGGGGCAGGTATGAGCCGATGTACTGGGACGACCTGATCCGGCGGTGGCGTCGGGGCGCGCCGCGCGAAAGCCAGCGTCTTCTTCGGGCAGCTGCCGGTCACGTCGCCGTGTTTCCCGCGCCGCGACCGAGCCCGCGACGCCGCCTCGTCTGGCTGTTCGCCACGGTGCTGATCGCCGCGGTTGCTCTGGTAGCGATGACAGGTCGCCTGGAACCGTTCCTGTCCCTCCTTCCGCACTGACCTGACGCGCCGTTGCCGAGCGGCGACGAATGGTCCGATTGCGTGATGCCAGACCGATTTGCCGCAGTTGAAAATGCTGGCCTTAGGCGTGTCAGTGAGGGAGCGGGGGGTCAATGTCCGAGCGTCTGTCACCAGGTCCAAGACGAGATCGACTGCATCGGGGGCTGAGTCTCGCGGTCGTTCTGGCCGCCGGCCTCATCGCCGGCTGCAGCACGGCTGTCAGTGCCCCTCAAGCCACCTCGACTCTCGGTCCGGACCTCGCGGAGGCGACGGCCGGCCCGACCGTCAGTCCATGGGCGACTGTCAAGCCCGCACTGGCTCCGACGGGTCCGACTCAGACCGCGAAGGTCGTTCGGATCGTCGACGGCGACACGATCGTTGTTTCGATCAACGGCAAGAGCTTCAAGCTTCGCTACATCGGGATGGACACGCCCGAGGACGTCGACCCGAACAGTCCCGTCGAGCCCATGAGCCGCGAGGCGGCCGCGGCGAACCAGAAACTGGTGGCGGGCAAGACCGTCGTTCTCGAGAAAGACGTGTCGGAGACCGACCGGTACGGCAGGCTCTTGCGTTACGTCTGGTTGCACCAGGGCTCGACCTGGACGCTGGTCAACCTCGAGCTCGTCCGATTGGGATTCGCTTCGGCGGAGTCGTACCCGCCCAACGTCAGGTACGACGAGGTGTTCGCCGCGGCCGAGGGCGCCGCGCAGGTGTCGTTCGTCGGGGTCTGGGCACCGGATGCGACGTCCGCCCCAGCGGCAACACCGGAGCCGACCCCCCAGCCCACGCCGCGGCCGACGCCCAAGCCGACGAAGGCGGCGTCGAAATGCCACCCCTCGTACGACCCGTGCCTACCGATCGTCGGTGACCTCGACTGCCCGGACGTGCGGGCGATGGGCCTGGCGCCCGTGCATGTGATCGGGCCTGACGACTACCGGCTCGACCGCGACCACGACGGGCTCGGGTGTGAGTAGGGAACCTACGACGCTACTCGGAGAGAGCGCCTTTTGACTCCGGAGCCAACGGTTACGCCTGCTCCTACTCCGCAGCCGACGCCCGAGCCGACGATTGCGCCAACGACGTACCCGAACCTGTCGTCTCGAGGGTGGAACTGGTTCGGGCTAGGACGGCCTAGCGCTTCTTCGGTGCTCGCTCGCTGAGCGCGCTGCCCGCTGCAGACTTCGAGGCCTTACCTGTCCGTCCATCGCGGAGAACCTTGGAAGCCGCCGCCGCCGCCTTCTTGCTTGTGGTCTTGTTTGCCACGGTCCTCTCCTTCCCTGGTACGGCGGTCAGCTGCAGCCGCTCGTTGAGCCGCAGTTCAGGCACTTGTAGCAGCTGCCGTTGCGGACCATGATCGAGCCGCATTCGGCGCACGACGGCGCGTCCTCCTGGATCTTGAACGCGACGTTCGTTGCGCCCAGCGACAGCGTCACCGTTCCGGAACCGTTCCCGTTCGAGCCTGCTTTCCCCGGTGCGGCGTGGCCATTGGTGGCCACGACCGCGAGCTCGTCTCGAGCCGGGGAGGAGGTACCGCTCGAAATCGAACTCGCGGCCGCGACCGGTGTATTCCCGCCTTGTGCTGTGGCCGGTTCCGTGGCGACGGCGGCCTTTTGCTTGTCATCTGGGGCTGCGGCGGCGTCCGTGCCCGCCGCAGGCTGTGCGGAAGGCGACGCCTCAGTAGCGGCGGAGCCGCGTACGACAGCGTCGCCGGACGCCGCAGCCGAAAGGCCGGACGGCGCAGCAGGACCTGCAGCCGGCGAGCCGGAGCCGAAGCCCCCGAAGCCCGAAGGCGCGTCGTAGGAGACGGCACTGCGGTCGACGAGCCCCAGGGCCGCCTTGTCGTCGGGGCCGAGGAACCGCGAGCCGAGCCACCGGAAGATGTAGTCCACGATCGACTTCGCGATCGGGATCTCCTGGTTGCCGGTGAACCCGCTCGGCTCGA
>VBFG01000051.1 GCA_005882635.1 Chloroflexota bacterium | reverse complement strand
GAGCCGGCGCTCCCCGACGAGGCCCGCGCTCGCGAGGCGCAGGCATCGGCCGCGCCGACCCCCCAGATCGAGAGCCAGCCCGACCAGGTGCTGCACGTCCGATTCGGCGGCGCGGCGCCGGACCGGCTCGTATTGGCGATGGAGACGTTCCGAACGCTCCTTCGTGAGCGGCCGGGCGGCACGCGGGTCGTGCTGCACGTCCCTGCGCCGAGCGGCTCGGCCACCCTCCCGATGGAGCTGAGCCGGCGGGTCGCGTACGACGCCGACCTGTTGTCCGAGGTCCGGCGGCGCCTGGGCGAGGGCCTGGTCGACCTGCGCCTCGCCTGAGGCCGATCGTTCGGTACGCTGTCCCGATGGGCGAGCTCGTCGGGGCGGTCCTCACTCGACCCGCGATCGACCTCGAGCGGGCCGCCGGGATCCTGCGCGACGGCTGGGAGATCGAGGGAGCGCTGCGGCTGTTGCCGAGCGAGCGCGATCGGAACTTCGCGGTCGCCGTCGATGGGATGGACCGGTTCGTCCTGAAGGTCTCGAACGCGGGCGACGATCCGGCTGTCCTGGCGTTCCAACACGAAGCCCTCGAGCGACTCCGGGCGGCCGGTGTGCCGTGCCAGGCGGTCGTCCCCACACCCGACGGACGATCCCTGATTCACGCTGACCAGCCGTCCGACGAGGCGCTCAGCGTCCGGCTCGTGACCTGGCTGCCCGGCCAACCGCTGGCGACGATCGACCCGGCCGATCGGCCGGACGAGCTCCTCCGAGACGTCGGACGGGTCATGGGCAGGACGGCCCGGGCGTTCGACGGTTGGGATCATCCGGCCGCGCATCGGCCGTTCCACTGGGAGGCGGAACGAAGCCTCGAGGTGATCGCCGCCCACGCCGCTGCGGTCGCGGATCCGGTCCGTCGCGCGCACCTGGCGGGCTGGCAGCAGCGGCTGCGTCCGCTTCAGGCGGTCCTCCCGACACTCCGCCACGGCGTGATCCACAACGACGCGAACGACCACAACGTCCTGGTCGGCGAGGACGGCAGGTCGGTCAGCGGGCTCCTGGACCTCGGCGACGCGGTCTGGTCGGTCGTCGTCAACGAGCTGGCGGTGGCGGCTGCGTACGCTGCGCTCGACGCCCTGGACCCGATCCACGTGGTCGAGCAGGTCCGAGCCGGCTTCGAGGCCGAGCTGCCCCTGGCGGAGGCCGAGCGCGCCGTCGTGGTCGAGCTCGTCGCCTTGCGCCTGGCGACGAGTGTCGCGCTCAGCGCCCACCAGTCGCGCCTCGATCCGGGCGATGCCTACCTGACGGTGTCAGAGGCGCCGGCCTGGGCCCTCCTCGAGCGCCTCGCCGCGGTCGAACCGGTCCGATGACGATCGAGACCGACCTCCTCGCCGCGCGACGCCGGTTGCTCGGTCCGTCGCTGTCGCTCAGCTACCGGACGCCGCTCCACATCGTCCGTGGCGAGGGCGCCTACCTCTACGACGCCGACGGCCGCGAATACCTCGACTGCGTCAACAACGTCGCCCACGTCGGCCACGCCCACCCGCGGGTCGTCGAGGCCGGCGCCGTCCAGATGCGGCTCCTGAACACGAACACGCGGTACCTGCACGAGAACGTGCTGCGCTACGCAGAGCGGCTCACGGCGCTCCTTCCGGATCACCTCGAGGTGTGCTACTTCACGAACTCCGGTAGCGAGGCGAACGAGCTCGCGTTGCGTCTCGCCCGGACCGCGACCGGACGGCCGGACGTCGCGGTCGTCGACGTCGCCTACCACGGCAACACCCAGCGACTCGTCGAGGTCAGCCCGTACAAGTTCGACGGGCCGGGTGGCGCCGGAAAGCCGGATGACGTCCAGGTCGTACCCCTGCCGGATCCATACCGCGGTGCCCATCGTGGGATGACGACGTCGACGGCCGACGCCTACCTCGCCGCGGCGCGTGACGTCATCGCTGCCGCCGAGGCCGCGGGCCATCCGGCCGGCGCCGTGATCGCCGAGCCGATCGCGTCGGTCGCCGGGCAGGTCGTCCCGCCGCCCGGCTGGCTGGCCGGGCTGTTCGACGCTGCGCGCGCCGTCGGGGCCGTGCCGATCGCGGACGAGGTCCAGGTCGGGTTCGGCCGAGTCGGCGTCGCCACGTGGGCGTTCGACGCGCAGGGCGCCCGGCCGGACATCGTCACGATGGGCAAGCCGATCGGCAACGGTCATCCCCTCGGGGCCGTCGTCACGACCCGGGCGATCGCCGATGCGTTCGCGAACGGGATGGAGTACTTCAATACGTTCGGCGGCAACCCCGTGTCCGCGGCGATCGGCCTCGCCGTCCTCGACGTCATCGAGGAGGAGGGTCTCCGGGAGCACGGCCGGGTCACCGGCGATCGGCTCCTCGCGGGCCTGCACGCGCTGGCCGAGCGGCACGAATCGATCGGTGACGTGCGCGGGATGGGCCTCTTCATCGGGATCGAGCTCGTCCGCGACCGTAACACGCTGGAGCCGGACGCCGACCTGGCGCACGAGCTGGCCAACCGGGCCGCGGCACGCGGCGTCCTGCTGAGCACGGACGGCCTCTTCCACAACGTGATGAAGATCAAGCCGCCGCTGGTCTTCTCCGCGGACGACGCCGACCGGCTCATCGAGACGGTCGACACCGTTCTGGCCGAGCTCGCCGCGGTCTGACGCCGGCCGCCGGGCGCGATCAGTCCGATCTCGAACGCCGCCGGCAGCCACCTCCCTCTCGCGCCGACTCCTCCGAGATCGGAATCCGAGATCGGAATGCTGCCGCGGAATGCGGGTGGCCCGGGCCGGCGTTCGATCTCGGACCATCGGCGCGGGAGCGGGGGAGGGGCGGCGCGGGGGCGGGGGAGCGGCGGCAAGGGGCGGGGCGGCGTCGCAGGCGCCAGCCGCCTGAGGCTCCTACGGCGTTGCGCGGCCGCCGGCCCGCCGGAGCGCCTGAACGGCCGACAGCTGATCGTGGAACTCGTCGCGGATCCGGTTGACCTCGTCGCGCTCGAGGTCGAGCTCGCGGGCGATCTCGTTGACGACCGACGCCTCCTCGGCGCTGATCGAACCGTCGACCGCCTCGACGGCGAAGCAGCACCGGACGAGGGCTCGCCGCTGCTCGGGCGTGGAGATCGCCCGGAACTCGCGCGTCACGACGAAGTCCTCGGTGCCGCCCTGTGTCCGTGCCTGCAGCTTCGCCATCTCGACCACGAGGACGGCCTGCGCCTCGTCGAGGCCGCCCTGCTCAACGGCGAACCGCTCCATCAGGCGCGTCTCGTCGTCGCTGATGTCGAAGTCGGCGTTCGCGGCCCGGCTCATCACGTAGGCGAAGCAGGCGAGGTAGCGGGCCTCCTCGGGCGGCAGCGCCTCGAGCCGAGCCACGATCCGTCGAGCCGTCGCTGTCTCCGCGGCCGAATCCGGCAGGGGAGCGGCGGTGTCGCCGCTCGGCAGCCGGGGGTCTGGCTGCCCGCGATCCAACCCCAGGAACCGACGAAGCATCGAGTCCTCCTACCAGCGGTCGAACGCCGGATGGCCCGGCTTCACGGCGACGAAGACCCCGCGACCGGTCGCGGTCACCTCGCCGCCGGACGAGACCTCCGCCTCGACGGTCGCCCGGTCCCCGGTCGCGTCGACGATCCATGCCCGGAGGTGGATTGGCGCATCCGACGGCGTCGGGCGGCGCATCCGGATCCCGTACTCGAGGGTGACGGTGGTCGGCGGCCGGTCGGCGCCGCGGGCGCGCATGAGGTGCCACGCCGCGGTCCAGTTCATGTGGCAGTCGAGGAGCGTCCCGATGATGCCGCCGTTGACGACGCCCTTGAAGGCTTCGTGCTCGGGCTTCGGCTCGAAGTCGGCGACCAGGATCGACGGATCGGCCGGGTCCGGCCGGCTCCCGACGTGGAGGCCGGAAGGGTTCGAGGGTCCGCAGCCGAAGCAGCGCCCCGCCGGCGCATACCGCTCCTGCAGGCTTGGTTGCACCGTCGTGGTCACCCTTGGAGTATCGCAGCGGATCGACCTTTGACGTGATGGGCCGCGGCGGAGATACTTCCGCGACTCGTGCCGGACGATGAGGGGTCCGTCAACGTCGCCCGCGCGGCTTCGAATTGGGGAGAACCAGCCCGTGCGCCAGCTCCGCATCGCCTCGCGCTCGATCGTCGCCGCGCTCGTCGCCACCGCGCTCCTGCTACCGTCGGCGACCGTCGCTCAGTCGGGGTCGACCCATGGCGCCGAGGTGTCGGCGGCCGTCCGTCACGACGTCTCGAAGCCGCTGAGCCACATGGGAGCCGCCTCACCATCCGCGGCCAACCTCCGCGAACGGCCGCTTCGCCTCGTCGGCCCGGGCAGCAGCCCGAACACCCCCGACGCGGCCGTCCAGGGGTCGGCCGGGTCCGCCGCGGCCGCCACGCCCGGCATCGGGTTCGCGGGCGTCGGCAACGACGACTACAGCTTCCATCCGGCCTACTCGCCGCCTGACACGGTCGGTGCCGCCGGCGACAAGCAATACGTCCAGTGGGTCAACGTCGACTTCGCCGTCTTCGACAAAGCGACCGGCGCGATCGTCTACGGGCCGAAGCCGGGCAACACGATCTGGCAGGGGTTCGGCGGTGCCTGTGAGACCGACAACGCCGGCGACCCGATCGTCCAGTACGACAAGCTCGCCAACCGCTGGATCCTGACCCAGTTCACGGCCGCCGCCACGCCGTACCTCCAGTGCGTCGCAGTGTCGACGACCTCGGATGCGCTCGGGACGTACAACCGGTACGCGTTCAGCTACGGCAGCGTCTTCCCGGACTATCCGAAGCTCGGTGTCTGGCCGGACGCCTACTACATCACCTTCAACATGTTCACCAACACGTTCCAGGGCGCGAAGGCGTGCGCCTACGACCGTGCCGCAATGCTCGCCGGTGGGCCCGCGACCCAGCAATGCTTCCAGCTGAGCACGACCTACGGCGGCCTGCTCCCCGGAGACGTCGACGGGACGAATCCGCCGCCCCCGGGGGAGGCCAATCCGGTCCTGAACTTCGGCACCAACTCGCTCAACCTCTGGCGGTTCCACGTCGACTGGGCGAACAGCGCGAACACGACCTTCAACGGTCCCGTCTCGATCCCGGTCGCGTCGTTCAGTCGAGCCTGCAATGGCAGCAACTGCGTTCCCCAGCCGGGGACGAGCCAGAAGCTGGACTCCCTCGGCGATCGACTGATGTACCGGCTCGCCTACCGCCACCACGCCGACGGCCACGAGTCGCTCGTGGTCAACCACTCGGTCGGTGTCGGCGGCAACATCTTCAATCCGGGGATCAGCTCCGTCCGTTGGTACGAGCTGCGCAATGCTGCCGGTCAGACGATCGGCAGCGCCACGCCGGTCGTGTACCAGCAGTCGACTCTCGGCACCTCGGACAACATCCACCGCTGGATGGGCAGCGCCGCGATGGACCAGGCCGGCAACATCGCGGTCGGGTACAGCGCGTCGAACGCGTCGGTCTACCCGTCGATCCGCTACACGGGCCGGCTCGCGTCGGACCCGCTCAACACCATGCAGGTCGAGACGATCGTCAAGGCCGGGACCGGCTCCCAGCTCCAGAACCTGAGCCGCTGGGGCGACTACAGCTCGATGACCGTCGACCCCGTCGACGACTGCACGTTCTGGTACACGAACGAGTACCTGAAGACGAACGGGACCTGGAACTGGAGCACGTGGATCACGTCGTTCAGGTTCCCGGGTTGCGGCGCGACGCCGACTCCGGACTTCACGATCTCGGCGACCCCATCGTCGCGGACGGTGACGGCCGGTGGCTCGACGACGTACGACGTGACGGTGGTCCCGACCGGCGGCGCCGGATCGGTGACCCTGACGTCGAGCGGCCTGCCGTCAGGTGCCGGCGGCAGCTTCTCGCCGAACCCGACCTCGTCGACGTCGACCTTCACGGTGACGACCTCGACTCCGGCGGCGACGTCGACGATCACGATCACGGGAACGAGCGGGAGCGTGACCCACTCGACGACGGTGAGCCTGACCGTCAACGCGCCGTCGTCAGCGACCGTCCCGGAGGCGCCGCCGCCGCCGGCCGTGAGCCCTGCCAACGGCAAGGGCGTCAACGTCTCGTGGTCGCCGCCGTCGAACAACGGCGGCAGCCCCATCACGGGCTACCGGATCTATCGCGGGACCGATACCGCGACGATGTCCCTCGTGACGACGCTCGGCAACGTGTCGAGCTTCAAGGACACGTCGACGACCCGCGGCACGACGTACTACTACGCCGTCAGCGCGATCAACGCGGTCGGCGAAGGAGCGATGTCACCAGCGAGCGCGGCCGTTCGCGCGAAGTAACTGCGCCGCGAGCGACACGCGCGGCCATCGGAGGACAACGACCCCAGGTGCGACTCCTGGGGTCGCTCCATTTCAGGCGCCGGCGTACGATCATCCTCCGCGGTGGCATCGAGGAGGCGGGACGGATGGACCGACGAGCATCGGGCCTGCTGATCGTTGCAGTGCTGGCCGCGGCATGCGGCCCGACGACGACGACGGGATCTTCCTCAACCCCGACCTCGCCGGCATCATCGGCGGCGCCCTCGATCTCATCGCCGTCGGCATCGGTGGTGCCGAGCCCAACCGCCCCGGCGCAGCCGGTGACGTTCACTTCGCCGCTGTATGGCTACACGATCACGCTTCCGCATGGCTGGAGCACCACTCCCGCGGCGTTCAAATGGGATGGGATCGGCGCCCCCGGCCACGACTCGTCGATGGTCGACCAGTTCAGCGCCGGACTCGGCGCGTCGCTGTTCGCGTTTGCCGCGCCGACCCGGCTCGATCTCGCCGGCTACGCCAACGACGTCATCGGTCGCAACGCCCGATATCACGGCGACACGTGCCCACCTGCGCCCGAGGTCAACGAGGCGACCACGGTTGGCGGAGTCGCCGCGGCATTCCTCGGCTGGAACTGCGGGATCTTGATCAACATCGTCGCCACCGTCGACGGCGGCATCGGCTACCAGTTCGTGATGCGTGATCCGGCGGTCCAACAGGCGACCGATGCGAATG
>VBFG01000050.1 GCA_005882635.1 Chloroflexota bacterium | reverse complement strand
GCCAGGCCCTCGGGGCGACCGAGCAGCGGCCGATGGACGACCGCCGCAACTACCCGCTCGACTACCTGCGAGGACGGCTGGCGGTGATGCTCAGCGGTCGGGGGGCCGAGGAGATCGCGTTCGGCCAGCCGACGACCGGCGCCGAGGCCGACCTCAAGCAGGCGACGGCGCTGGCCCGCCGGATGGTCGGGCTGTGGGGGATGAGCGAGGAGCTCGGGCCGGTCTCCTACGGGGTGGGGGAGACGCAGCCGTTCCTCGGCCGCGAGCTGGCGGCGCCGAAGGAGTTTGCGGAGGCGACCGCGGCCCGCATCGATGCAGCGGTCACAGCGCTGATCGACGCGGCCCACGACCGGGCTGTCGAGGTGCTGCGTGGCGAGCGGAAGGCGCTGGACGCGCTGGCCTCTGAGCTCGTGGCGAAGGAGATGGTCAGCGCTCGCCGTCTCGACGAGATCCTGACCGAGGCCGGCGCGAAGCTGCCGCCGCCGACGATCCCGCCCGGCGCGCCCGTCCCGACGGTCGCGGTGCCGCCGCCCGCGGGTCCGAAGCCGCGGCCGAAGCCCAGGGTCGCGGCGGCCCAGGCCGTCAGTCCGGCGTCCCGGTCGCGAAGGCGGGGCGATTCAGGGCCGAACCAACTCGCCTGACGACCCAGCGCTCGCCGGCGTCCCGCCCGCCACCGGCCCTCAGGACTGGGCGGCAGGCTCCTGCGGCGCCGCGGCCCGCCGCTGAGCTCGGATCGCCAGCAACGCGAGGTCGCCGACGACCATCAGGGCCAGCCAGATCAGCGTGAAGCTGTCCGAGTACGTCAGGCTGAGCACGGCGTCGAGCGACCAGCCGCCGTTGCCGATCAGCGCGACCGCGAGACCGCCCGCGGCCAGCGGGATCGGGAACTCGACGCCCGCCGCCTGCTTCCCGCCGCCCGCCCACCAGCCGGCGGGCACGTGGGCGACGATCGTGACGATGACCATGTCGCCGAACACGAGCCCAGGCCCGATCGGCCCGCCGAGCCCGACGATCATCAGCAGGCTGCCGCCGATCTCGGCGGTGATCGAAACGAGGGCCCAGAACATGGGCGGCCAGAGCCCGAGGTTGCCGAAGAAGCCGGCAGTTCCGCGAACCGCCGCCGTCCCGCGCATGCCCATCGAGATCGGCCAGCCGATCTTGATCAGACCGTGGGCCAGGACGACGACGCCGATGGCGACGCGCAGGACGAGCAATCCGAAATCCGCGTTCATGGTGCCTCGAGCCTCCCGACATCCCAGCGGGGAAAAGGTCCCCGTCGTGCGCTCGTTGTAGATCGTGTGGTCAGTACCTTTTGGTGACTGACATCGCTATCATCCTCCTCGCGCGTCCGGAGGCCAAGCAGGCACTCGCGGCCGCCCGAGGCACCTGGAGGTAACCGGATGGCGGTCGCGATCGCCGGCCCGCGGCTCGCGAAGCAGGGCGATCACGCCTGCCGCGCCCGCGACGTGCTGGATCGGGTCGGGGACAAGTGGTCCGTCTACGTGATCAGCCTGCTCGGCGATGGCAAGCAGCGGTTCACGCAGCTGATGCGGAGCATCGACGGGATCAGCCAGCGGATGCTGACCGTCACCCTCCGCGGCCTCGAGCGCGACGGCATCGTGACCCGGACCGTCCACCCGGTCGTGCCGCCGCGGGTCGAGTACGAGCTCACGCCGATGGGCGAGACCCTCCTGGCGACCATCCGCGAGCTCGTCGTCTGGGCCGACGACCACACCGACGAGATCGACGCGGCCCGCGCGCGGTACGACGCCCGGACCTGATCAGCCGCCGCGCGCGGTCGCGTGATGACTCAGGCGGGGGCTGGCTCGCCGGTCGGCGCCTCCGCCGGAGCGGCGGGCCTGCGAACCGCGCCGATGTAGACGCCGGCGAGGACGATCGCGCCGCCGAGCAGGAACGACGGACGGATCGGCTCGCGGAGGAGGATCGCCCCGAAGACGACCGCGACGAGCGGGAAGAGCAGGAACGCGTAGGACGTCGCCGACGCGGTCCAGCGGGCGAGGACATACAGGACGAGGACGAAGACCGCGATCGAGCCCGGCCCGATGAGATACGCCATCGCCAGCCACGTCTCGGGGCGGGTGGGCACTTCGACGCGCTCGCCGGTGAGCAGCGCGACGACGGCGAGCATCGCCGCTCCCAGCAGCATCCCGATCCCATTGGCCGCAACCGGGTCGCCCGGCGGGAACCGCTTGACGACGATCCCCGACTCGGCCTGGCAGACGGCGGCGGCGAGCAGCAGCAGGAGCGACAGCATCGGCACGTTCAGGCTGAGCTCGTCCGCGCCGACGACGACGATCCCGGCGGCCGCGATCACCGCCCCGACGAGCCCCATCAGTCGGAATCGCTCGATGCCCTGGACCGCGGCCAGGAGCACGGTCAGCAGCGGGACGATCGCGAGCGTCAGCATGGTGGTTCCGGCCGGGGCGTTGATGAGGGCTTCGTACAGGAACGTGTAGGCGAGGCCGAAGCCGAGGACGCCGAACAGCAGGGTCCCGACGAGCTGGCGGCCGCGCGGCACCCGTCGGCCGGTCGCGACCATCGCGAGCACGAGGATCAGGCCGGCGATCGCGAAGCGGATCGCGGCCGACCAGTAGGGGCCCATCTCGCGAAGCACGAACCGGACGCCGATCGCGTTCGATCCGGCGAACAGCACGAGAACGGCAAACGCGACGAGGACGATCCGATCGGGCCGACGGGTCATGGCCACCTCCGCTGCTGAGCGTACTCGGCACGCCCTAATGTGAGCAGGTGATCGAGGTCGAGGGGCTCGTCAAGCGCTATCGAAAGGCGAAGCGCAACGCTGTCGACGGCATCAGCTTCGGCGTCGGCGCGGGCGAGTTCTTCGCGCTCCTCGGCCCGAACGGTGCCGGCAAGACGACGACGATCTCGATCCTGACGACGACCCTCGCCCCAACGGGCGGTCGCGCGACAATCGACGGCCGCGACATCGTCCGCGAGTCGAGCTCCGTGCGTCGTCGCGTCGGGATCATCTTCCAGCGACCGAGCCTCGACCAGAATCTCACGGCCGAGGAGAACATCCGGTTCCACGCGGTCCTCTTCGGGCTGTACCCGTACCGGCCGGTCTACGCCCTGATGCCGCCCGACTATCGCCGCCAGGTTCGTGACCTGGCGGCGTTGCTCGGTCTGCAACGCGAGATCTTCGATCCGATCCGGACGTATTCAGGCGGGATGCGCCGCAAGCTCGAGATCGTCCGCAGCCTGATGCACCGGCCCAAGGTCCTGTTCCTCGACGAGCCGACGGCCGGCCTCGACGCGCCCAGCCGCCGGACGTTGTGGGCGCACCTCCGGACGGTCCGCCAGGAGCACGCCACGACGATCTTCCTGACGACCCATTACCTGGAGGAGGCCGAGCAGGCCGACCGGATCTGCATCATCGACGACGGCCGGATCGTGGCCGAAGGGACGCCGGCCGCCCTGAAGGCGGATCTCTCGGCTGAGTACGTCGTGGTCGACGCCGACGACCGCGGCCGCCTCCGGATCGAGCTCGCTCGGCTGGCTCTCCCGACGACCGGCGACGGCCCATTCACGATCCCGCTCGACAGCCGTGGGGTGCACGCCACGCTCAAGGCGATCGACACTCCGCTGTCGCTGGTGCGGACCGAGTCGCCGAGCCTGGAGGACGCCTACCTGGAGATCGTCGCGAGGGCGGAGGGCGAGCGGAATGAGTGAGGTGTCCGCCGTCCTGGTCATCGCCCATCGCGACCTCGTCAAGCTGCTCCGGGACCGGCTCCGGATCTTCGCCGACTTCGCCCTGCCGCTGACCCTCGTCCTCCTCCTTGGGCCGACCCTCCAGGCCGGGTACGGCCAGCCCGGCGGCGTCGAGGTCACGACGTTCGTATTCACGGGCGTTATCGCCCAGTCGGTCTGGCAGTCGGCGTCGATGGGGATCATCTCGCTCATCGCCGATCGCGAGGAGGACTTCAGCCAGGAGATCTTCGTCTCGCCGATCTCGCGCTATTCGATCGTTGCCGGCAAGATCATCGGCGAGTCGCTCGTCGCGCTGCCGCAGGCGTTGGCCGTCATCGTCCTGGCCGTCCTGCTCGGGATCCACCTCTCGCCGTTGACGCTCATCCTGCTTCTGCCAACCGTTCTGGCGATGGCAGTTTTCGGGGGCGCGTTCGGGATCCTCGTCCTGTCGAACATCAACAGCCAGCGCACGGCGAACCAGATCTTCCCGTTCGTGATGCTGCCGCAGTTCTTCCTGGCCGGGGTGTTCAACCCGATCCATGACCTGCCGCCGGTGCTTGCCTTCCTGTCGGCGATCTCGCCGATGCGCTGGGCGGTCGAGGCCGTCCGCCACGTCTACTACGGAACGCAGTCCGGCCTCGTCACGCCGGAGTTGTCGCCGATCCCGCTCGTCGTCGCGGTCATCGCCGGCTCGTTCCTCGCCTTCATCGTCGCCGGGACGGCCCTCTTCGTGCGATCGGAGCGCAACCGCTGAGCGACGTCGCCGACGACCGATGAGTTTCCTGCCGCAATCTGGTCAGTACAGATGTCACTATTGGTGCCCCACGCCCAGGAGGACCCCATGACGTCTGCGACCGCCGAAGAGGCCGCACTCCATCTCTCCCCACGCGCCAAGCTCGAGATCCTCGGCGCGATGCTCCTCGCGATGTTCCTCTTCGCGCTGGACCAGACGGTCGTCGGCACGGCCCTGCCGAAGATCATCACCGACCTCAACGGGAACGCGGTGTACACGTGGTCGGTCACGATCTACCTGCTGACATCGACGATCAGCGGCCCGATCTACGGCAAGCTGTCCGACCTGTACGGCCGCCGCCCGATCGTCATCTTCGCCGTCGGCCTGTTCATCGCCAGCTCGGCCCTGTCTGGCCTCAGCCAGACCATGGAGCAGTTCATCCTGTTCCGCGGGCTGCAGGGCCTCGGTGGCGGCGCGGTCTTCCCGATCGCGCTCGCAGTGGTGGCCGACCTCTACACGCCGGCGGAGCGGGGCAAGTACCTCGGCTCGTTCGGCGCCGTCTTCGGCCTGTCGTCGCTCGTCGGCCCTGGCCTCGGTGGGTTCATCACCGACACGTGGGGCTGGCACTGGATCTTCTTCATCAACGTCCCGCTCGGGCTGGTCTCGCTGTTCATCCTGTGGCGCCTGCTGCCGGCGATCCGCCACCCGGAGGCCGGGAAGAACGTCGACTACCTCGGTGCCGCCGTCTTCACCGGCGCGGTCGCGCCGTTCCTCGTCGGGCTGTCGAACAAGCAGGGCGGCCAGTGGACCGACCCCGCCGTCGGCGGCCTGATGCTCGTCGGCATCGTCCTCGGCATCGTCTTCGTCTGGGTCGAGTCGCGGGCCAAGGACCCGATCGTTCCGCTTGGCCTGTTCCGGCTGCGGACGTTCACGATCTCCGTGGCGGCGATGTTCCTCGCCGGCTTCGGGTTCCTCTCCGCGATCATCTTCCTCCCGCGCTGGTTCCAGGCCGTCGTCGGAACGAGCGCAACGGAGTCGGGTTACAACATCCTGCCCCTGCTGGCGGGACTGATCTTCAGCGCGGTCGCGTCCGGCCAGATCGTCGCCCGGGTCGGGCGCTACAAGTTCCTGATCTTCGGCTCGCTCCTGCTGCTGTCGGCGTCGCTGCTGCTCCTCACGAACCTCCGGACCGCGACGGATCGCCCGACCCTGTGGCTATGGATGGCTCTCGCCGGGCTCGGGATCGGGCCGTCGTTCGCGATCTTCACGCTGATCGTCCAGAACGCCGTGTCGCCCGATCGGATCGGCGTCGCCACGAGCAGCCTGACGTTCTTCCAGCAGATCGGCGGGACCGTCGGGCTGACGATCGCCGGAACGCTGTTCGCGGACCGGGTGAAGACGGAGATCCCGACGCAGCTCGTCGCGGCCGGAGTGCCGCAGCAGATGGTCGACGCCTTCGCCGGCGGCGGCGGGAGCGGCCAGCTCGACCTGACGGGCACCGGCGATCTCGGGACGAAGATCCTCGCGGCGACACCGGACGCCTTCAAGCCCATCGTCGAGCCGCAGATCCCGCACATCGTGGCCGGCATCCACGAGGCCATCTCGATCGCGATCGCGAACACGTTCTGGGTCGGGATCGTGGCGTCCCTCCTGGCGGCGCTGTTCGTGCTGTTCCTGCATGAAGTGCCGATGCGAACGACGTTCGAAGGCGGCGCGACCCTTCGTGAGGGCCAGTCCTCGCGGTTGCCGGGATCGGCCGAGGGCGACGCCGTCGCCTGATCGACGAGCCGGTGCCGCAGCTCGTCCGGGCCGGGGGAGGCCTCGCCGGCGTGACGATCCGGCGAGGCACGCCGGACGACATCCGGGCGTGCTTCGACCTGTCGATCGCCTCGATGGGCGATCTCTTCGCCCGCCAGGGGAACGAGTTCTTCTCGGATCCCGAGGAGTTCTGGCGGCACCTGGAGCCGCTGCTCCGACATGTCGCAACGACCGCCGCCGAGTGGTGGATCGCGGTCGATGACGCCGACGCTGCGATGCTCGGCTACTCGCGGTCGGTCGAGCGCGGCGGGCTGTTCGAGCTGACCGAGCTGTTCGTCCGGCCGGACCGCCAGTCGGCCGGCTTGGGTCGGGAGCTGATCGAGCGCGCGTTCCCGCTGGGCCGTGGCGCAGTCCGGGCGATCATCGCCACGACCGATGTCCGGGCCCTTGCCCGCTACTACCGCGCGGGGACCGTCGTCCGGTTCCCGATCGCGTCGATGTCCGGGTCACCGGCGAGCGCCGACGCGCCGGACCTCGGCGGCCTCGAGGCCGCGACGGCGACGCTCGAAGATGTCCCCGAGCTGGCGGCGATCGAGACCGCCGTTCTCGGTTACCCGCGCGACGACGACTACGCATGGCTCCTCGAGCAGCGGTCTGGGACGATCTTCCGGCGGGCCGGTCGAGCGATCGGCTTCTCCTTTGTCAGCGCGGCCGGCTCCGGTCCGATCGCCGCCCTCGATCCGACCGATCTCGTCCCGATCCTCGGCCACGCCCAGGCTCGCGCCCGCGCGCTCGGGATGGACGAGCTGTCGTTGGACGTCCCGATGCCGAACGAGGTCGCGATGCGCCATCTCCTCGGCCGCGGCTACAAGATCGATCCGCCGCTGACGATGCTCATGTCCAGCGAGCCGTTCGGCCAGTTCGATCGGTTCATTCCGTTCGGGCCGTCGCTGTTCCTCTGAGTCGCTGTTCCTCCGGATCTCGACAGCGTTTGCCGCCCCGGGATACCCGGCCTACGATTCTTGCCCAGGGACGCGACCAGACAGGGAGGAGGCCCCCATGGCACGACTCGTTGGCGCGATCTCGATCGCCGCGATCCTCGCCAGCGCCCTCGTGAGCGGGACCGTGCTCGCGGCACGGCCGCTGCCACACACGATCACGCTGACCGGCGCGACGTCCGCGGAAGGAATCGCGAGTGGCGCCGGGACGACCTTCTACGCGGGCGACCTCTTCCAGGGCGACATCTTCCGCGGCGACATCCGGACCGGCGCGGTGACGAAGTTCATCGATCCGCCCCCCGGACGGAACGCACTCGGGCTGCGCGTCGACCTCGAGCATGGCCTGCTCTTCGTCGCGGGCGGCTTCACGGGCCAGGGCTACGTCTATGACCTGCGGACCGGCGCTGACGTCGCGTCGTTCCAGTTCGGGACGCCGCCAGGCTCGATCGTCAACGACGTGATCGTCGCCGGTGGCGCGGCCTGGTTCACCGACTCGGTTCAGCCCCACCTGTACCGCGTGCCGATCAACGACGACGGCACGGTCGGCACCGCGTCGACCCTCGTCGTCAGCGGCCCGGCCGGCGAGGTGACGCCGGGCTTCAACCTGAACGGCATCGCCGCGACGCCGGACGGCTCGACCCTGATCGTCGCCCACAGCAACAACGCCACGATCTACACCGTCAACCCGACGACGGGCGCGAGCGCTGCGATCGCCGGGGCGGACCTCCTGAACATCGACGGGATCCTGTTCGAGGCGGGCCGGGTCTGGGCGGTCCAGAACTTCAGCAACCAGATCACCGAGCTGCGGCTGTCCGGCGATCTCTCGTCGGCCACCGTCCAGCGGGTGATCACAAACGACGACGTCGACGGAGCCTTCGTGACTCCGACGACGGTCGCCCGGTTCGGCAACGCGCTTGGCGCCGTGAACGCCAAGTTCATCACGGGCTTTCCGCCGACGGCGACGACGTACGAGGTGGTCGTCGTCGAGCGCTGATGCGCTCGAGCCTGAACAGAGAGCCCGGGCCGGCTGGCTGCCGACCCGGGCTCCAAATGGTCGCGTACGACCGGAGTGATGTCGCGGTCGCCACGGGGCGACCTGCGTCTGGACGTTCACGCCGGGCGCAGGCATCACCGAGTCGTGACCGACCGTCTGCGGGAACGACCCGTCGTCTAGGTCCCGATGCGCTCGACTCCCACGATTCCGTCGAAGCCGGTGTCGAAGCTCAGGATCCGGGTGATGCCGTGGCGCTGCATGACCGCGAGGTGAACCGCGTCCCGAGCCGACAGGCTGCTCGCCGCCTCGACGAGGCGCCGCGCCCGGGCGACGTCCTCGAGCTCGACCTCATGGATCACGTCCACGACACCAACGATCGCCTCCCAGGCGGGCCCGATCGCGTCGTGCCGGCCGATCGTCAGGTAGCGGTGGAGGAGCTCCTGGAGGACCTCGACGTCGGTGGTGAGTGACTCGTCGTCGACGATCGCGCGCTCGAGCAGGCGGCGCGCGGCGGCTTTGTGCGGGTGATCCGCCCCGACGAGATACATCGGGACGTTGGAGTCGACGAAGATCATCCCTCGTCGGTGGCGAGGTAGCCCTGCTCGATCTCCGAGAGCATCTTGTCGATGTCGCCAGTCGGGAAGGAGTAGCCCGCGGCCCGCCGGATCACCCCCAGCTTCTGGCCCGTGTCCGCCGCCGCGTCGGCCTCCCGCGCCGCGCGGAGCGACCTGCGGACCCATTCGGCCGTGGTCATCCGATGCTGCCGGGCGACCCTCTGAAGCTCGCGCAACTCATCGTCCTCGAACAAGACCTGCAGCCGCTTGGTCATCTCGCGCAGCCTATGTGACTCATCATGATGAGTCAATCGGTTTTTGTTGTCAGCCCGCGGCTACGCCGATGGATCTCGTGGCTCGATCCCGTCGAAGCGGCGAAAGTCCCGGTCATGGGTGTAGATGACACGGACGCCGTGTTGGCGCATCAGCGCCGCCACGTGCGCGTCGGGGACATCGTTTCCTCGTGGTCGATCGCCGGCGGTCGACCGGAAGATCGACCAGAAACCGTCGAGCTCGCCGGGCGCTCGAACGTGAGGTCGGTCCAGGAGCGACTCGACGTTCCGAAGCGCGTCCGCCGGGGAGAGGGGATTGGTCAGGATTCCGGGGTGGGTGACGATCCGCAGGTAGCCCAGGAGCACCGGCCAGAACAGGTAGAGGATCTCGGGTCCGGCGGCAAGGCGGCGGACGAGCGCCTCGGCCTGCTCGTGTGTCTCAGCGCGGCTGTCCGATGCGTAGACGAGGACGTTGGCGTCGACCGTCGCGCTCACCCCGATCCGTCCAGGACCCTCCGGACGGCTTCCTTGTCCTCGAGATCGACGCGCGCGGGCCCGAGCGGGGCAGTGGTCCACACGAACTCCGGAGACGGGGTCGCGGCATCGCCTGCAGCGGCGCGCGCGAGGAGTTCCGACGCCACCTGGCCCATGCTCTTCCCCTCGCGGGCACTGCGGCGGCGGAGCTCGCGAAGGACGGCCGGATCGAGGTCGATTGTGGTTCTTGCCATGATGCGTGATGCTCTGCCGTCCTACATCAGATGTCAAGAAGCGGCGCCGTCGCGCGATCGGCGGGCAGCGAAACGGCGGCCGCCGCGAGACGCGGCGGCCGCCGAGGAGAGAGGAGGAGCTAGAACGAACCGGTGGCCGTGACAATGTCCTCCTGGTTGATCGGGGTCGGGGTGAACTCGAACCCGTAGAACCACACGACCGTTTGCCGGTCGTTGCTGTCGGTCCACAGGGCGTGGAACACGTTGTCGGAGCCGACGGCGATGTCGGTGTAGTCGCCGAAGAACCCACCGCCGAACCCGAGCCGGGTGTTGATCGGGTGGGTGTTGACGTCCTGGGTGACCGACGTCGTCAGGTCGCGGACCTTGTAGTTCAGCCGGGCGTTGTGGATGTAGGCCCCGAGGGTGTCGCAGGCGATCCGGCCGGGAGGCGGCGCTGGTCCGACCGCGCAGGTCTGCCACGGCGAGACGGCGTCGGCCGAGTAGGCCGAGATGTAGACCCGGCCGTTCGGTCCCACAGCGGCCGCCGGGAAGATCTGCTCGACCGGGCGCGCTGCGGGTGCCGAGAACGTGTCGCCGTTCGGCTGCGTCACCGGGTAGCCGATCGCCGTCCGGGTCGCGGATGCGAATACCGGCGCGGGCGCCGACCACGTCGAGCCGCCATCGGTCGACTTGCTGTAGACGGCCGCCGCGTGGCAGGTCGCGCTGCTCCCGCCAAGCCACGAAGCGCAGGTCGTATCGCCGGCGTAATTCGGCGTGCCGCCGTTCTGGAGCTCGGTCGTCCACGTCGCGTACAGGTCACCATTCGGTGCCGCGGCAGCGGCCGGGTAGCTGTTGTTGCGGAAGAGCGTGTTCTTCAACAGCGCGCTGTTGGTCAGCTGCGAGATCGCGACCGGCTTGCTGAACGTGGCGCCGCCGTCGCTTGACTTGACCACCCACGTGCTGTTCAGCGAAGCGAGCCGGGTCGAGCCGTCCCAGAACACGTAGAGGCTGCCGTCCGGGCCGACGACCGGTCGTGAGCCCTGGCCGTACAGGACGTTGCCGGAGATCGCCTTCGGGGTCGTGAAGGAGGCGCCACCGTTCGTCGAGCGGGCGAAGAAGATCGGCGACTGCGTGTACTTGCCGTTGTGGGCGTTGAAGAGGAACCGAGTCCACGTGACGTAGACGGAGTCGCGGAACGCGCTCGACGTGTGGCTGTCGACCGCGATCCATTCCTTGTCGTTCAGGATCGACGGCGACGTCGTCGGGTTGATGAAGACCGGCGCGCCCCATGAGAGGGCGCCGCCGCCGTCGAAGGTGCCCTTGTTGACCGCGACCGTGTTCGGCGCCGACGTCCGGTTGAAGCCGAGACCGGCGTAGAAGACGTGGCCGTGGCTGTCGAAGGCGACGGATGGATCGCCGGCAGCGTCGTAGATGCCACCCTCGAGGCGGTTGATGCCCGGGATCAGGGTCCCGAGGTGTGCCGGGTCGGTGCTGGTGCAGCACCAGGTCTGGCCGCCGTCGTTCGAGAAGTACGAGCCTGAGTACGCCTCGCCCAGGGCGCTGCACGGCGTCCCGCTGACCGTGCATGTCCATGTCCTGGTGACGTAGTCATTAGCCGAGGCGACGACGCGGTTCGCGTTGTTCGGGTCGACCGCGATCGACGTCTCGTTCTGCGGTGCCCCGGCCGTGTCCTGGTTGACGAGGATGTCCGGTGGCAGGATCGACGTCCCATCGAGCGGGCTCGACAGGACGAAGTTCGGGGTGATGGGAGTCGTCGGGCCCGGCGGCGGAGCGTCTTTGGACTCCGTGGTGGCGTAAGGTGTGCCAACGCTACGCCGATCGCCCGAAAGTCGCTTTTCGCGAGATCGACCCCATCGGCGCTCGCCGAGCAGATCGGGAACGATCGACGTCCCTGTCCGCTACGCTTCGGTCCGTGTCGAAGGCGCAATGGGCGAGTTTCGACCGCCCGGACGAAGTCCGAAATCTGGACCACGGGCGGATCGACCTGGTCAACCTCGGCGAGGAGTCCATCGGCCGGCAGGTCCTCGAGCCGGGCTGGCGCTGGTCGGACCACGTGAAGCCCGTGGTCGGCACGCCGACCTGTGAGTTCCATCATTTCGGGCTCGTGCTGTCCGGCCGGCTCCACGTCGAGATGGCCGACGGCACGGTCATGGAGGTCGGCCCCGACTCGGTCTACGAGATCCCGCCGGGACACGATGCCTGGGTCGTCGGCGACGAGCCATGGATCGGCGTCAACTGGTCGGGCATCCGGACCTGGGGCGCGCCGTTGCTGGCGACGGGCGAGCGGGTCCTGACGACGGTCCTCTTCACCGACATCGTGGGCTCGACGGACGTCGCCGCGAGGATCGGCGACAGCCGCTGGCGCACCCTCCTCGCCAGCCACAACGACCAGGTTCGTCGCGCGCTCGGCCGCTTCTCCGGAGTCGAGGTCAAGACCACCGGCGACGGCTTCCTCGCCCGCTTCGATGCGCCGGCTCGAGCCCTTCGTTGTGCCCGAGCCATCCAGACCGAGGCTGCGGCGCTCGATCTCCAGATCCGGGCGGCGGTGCACACCGGCGAGGTCGAGGTCGTCGGCGACGACATCCGCGGCCTGGCCGTGCACTTCGCGTCGCGCATCCTCGGTCTGGCCCGACCCGGCGACATCGTGACATCGGCCACGACCCGCGACCTCGTCGACGGTTCCGGCCTGGTCTTCGAGGACCGCGGCCGCCACGAGCTCAAGGGCATCGCCGGGGCACGAGAGGTCCTCGCACTCGCCGAAGGCTGAGACAAAACGAGGCGGGCCCGATCGGCCCGCCTCGTCGCTCTCTGGTCGCCCGAACCGCTCGGGCACGCCAGCTAGTGGTGCTTGTGACTCTTGTCGAGCCTGGCGCCGCCCCGCGTCTCGGGGCGGGTCCCGGTCGACGTGGCCGAACGATTCGATGGACCGGTGTGCGTCGCCTTGACCGTGACGCCCGTCGGCTTTGCCTTCGCGACCGGCGCCGCGGCCGTCTTGGCCATGTGGATCTGGATGTTCCCTCCGGACAGCGTCTGCGTGCCGGAGTCATAGCCGTTGCTCAGGAGGATCCGATACGTATCGGACGTCCCGGGCTCGCCGAGGTCGGTCACGTCGATCCGGAAGTCGACCGAGCCCGTGCCGTCGATCGTGGCCGTCCCGAAGATACTCGCCGACGTGCCGTCCGCCGAGCACAGGACCGCGAGGACGTCGATGGAGTGGACGTTCATGTCGACCGTGGGGCCGTGGTCCTGGTATTCCTCCTGGCCGGACGCTCCGCTGGCCTTGGCATTGCCGCCGAAGGTCGCCTTGTCCCCGTCCGCGGTCTGGATCCGACCACCGCCGGTGACCTTGCAGCCCGCGGTGCTCTCCGCGAGGACCCACGTCTTGGTGGCGGTCGCGCTCGGCTCCGTGCCGTTCTGCGCGCCGCTGTTGTCGGTGTCGGCGAAGGCAGTGATCGTGTCGCTGCCAGGCAGGGCCGACGTGTAGCAGAACATCGCCTGGCCGGACGCGTCCGTGACCATGGTGCCGCTCGATGGCGTTCGGCCGGTCGTCGGCACGACCGAGAAGTCGACCGTGATGCCCGGTGTCACGTTGCCGAACTCGTCCTTGACCGTGGCGGTGACGCAATGGCTCGCGTCGACCACGTTCGTCGCCGTCGCCGGCTGGAGGTCGAGCGTCGCCGGTTCGGCCGGCGTGACCGTCACGTCGACCGTCTCGACGGCGGCGGTCGGCCCGCCGGGGTCCGTCGTCGCGGTGATCGTGCAGGTGTAGACCCCGACGGTCGTCGGAGCCGTGATCGTCTCCACGAACGGGATCGTCGCCGGGCCCGTCATCGACCCGGTCGGGAAGGTCGGGTTGAAGCTGAAGCCGATCGGGCAGCCGGCCGATACCTCGAGGTTGGCGGTGTACGGCACGAGCTTCGCGTTCGTCACGATCAACGGGCCGATCGTCCCGGCGCCACTGTTGTCGACCGCGGTACCGCCGGTCGCGTTGGCCATGTCCTGGTAGCAAGAAAGGGCGACGGACACGCCGCCGGTGGTATAGCGGATCATCAGGAGGGTGATGCCGTTCGCCGACAGGCCGGCGAGGGTCCCGGCCGTCGTCAGGTCGTCGCCGCCGCCGGCCACGCCGTCCCGGCCGAAATCGTCGGGCGGAGCATCGGCGCACGAGCCGTAGCCCGTGGCGCTGTGCGGCGTCGCGTCACCGAGGACCACCAGGAACTGGCTCGCCAGCGGATCGCGGCCGCCGAGGGCCACCGACGCGGCGTAGGCCGCGTCGGAGTAGGCCTCGAAGAACGTCCGGTTGTAAGCCTCCGGAAGGTCTCCGCCATCGTGGGCGGTCATCGTGCCGATCGCCGCCGAGAAGGCCGCGCAGCTCGACACGAACCCCGGCGTCAGGAGGGCGTAGGCGACGTCGCTCGGCACCCCACCCGGCATGGCCGGGTAGTCACCCAGGGCCACGACGGCGAACCGCGCTTGCGGGATCGAGAACTGGACGGTCGTGCAGATGTTGTTCGCGTCGGCCTGCGCCTGGGCGATCGGGCCGGTCATGCTCGACGTCGTGTCGATCGCGACGATGATGTCGGCCCGAGCCGGCAGGCCGTCGAGGGACAGGGTCTTGTTGACGGTTGTCGAGGTGCCCGCGACGAGGGTCGTGGTCACCGGGCTAGGGGTCAGCGTGTCCGCCGCGGCCACCGGGATCGCGGCAACGAGCCACAGGACGGTCGCCGCGAGGACGGCCGTGAAGCGCATGGGAATCAGCTTCGAGCGCACCGATCGAGCTCCTCTTGCTGCATGAGGGCAACGTGACCGGCCGAAGCGGGCCGGCATGATCCGTCGCGTGCGCGCCTCCGCTCGCGCTTCCCCGCCAGGCGGCCAATGCCGCGGGAACGCGGGGCTGGGACCGGGAGCTCTCGATCCGACGGTAAGGCCCCCCGGCGCCCTGTCGTCGGTTTCGCGGTCGTGGTGGCCGGCGTCCCGATCCCCCTTCGTTCGGCCACCGCCGCGGCCGCCCGATTGTCAGTCGAGGTCGGGCGGCGCGGGACCGTACTTCGGTTCAAGGCCTGCCATCAAAGAGTTACCCGTCGGGCAGGGACCGAGCTGGATCCTCGTCAATGCGCGACGATCCGCGTCTGACGGCGCCGTCGGCCACGGGCGCTCCACCTACCTGCTCAGATGCTCACCCACAGACCCTTCGCCCACGTTCGGACACGATTTCCGACGCAGCGGGCGTTCGAGCCGTGCGCTGATAGCCAATTTCGGCTAACTCGGCCTCTCCCAACGACCTACCGAAGGCTCGATCCTCCTCGAAGGGTCTCCCCATGAGCATCTGAGCATGTTCGGGTCGAACGCCGAGAATCGATGAGCCCGGGCCGGCGAAGCCGACCCCAGCCGCGCATGTCGACCCGGCCACCCGTGCCCGATCGCCGGATGTCGATTCCGCGGGTGGCCCTTCGTCGCTCGGGTGACGGGATCGAGATGGACACGGCCAGCCTCGCCCGGAGCGAGGAGGGCTTGCCATGGGCGGCCAGAACGGGGTCCGGTTCAAGGTCCTGAGGGTCGCCGCGGTAGGAGCGCTGATGGCGGCGGGCCCGGGGATCAGCCCGGTCGCCGCCGGCCATGCCGGCAGCGACGCCGTGTCCGTCTTT
>VBFG01000008.1:42676-42932 GCA_005882635.1 Chloroflexota bacterium | reverse complement strand
TCACGGACTGGTTTGATCTGAGGGCCACGACGACCGACGTAAGGCCCAAATTCAGCATGAACAGGACTCCGGCGCCGAGCATGGTCGAGACCAAATTCAGAAACAGGTCGGAGCTGCTTCCTCGCACCAACTCGGCAAGAAGGCCACCAGCGACGGCTGGCAAGACCACGCCAGCGTGATTCGCCGCGGTGCCATACCAAGGTATCCGGCCGCGAAGTTCGCGAACCTCGGTCGTCCCGATCAGGGCAACCCAACC
>VBFG01000008.1:42030-42492 GCA_005882635.1 Chloroflexota bacterium | reverse complement strand
CGAGTTTGGGGGCGATCTCCTGTCGAACGCCGAAAACGAGGTCCGGGCGACTGGCAAACACAAAGCTCGTGAGCGCCAACGCGACTGCGCCGGAACCCACGAGCCCGGTGACATAGAGCTTCAGGGACCTGGACATTGGTTCCCCGTACGTGGGACTTCGGCGAAAACTCTAATCCCTGCGGGCAAGGCCGAAATCAAGCCAAACGTACTAGAAGCCCTTAAGAGATGCCCCTCCAGCGATCGCAATGGCGGCAACCGCCCCGATCGCGGTGACGAGCCGGACCAATCGATTCATCATCGATGTCGACTCCTGTGCTACCAACCCTTGCCGACGGCGAGAGGTTCCACGTTCTTCCTCCTACCGGCCTTCGCATTCGGGACAAATGCGAAAACCGACCTGACACGATGGTCGGTCGGTTGCACTACTCGCTCAGCTTCACCCTAAGTGCCCAATTCAGGTGG
>VBFG01000008.1:0-41972 GCA_005882635.1 Chloroflexota bacterium | reverse complement strand
TGGGAAGTGGGCCGGACTATAGGGAGACCGATCTAAACCGGTCAATACGTCATCCTACCTATCCCTACACCTCGTCCCGCGACGGCGGATCGACTCCGAGGTCGCTCCGAAGCACGTTCGCGTATCGGTTGTATTGCTCGGCGGCAGCGGAATGGGCGCCAGCCACCCGCAGTAGCTTTAACAATGAAAGCTCCAGATCCTCGTTCCGAGGCTCAATTTCGAGCGCCCGTCGCGCCAGGGAAATACCCCTTCGGTAGTTTCCGTTGTCGACATCGAGTCGAATCTGCGTCTCAATCACCTGCAGGTAGGCGACGTGAAGCCACTCTCGGAAGTCGGCGCTCCACTCGTCGTACGCAAAATCGAGCGCGAACCGACCGACGTACGCCTCGGATAGCTGTTCCGCGAACCCCGGATCACCGCTGCGTCCGTACTCGGCGACGAGATCCGCGCATACGGCGCTTGTCGCAACAATCAGGTCTCGATCGAGCCAAACGAGGTCCGATTCTTGGTGGACATAGCCTGCAGTCGTCTCTTCTGAGTACTCGGTCTCGAAGACACGACGCAGAAAGTAGATCGATTGGTTGAGCGAGTTGACCGCTGAGCTTGGATCCATGTTAGGCCACATCGCCTCCATGACCTCCTCTCTCGTTGCGGCCCACCGCGGTCGCGTAAGGAGGAAACACAGAAGCGACAGGACCTTTCTCCGGATCTCGCCGCCTTCGACCACCAGATCACCGGACCGAACGGTCAGGCGACCGAGATCCTCGATGTGGACGCGTGGAGCCAGGCGCCGCGCTAGCCCTCGACCAAGCTTTCGGTCAGCGGCTTGTCGTCTTGGCTCCCTTGCTATCTGCCTCAGGACAGAAATGTCTTCGCGTTCGCCAACGACATCAAGCAACCTTGCAGCTGAAAGACGCGCGATTCGACCACGCACAATTTCTTGACGCAGGCACGGCCGCCAGCGCTCGGGTGCCGACGAGGCGGCGGCGCGGATCTTCGCCAAGGCTTGTTCATCTATCCTGTCAAGATTTCTAACGATCAATTCTGCCCCCATCGAGAGCACTGAGCTCATAGCCTCGGGCAGTCCATGGATGGCAGAATTCATTGCGTTCTGTGCGTGTCCTAGAGCGAGCTCCGCGACGGCTCGCCAGAGTTGAGCGCCCTGCCTATTGGCGAACGCGATAGCGTTCTGGGATTCACCTTGGGCCTCGGCGCGGTCGCTTAGGGCACACAACAACGCGCGTGTAGCTCGAAGGCGACTCTGAAACCCTGTGGTGGCCGTCGGTTTGTCCAGGGGAATTGCAGTGGCGACGTCGGCCGCCAGATCGAAGTTGCCGCGACGGACTAGAAGCAACGCATCGAGAATCTGTACTAGCGGCGTCGATGAGTTGACTTCGCGCCGAGGTCGCCCTGCGACCAGTTGCGTCGCTCGATCGGCGTCCCCAAGCCATGCCTCGATCTCGGCGTACTCGCTTACCAGCTCCGTCCGAGTGCCCCCTTTCACGCTCAGGAGAGCGGCGTCGAACTTCTGTCGCGCCGACGGTAGGTCACCACCTAGTGCCGTGATTGCAGCGTCCAGAGACAGCGCGGCTCCGAGTTCCGCTCCGGATGAGCTGATTGAGAGTGCATCGATGGCGAGAAGTGCGGAGGATTTTGCTTGGGCGAATTGACCCGCCGCGAGCCGAGCGTGCCCAGCGTTTAGCCAGCTGACGCCTTCAACGTGATGTAACCCATCTCGAGCGGCACGCTCCGCCAGGCCCTCGCATTGGCGAATTGCGTCATCGATGCTATCGCGCAGGGAAGCTCCCACGATTGACAGGAACGCTTGAGCTATCTCGCGTTGTAAGGGCGATGACGCTGAGGTGGCCCATTGCCTGCCCAGGTCAGCAGCGTCCTCGAAGGAACCGGAGAAAAACTTCGATGCGACAAGGGTCCCGAGGACGACATCGCTGGTCGGTGCCAACTCGAACGCGAGCTGAGCGTGACGCGTTACCGCCTCGAAGTCGCCAATCGCACTAGCCTGCCTCGCAAGTACGACTTCGACAGCTGCGGAACTGGTGCCGTCAGGCAGCTGGCGTGCGAACTCAGTTGCGGCGGAGAACGCACCCGAAGCCACAATTGTTTCTACGTGCGACTCAAGGACTCGCTGGAGGTGCGGCCACCGCTCAGCCGCAGCGAAGTGGTATGCAGCGGTTCGCCAATCTGTCGACTCCGCCCAGCGGGCGACGCTGATGTGGAGGTCGTCGACGCCGGTCGACCCGACCTCGCGGCGCAGCCGTTCCTCGAGGAACTCTCGAACGAGCGGGTGGTAGCGCTGAGCCGTCGACCGGCGGTTTGGCCGTCGGCCAAGCAGCCCAAGTCGCTCGGACTCGAGCATGAGCGACTGGACCTCGATCGCCGTCAGGGCAGTCGCGACCTGTGCCAGCTCCGGCGTCACGATCTGGAGGATTGACGTCCGCATCAGAAACTGCTGGTGGATCTGCGGCAGGTCGCCCACGACCTCCTCCGCCAGGTAGTCGTGCAGCTCGTCGCGAGCGCCGGACAGGCCACGGATGAACGATCGAGTCTCCGCCGGCGATCGCTCTCGCAGGGCTGCCTGGACGAGGGTCAGCGACGCCGCCCATCCCTCGGTTCGCCTGGCAAGCTCGGTCAGGACGTCGGGTTCGAGCGGCCGCCCGTATGTCTCGCGGAACAGCTGCTCGAGCTCACTGTCCGAGAACCGAAGGTCGCCGATCCCGAGCTCGGCGAGCTCGCCGACGGTCCGCAGCTTCGAGACGGGCACCGGCGGTTGCCGTCGGCTGGCGAAGACGATCGAGAGCCGATCCGGAGCTCGGGCCACGATCTCCCGCACGATGAGCCGCACGTCGGTGACCTCGTCGGCCAGGTGGAAGTCGTCGAAGATGAGGGCGGCTCCTTCGGCCGCGACCGATGGCAGTTCGGCGACGAAGGCAGCGATCGCGTCATCGCGGGTCGTCCCGCCGGGTTCGAGTGACCGAAGCATGGCCGTCGTCCGTGGCGCGAACTCGGGGTCGTGCTCGCGACCCGCCGCGATGAGATGCGACAGGAACCCGACCCAGTCGCGATCGTCTTCATCGATCCGATACCAGATCGTCCGCAGCCGAGTCCGTCGCGAGAAATCGGCGAGAAGGGTCGTCTTGCCGTAGCCGGCGTCGGCGATCACGAAGATCACCCGACTGTGGATCTTCGTCTCGAGCCAATCCAGCAGACGGGTCCGGGCGAGTGTTTCGTCGCGCAGCGCCGGCGCCTGGACCTTGCCGGGCTGGATCGGATAGCTCACGCCGGGTCCTCGGTCGGCGCGGACACGGTCGGGCGCCGCAGTCACCGCGCGCCCCGGGCCGACCGCGATCGGCGCACGCGTGGGTTTCCTCCCTGGTGGACCGAGCGTGACCGGATCGGGCGGCGCGAACGATACGGACGTGGCTCGCGGACTGTCAACGAGCCGGAGGCTGCGGTTGGGCATCGTCGGCATGGTGCCGACGAGCCCTCACCCCCGGCTTATCTGAGACCCCCGTCGGGGCGTCCTAGAGGTCGCAGTCGGGCTACTCCGACTCCTCGGGCAGGAGCGGCCGCAGGATCAGGCTGTACACCTTCCCGTCGGTTCCGGTGAGGATGACGTTCTGCAGGCCGCCGACGACATCCTTGATGCCGAGGGCATCGACCTCCGCCTTCGAGAGCGCCCGATGCGGGAACGCGATCCCGCCCTCGCCGTTCGGGTTCTCCTTGAAGTCGGCGACCTTCAGCGCCGGCCACGGCCATGCTTGGGGCGTCACGCCGGGCTGTGAATCGCGAGCGATGAGGACGCCCCGGAACGCGTCGGGCTGGTAGACATCGGTGGCGATCGTACCGCCCGCGTCGAAGTCGCTCAGCCGCTGGGAAACCTTGGAGAACGCCGACCGGGCCGCTGCGTCCGGGCCCTGCCCGCCGCCCTCGGCCAGGGCATTGACGACGACCATCTTGTCGAGCCCGCCGGCCTTGACCTTGAAGATCGTGTTCGGCGCATCCGCGATGCCGCCTTCGACGTAGGAGGCGCGGGCGGTGCCGAGGCCGCCCGGGCCGATCGCGAACGCGAGCAGCTCCTGGATCTGGCCCTCGTCGAGGCTCGCCGTCCGCCACGGGATGCTGTGGACAACGCCGGCAGCGTCGGGCTCCGGGAACGTCTCGACCTTGGGCTTGAAGATGACCACGCCATTGCCATAGAGCGTGAAGATCGGCGCCTGCGAAGCGTTGAGCTCCATCGGGGCGAAGCCGCCGCCCTGCTCGAGGCGGAGCACGACGTCGTTGGCGCCAGTCAGATGGTCGATCGGCCCGACCGTCGCAGCGGGGGAGGCGGTGGGGGCGGTCGACGGGAGCGGATTCGACGGGGTCGGCGAGCCGGTCGTCGGCGGTGACCCCGTCGCGCCGCTGCAGGCGGCGACGAGGAGCGCGACGACGGCTGCGGCGGCGGGACGATGGACGGGCACGCGAAATCTCGTGAGCATGGCGGCCGGACGTCGCGACCTTTGGACCGGTTCCCGGACAGTTTGAGGCGCGGTCTGCCGCAGCCACGACGGGCCCGGGGACTCGAGCGGAGCGCCCTTTGTCAACCGACTGGCGCTGGATCTCTGCGAATCTCGTCGCTGGACGGGCCATTTTCATGCGAGGTTCCGCCTAAAAAACCGCTTGACGGCCCCGGTATTCTCCGCCACATGAGTACCGGGTGCGATCCCGGCTCGACCCGTCGGTGCGTGCCCTCCTGTTGGCGTCGGCGGATCGTCCGGATCGGCGCGGGGGGCCGCGACGAAGACCGGGGCGATAGGGGCGCACCAGGAGGACCGGGAGAGCGTGTTCCAGGATCGGACCCTCACCTGCCGCGATTGCGCCAGTGAGTTCGTGTTCTCGAGTGGCGAACAGACCTTCTTCTCGAGCAAGGGCCTGATGAACGACCCGCAACGATGCCCGTCATGCCGCGCTGTCGCGAAACGGGCCCGGACGGTCGGCGGACCACGGGAGTTCCACGCCGCCATCTGCGGCAATTGCGGCGGCCAGGCCGTCGTCCCGTTCGCGCCGCGCAACGACCGACCGGTCTATTGCAGCACGTGCTTCGACAAGGTTCGTGCCGGGACGGTGGACACTCCAGCAACCGTCTGACCGCGGTTCCCAGGCGCCGATCGACCTCCATGGCTCGGCTGCCGCATCGCCAGGCCGGCCTTCGCGGCCGGCCTCGCCGATTCGGTGGCTAGACTGGCCTTCCCGAACAGAGGAGGCGCATGGCATGGGCGTCATCATCATCCGCGAGATGGTCGGCCGGAGTCCGAACTCCTGGAGCGACGCGGCCCGCCGAGCCGTCGAGACGGCCGCAAAGACCGTTCGCAACATCCAGACGGTCGAGGTCGTGAAGTCGACGGCCGAGGTCCGCGACGGCGAGATCGTGGAATACCGTGTCGAACTCAAGATCGGCTTCGAGTACGAAGGCTGAAACGCGACTGCGTTCGTCGCGCGACAGCCGGACGTCTCGTTACCCAGCCTCGGCGAAGCGCTCGCCGGCGTAGGAGACAAACCGCGTCTGGCGCTTCTTGAACCAGAGCTGGACCTCGCCGGTCGGGCCGTTGCGGTGCTTCGCCAATCGCAGGTTGATGATCTCGCCGTCCTGATCGGCGTCGTCGGCGCCGCGCTCCTTGTCGCGCCAGAGGAAGCACACGAGATCGGCGTCCTGCTCGATCGCACCCGACTCGCGGAGGTCGGACAGTCGCGGCTCCTTCGACTCGCGCATCTCCGGCTGCCTGCTCAGCTGCGACAGGGCGACGACGGGAACGCTGAGCTCTCGGGCGAGTGCCTTCAGCCCGCGTGAGATCTCCGACACCTCCTGAACCCGGTTCGCATCGCGCGTCGTCGTCTGCGCCTGCATCAGCTGGAGGTAGTCGACGATGACCATGTCGAGGCCCGCCTCGGCCTGGAGTCGGCGAGCCTTCGTCCGGAGCTCCATCGTGCTGATGTTGGGCGTGTCGTCGATGTAGATCGGCGCCTCCGACAGGGCGTTCATCGCCGGCGCGATCCTGGCGAAATCGAGCTCCTCGAGGAAGCCGGTCCGGAGCCGCTGGCTGTCGATGTTCGAGACGCTCGAGAGGAGCCGGAGGACGAGCTGCTCCTTGCTCATCTCCAGGCTGAAGATCCCGACGCTCCGCTTGTCGCGCACCGCCGCGTGCTCCGCGATGTTGAGGGCGAAGCTCGTCTTTCCGACGCTCGGGCGGGCGGCGATGATCACCAGGTCGCTCTTCTGGAGGCCGGTCGTCAGGGTGTCGAGGTCCGTGAAGCCGGTCCGGATCCCGCTGATCTCGCCGCGATGGGCGTGCAGGTAGTCCAGGCGGTCGTAGGCCTGGTGGAGCAGCGAGTCCAGCTTGGCGAAGCCCACGTCGACCCGTTTCTGGCTGACGGCGTAGAGCTCCGCCTCGGCGCGGTCGATCGCCTCCTGGATCTCGGCCGGGTCCTCGTAGCCGATCCCGGCGATCCGGCCGGCCGCGCCGATCAGGTTGCGAAGGACGGCCTTGCGTTCGACGATCCGGGCGTACTGGACGGCGTGGACGGCCGTCGGCGTCGAGTTCGACAGGCTCGACAGGTAGGCCCGCCCGCCGACATTGTCGAGGTCGTCCGAGCGTTCGAGCGCCTCCGCGACGGTGACGATGTCGATCGGCTCCCGGCGCTCGAAGAGCTCGAGCACGGCCTCAAAGATCTTGCCGTTCGACTGCCGATAGAAGTCCGCGGGCCGCAGGAACTCGGCGACCTCGACAACCGCGTCGCGGTCGATGAGGATCGCGCCGAGGACCGATTGCTCGGCCTCGAGGCTTTGCGGTGGCAGGCGATCGATCACGGGCACCTCGATGGTGACGGCAGAGCGTGTCACCTTGAGTGTCACGTCTGGCCCGGTGTGCCCGGAAGGGACTTGTCCCCGAACTTCGTCCACCGATTTCGCCTGGCCGGTTGGCGGCCTGTGGAAACCCTGTGGACAGGCGCCTGACCGTTCTGTGATCGGGCGCTCAGGTCGCCCAGCTGCTAGTCGAGCCTTCGAATCACCCCGATCAGCTTGCCTTGGATCCGAACGTCGTCGTAGAACTGCGGCGGATACGCCTGGTTCGCCGGCTGAAGCCGGATGCGGTCCTTCTCCTTGAAGAACCGCTTGAGGGTCACAGCGTTCTCCTCGACCTGGGCGACCACGATGTCGCCGTTCCGGGCGGTCGATTGGGGTCGGATGAGAACGAAGTCGCCGTCCGCGATGTGGGCATCGATCATCGAGTCGCCCCGAACCTTGAGCACGTACGCGTCGCCGGATGGCGCCAGCATGTCCGGGATCCCGACCGTCTCCGACGCGTCCTGGTAGGCCTCGATGGGTCCACCCGCGGCGATCTCACCGACGACCGGCAGGACGTGCGCCTCCATCGCGATCGACTGGGGCACGAGCTCAGCAGCGAGACCGAGCCGGATCGCCGCGTACGGCGTGAGCCGGATCGCGCGCGACTGGGCTGCGCCCCGTTCGAGATAGCCCTCGCGCTCCAGGATCTGCAGGTGATGGTGGACGGCGGACGTGGAGGCGAGGCCGACCGCCTTCGCGATCTCCCGGACCGACGGAGGAAAGCCCCGCGCTCGCAGCGTCGCTGCGATGAAATCCAGGATCCTGACCTTTCGGTCCGCATCGTGCTTGGTCACCGGCGCCTCCTTGTCCTGGCGACCATGATACCGAACGGACGTTCGATGTCAAGGTGGGCGTCGTCCGGGGACCAGCCCGGCTGATAGACTCACCGACCCCGGCGTCGACGCGCGGCACGCGCGTCATCGGCCGGTGGCTGGACGGGGATCGTCATGGCGCGCGGTTCGAACGAACGGGATCACGGGAGTCGGCGCTCGACCGCGCTCGGTCGCGCCCTCGGACTGCTGGCCTTCATGCCAATCGCCAGTCGGGCGCCGTTGTACGCCCGGCTCATGCTGTCACTGATCCTCGACGAGCGCACTCCCGCGGCGCGCAAGGCGTTCCTCGCCGGCGCCGCCGGCTACGTCCTCATCGGGCGAGACCTGATTCCGGACGAGATCCCGCTCCTCGGGGGCCTCGACGACCTGGTCGTCGTGATCCTTGCGGTCGACCTCTTCCTGGACGGTGTCCCGGATGAGCTCCTCGCGGAGAAGCTGGCCGAGCTCGACATCGACAGAGCGGCGTTCGACGAGGACGTCGCCCGGATCCGGCGATTGACGCCAGGGCCGGTCCGCAGGACGATCCGGCGGATCCCCGATCTGCTCGGGCAGGCCGCTGCGGCGGTGGAGAGTTCGGGCATCGGGCCGCGCGTCCGGCAGTGGATCAACAAGGAGGAACCGATCGCGTGAAGGTCATCCTGACCAAGGACGTCGACAAGCTCGGGAAGAGCGGCGAGATGAAGCAGGTCGCCGATGGCTTCGCCACGAACTTCCTGATCCCGCAGGGGGTGGCCGTCCCGGCCGCCGGCGGCGCTTACCGCGCCTGGCAGCACGACATCGCCAGCCGCGAGGACAAGCGCAAGCGCGAGCGCGAGGAGGGCGAGATCGCGGCCACCCGGATCGCGTCGACGACGCTCACGATGGGAGTGAAGGTCGGCGAGGGCGGGAAGCTGTACGGGTCGATCACGTCGAAGGACATCGGCGATGCGCTCGCCCGCCGCGGGATCGAGGTCGACCGCCACAAGATCGACCTGGACGAGCCGCTCAAGTCGCTCGGCACGTACAAGGTCGCGATCAAGGTGTTCGCCGGCCTGTCGCCCGAGGTGACCGTCGTCGTCGAACCCAAGGGTTAGCGAGGCTCAGCCGCCCACTCATCGGGTGCCTCAGTCCCGGCTTCTGTCTACCGAACCTCCTGCGGTCGTTTGACGGAATCGCGCGCTCGCGCGGTCGAGCGATGATGGGCGGGTGACCCAGGCGCATCCGCGAACCATCCTCCACGTCGATCTCGACGCGTTCTTCGCCGCGGTCGAGCAACGGGATCGGCCCGAGCTCCGCGGGAAGCCGGTCATCGTCGGCGGCGGCGGCCCGCACGATCGGGGCGTCGTCAGCACCGCGAGCTATGAGGCTCGGGCGTTCGGCGTCCACTCGGCGATGCCGCTTCGAACGGCCGGCGCCTTGTGTCCCCGCGGGATCTTCCTCCCGGTCGACGGCGCGAAGTACCAGGCGGTCAGCCGCCAGGTCATGGCGGTCCTCCGGCGGTTCACGCCGCTCGTCGAGCCGATCTCGATCGACGAGGCGTTCCTCGACGTCACGGGTTCGCGAATCCTGTTCGGCGACGGCGAGCAGATCGGCCGCCAGATCAAGGACGAGATTCGCTCGGCGGTCGACCTGACGATCTCGGTCGGCGTGGCGACGACGAAGCTCGTCGCCAAGATCGCCTCGGACCTCCGGAAGCCGGACGGGCTCGTCGTCGTCGAGCCCGGCACCGAGGCGGCGTTCCTCGCCCCACTCGAGATCGGTCGTCTGTGGGGTGTCGGCGCCAAGTTGGCCGAGGCGTTGCGGGACTACGGCGTGCGGACGATCGGCGACCTGGCGGGCCTGCCGGAGGACCTCCTCGTGCGACGCTTCGGCAAGCACGGCGCGGCGCTGGGCGAGCGGGCGCGAGGGCTCGATGCCGATCCCGTGGGCGGACGCGATCCCGCGAAGTCGATCGGTCACGAGCACACCTTCGACGTCGACACCTCGGACCCCGACGTCATCGAGCGGACGCTCCTCGGCATGAGCGAGGGTGTCGCCGGCCGGCTCCGCGACAGCGGCGTGAAGGCATCGACGATCACGGTCAAGATCCGCGACACGACGTTCCGCACGATCACCCGCCAGCGGACCCTCCCTGATCCCACGGACCTGACCGAGCCGATCTTCCGGACGGCGCTTGACCTCGCGAGGCCGGAGGTCCGCGGCGTGCGGATCCGGCTCCTCGGGGTGACGGCCAGCGGTCTCGGCGAGCGCGAACAGCTCGCCTTGTTCGGGCTCGAGGATCCTCGTCGGAGGCGGGCCGTGGAGGCGGCCGACGAGGTCCGCCATCGGTTCGGCGAGCGGGCGATCACCCGGGCGCGCCTGGTCGGATCGCGACTCCCGGCCCCGTTCGAGCACGACCCGATGAGCCCGCTCGAGGCGCGAGGCATCGAGACGGACGACGGCGGTCGAGCCGACGGCGAGCCCGACGATCGTGACACGCAAGATGACACAACCTTCGCCGAGGATGGCCTCGACGTCACTTGACATCGAACAGGTGTTCGATGCAGCATGACGCCAGAACCGAACAGACGTTCCACCGCTGATGTGCCCCGGAGACGGACGCGAGCCAAGCGATCCCCGCCGCGAAGGAGGCCGGAATGGCCATGATCCGAGTCGAGCCGGTCGAGGTCCACGTGCGGACTGGCTGGTTCGACGGCAGTCCACGAGAGATCACCTGGGGCGACGAACGATTGCCCGTGACGCGGCTGGCCGCGGTCCGCGAGGAGGCGGCTGCCTATCCGGTCATCACCGGGCCGCGGACGCTCTTCGAGGTGGAGACCCCCAGAGCTCGACTCGCGCTCACGTATCAGCATCGCTCCCGGCGTTGGACGATCACCGCTCTCGACGAGGAGCGCCGGGCGGCCTGATCACAGTCGGTCGACGGGACGGGCGCGCCGGTACCGCGCTCGTCCCGACGCCGACCCCTGAGGGAGGTCTGCGCCACCTACAATCGTGGGCATGTCCTCCCCGGAGCGTGGAGCATCGTTCCGCGACCTGACCGTCGGCGCGTTCGTCGACCAGCTCGCCTCGGCCGAGCCCGTGCCGGGCGGAGGCAGCGCGTCCGCCGTTGCGGCGTCGCTGGCGGCGGCGCTCGTGTCGATGGTCGCCTCGCTGTCCGAGGGCCGCCCGAAGTACGCCGAGCACGCCGAGCTCAACGCCGTGTCCATCGCGACGGGGCGCCGCCTTGCGGCGAGGTTCCTGGATCTGGCCGACGAGGACGCCTCGGCGTACGCGGCGTACGCACTCGCGATGAAGCTGCCGAGGGAGACGGACGCCGAGAAGGTGTTCCGACGGACGGCCATGAGCGACGCCGCTCGGGGCGCGGCCGACGTGCCGCTGGCGACCGTCGAGGCGTGCCTGGAGCTGGTCGCTGCCGCCGAGTCGCTCGTCGGTCGGAGCAACCCCAACGCGGCGAGCGACCTCGACGTCGCGACGTTGTTGGGCGAGGCCGCCGCTCGAGGCGCCGCGGCCAATGTCCTGATCAACCTACCGTCCGTCGACGACGAGACCTACGTCGGCGAGGCGACGGACCGGGTCATGCGACTCCTCGACTCGATCGAGGAGATCTCGGCCAGCGCCCACGCGCAGGTCCGGAGCGGCGGGTCACGGGATCCCATCCCGGCATGAAGGCCTGATCGGCGTGCCACGCGGAGGCGCCCGACTCCTCCAAGGGGGCCCGATCGCAGCCGAGATCCGCCAGGCGGTCGGCGAAGATGTCGCCGCATATCGCGACCGACATGGCCAGGCGCCCGTGCTCGCGGTGGTCATCTGCGGGCGCGACGCGCCGTCGATGGTCTATCTCCACCAGATCCTGCGGAGCTGCGAGAAGGTCGGGATCGACGGCCGGCTCGTCGAGATCGACGGCGAGGCGTCGGAGGCGGCGCTGGTGGACGCGATCCGGGCGCTCAACGACGACCCGGCGGTCAACGGGATCATCGTCCAGATGCCACTGCCGCCGACGATCCGCCTGCGGAGCGTGGTCGACGCGATCGACCCCGCCAAGGACATCGACGGGATCCACCCGCTGAACGCCGGTCTCCTGCGCCTCGGCTACGACGGGTTCCTGCCTGCGACGGCCCATGCCGCGGTCGAGATCCTCCGGCGGTCCGCCATCGAGATCGAGGGCAAGCGGGCGGTCGTCATCGGCCGGTCGGCGGTCGTCGGCATGCCCGCCGCCTTCCTCCTCGTCCGCGAGAACGCCACGGTCACCGTCTGCCACTCGCGCACGCGCGACCTGGCCCGCCACGTCAAGGACGCCGAGATCCTCGTCGTCGCAGCGGGCCACCCCGGCCTCGTCCGCGGCGACATGCTCCGCCGGGGCGTCGTCGTCGTCGACGTCGGAATCAACGTCGTCGACGGGGCGATCGTCGGCGACGTCGAATTCGAGTCCGCCCGACGGGTCGCGTCGGCGATCACGCCGGTCCCGGGCGGCATCGGGCCGTTGACGAACGCGCTCCTCCTCGCGCACCTCGTCCGGGCGGCGCTCGGCCAGGAGGCCCGTGTCGAGGTCGCGGCCGATGCTCCGCTCGTCGCGACCCGCGGGCCGGCCGCGTCGCGGAAGGCCGCAGCCGCCACCGTTCCCGATCGGCGGGTCGCTGCCGCCAGCCGAAGCGCCGGCCGAAGCGCGAGCCGAGGAGTTCGATGACCTTCCCCTCCGACCTGGAGATCGCCCGATCCGTCACGCCGCGCCCGATCATGGACGTCGCCCACGATCTGGGCCTCCTGGACGACGAGATCGAGCCGTACGGGCATACCAAGGCGAAGGTGACCCTCGCCGGGATCGAACGGGTCGAGGCCGCGAATCCGCGTGGCAAGTACGTCGTCGTCACCGCCATCACGCCGACGCCCCTCGGTGAGGGCAAGTCGACCACGACCGTCGGGCTGGCCCAGGGACTGAATCGGATCGGCCGGAAGGCAGCGGTCTGCATCCGCCAGCCGTCGCTCGGCCCGGTCTTCGGGATCAAGGGCGGCGCAGCAGGCGGTGGCTACAGCCAGGTCATCCCGATGGCCGACTTCAACCTGCACCTGACCGGGGACGTCCACGCGATCGGCGCCGCCCACAACCTCGCTGCCGCCTTCCTCGACAACCACCTCCATCACGGGAACGCGCTCGGCGTCGATCCGTTCGCCATCCTCTGGCCGCGTGTCGTCGACATCAGCGACCGCGCGGTTCGGCGGGTCATCGTCGGGCTCGGCGGGAAGGAGAATGGCGTCCCGCGCGAGACGGAGTTCGTGATCACCGTCGCGTCGGAGGTCATGGCCGTCCTCGCCCTCGCCCGCGATCTCCACGACCTGCGCGAGCGGCTCGGCCGGATGGTGCTGGCGACCCGCAAGGACGGCTCGGCCGTGACCGCCGAGGATCTCCGCGTGGCGGGCGCGATGACCGCGCTCCTGACCGACGCGATCAAGCCGAACCTCCTCCAGACGCTCGAGGGTGGGCCGGCCTTCGTCCATTGCGGGCCGTTCGCGAACATCGCTCACGGCAACAACTCGATCATCGCCGACCGCCTGGCGCTTGCGACGAACGAGATCGTCTGCACGGAGGCGGGCTTCGGCGCCGACATGGGGGCCGAGAAGTTCTTCGACATCAAGTGCCGGGCGTCCGGCCTGGCGCCCGATGCCGCGGTCGTGGTCGCCACGGTCCGGGCGCTCAAGATGCACGGCGGCGTCGGCAAGATCGTCGCCGGCAAGCCGCTCGATCCGGCCCTCACCGAGGAGAACGTCGAGGCCGTCCGGACGGGGGCGGCGAACCTCGCGAAGCAGATCGAGAACGTCCGCCTCTTCGGCGTCCCGGCAGTCGTCGCCATCAATTCGTTTCCGACCGACACCGACGCCGAGGTCGAGGCGATCCGCCAGGTCGCGCTGGACGCGGGGGCCCGGGCGGCGGTCGTCGCGACCCACTTCGCCGACGGTGGCGCCGGAGCGGCCGAACTCGCGACCGCGGTCTGGGACGCGGCGTCCAGCGGCGAGGCAAGCTTCCGGCTCCTCTATCCGGACGAGGCGCCGCTCGGGGAGAAGATCCACACGATCGCGACGCGCGTGTACGGCGCAGACGGGATCGAGTTCACGCCGGCCGCGAAGAAGGCCCTGAAGCTCTACGAGGAGCTGGGGATGGGTCGCCTGCCGGTCTGCATGGCCAAGACCCAGTACTCCCTGAGCCACGACGCCAACCTGAAGGGCCGCCCCGGGGCCTTCACCGTGCCGATCCGCGACATCCGACTGTCGGCCGGTGCCGGGTTCATCACGCCGCTTGTCGGCGAGATGCGGACGATGCCCGGGCTGCCGTCCCGTCCCGGCGGCGAGAACATCGACATCGACGCCGAAGGGAACATCGTCGGGCTGTTCTAGGCGATCGTCCGGCTCCTACGCGGCGGACCCGATCACGGACAGTGTCAGGACGAGGCACAGGACGACGAGAAGTCCGGCCGCGATCCCGACCGCGAAGGCTCCCCACATCGCGGTGTCGACCGGTCCGAGCGCCTCGCCGGGGTGGGCATGGTCGTCGTGACCGTGGGTCGTGCCGTGATCGTCGGGCCCGTGGGCCTCGCCGGCGATGTCGCCCGGGTGATGCGACTCCGCGTCGGCTTGGCTGAGCTCGGCGGTGGTCGGCTCGTGGCTCGTCGGGGTCGGGTCGGGCATGTGAACGAGAGCCTCCGGCAGCGATCCGTGCCGGGGCATTCTCGCACGTAGACTTCGCCGGGTGACCCTCTCGACCACGGCGCCGCCGATCGACGCCGGCCTGGTGGCGAGCCTCCGGGGGCTCGATCGGAACGGCCGGCTGCTGTTCGCGACCCGCGTCCTGCGGATGTTCGGCTACGGGTTCCTCGCGGTCGTGCTGGTCCTCTACCTGGCCGCGCTCGGCATCGACGCCGGGCTGATCGGGGTCATCCTGACCCTGACGCTCCTCGGCGACACGGTCATCTCCCTGTGGCTCACGACGAGTGCGGATCGCATCGGCCGGCGACGGGTCCTCGTCGCCGGCTCGCTCCTGATGGTGATCGCCGGCGTCGTCTTCGCCCTCACGAGCTGGGTCCCGCTGCTGATCGTCGCGGCGACGATCGGGGTCATCAGCCCGACCGGCAACGAGGTCGGGCCCTTTCTTGCGGTCGAGCAGGCGGCGCTGAGCCAGGCGACGCCGGACGCTCGGCGGACCCCGACCTTCGCCTGGTACAACCTCGCGGGCTACGTCGCGACGGCGATCGGGGCCCTCGCCGCCGGGTTCCTCGGCCAGATGCTCCTGGCCGCGGGCTACGCGCCGGTCGATGCGTACCGGGCGGTCGTCGTCGGCTACGCGATCGTCGGCCTGCTGATGGCCGTCGTCTTCTGGCGCGTCGGCGCTGCGGTCGAGGCGCCGCCGGGACCCGCTGCGGAAGACGGCATCGGGCGCCGACTCGGTCTCGGTCGGTCGAAGGGGATCGTCGCCCGGCTCTCGGCGCTGTTCGCGCTCGACGCGTTCGGCGGAGGGTTCATCCCTCAGAGCCTGATGGCGTATTGGTTCCACCTCCGGTTCGGCGTCGAGCCGGCGATCCTCGGGGGGATCTTCTTCGGGGCGAACCTCCTCGCCGCGGTGTCCTCGTTGTCGGCGTCGCGGATCGCTGCGCGGATCGGACTGATCAACACCATGGTCTTCACCCACCTCCCGTCGAACGTCCTGCTGATCCTGGTACCGCTGATGCCCACGCTGCCGCTCGCGATCGGCGTCCTGCTCCTGCGGTTCAGCCTCAGCCAGATGGACGTCCCGACCCGCCAGTCCTACGTCATGGCCGTCGTCGAGCCGGGCGAGCGGTCGGCGGCCGCCGGGGTCACGGGCATCGCCCGGACGACCGGTGCCGCGATCTCGCCGGCGCTGTCGACGCCGCTCGTCGCGACCGCCGGTCTCGCCGCGGCTCCGTTCCTCCTCGCCGGGGGCCTGAAGATCGCCTATGACCTCCTGCTGTACCGGGCGTTCACGTCCGGGCGCGCCCCGGACGAACGAGCCCAGGCACGGCGCAGCGGCGCCTGAGCCCGTGGCGATGGACGCCGACCGGCAGCGCCGGCTCGCCGACGAGAACCTGATCGCGGCATTCGACCTCGTCCGCCGCTGCCTCGACGAGCCGCGCAGCGCTGCCCGACGCTTCGGCTCGGTCGCCGCGATCCGGACCGGCATCGAGATCGGCTTCTACAACCCCGTCCTCGCCCTCGGCCCGGGCGGCTCGCTCGACGACGTGCTCAGGGCGATCGAGTGGGTCGAGTCGAGCGGGCTGCCGACGACGGCCCACCTGTCGGCGGACGCCGAGCACCGCCTCGGCGCCGAGCTCGGCCGTCGCGACTTCGTGATCGATCCGTGGGCGTCGCCGGTGATGATCCTCGAGCCGATCCCGCCGGGCCCACCCGGCCCGCCAGAGCTCGGTGTCCGCGTCGGCGGGGCGGAGCTGTTCGACGATTGGCACACCGCCGTCGGCCTGAGCACGACGCTGCGGCGGGTCATCGGGCCGGAGTTCATGGCCGATCCGACGGTCCGCGTCGCGGTCGCCGACCTGGACGGGGAGCCGGTGGCCCACGCGGCGGCGGTCCGGTCGGGGCCGGCGCTCGGGATCTACGCGGTCGGGACGGTCGAGCGATACCGGCGGCGCGGCTACGGTCGGGCGGTCACATGGGCCGTGCTCGCGGCTGGTGTCGCGGCCTGGAAGTGCGAGCTCGCGGTCCTCCAGAGCAGCGAGGCCGGCGTGCCGGTCTACGAATCGATGGGCTTCGCCGAGGTCGACCGGATCTTCGCGTTCGATCGAGCGACGGCGTCAGCCGGCGCGCCGTGACAGGCCGGGCCGTCCGAGCCGCAGCCAGATGAATCCGACGATGAGGACGACGACCGCGATCGCGATCAGCAGGTCGAAGGGCGCGAGGGCGTGGCGGATGTCTGCCCAGCGCGCGCCGAGGACCGTCCCTGCGTAGACGAGCACGGTCGACCAGATGAACGCCCCGGCCGTGGAATAGACCACGAACCGACCGATCGGCATCCGGGCGACGCCGGCCGGGAACGAGATGAACGTCCGGACGATCGGCAGGAGCCGGCTGAAGAACGCCGTCGCGGACCCGTACCGCTCGAAGAAACGCTCCGCCATGTCCAGCTCGTGCGGCCGGATCAGGAGATAGCGACCCCAACGCTCCAGGAACGGTCGGCCGCCCCAGGCGCCGATCGCGTAGGCGATCAACGACCCGATCGTGTTCCCGATCGTGCCGGCGATGACGACGACCCAGAACGACCACGGGCCGCGGGTCAAGGGCTCGAGCTGGCCCGGGTCGGACACGAGGAAGCCGGCGTAGGGGAGGATCAGCTCCGAGGGGAGCGGGATCATGGCCGACTCGATCGCCATCGCGATCATCACGCCGAGGTAGCCGACGGCGCCATACAGCGAGTTCAGGAACGGGATAACGATCTGGTCGATGAACGCGAGCATCGGCGGAGCGTAGCCGACTATCGTTGGGTCGTGACCGTCCACGGGAGATCCAGCCCGACCGATCCGATCGTCCTGACGGGGGCGAACCTCTCGATCGCCGACGTCGAGGCCGTCGCCCGTCACGGTGCCGAGGTCCAGCTCGATCCCCGGGCGCGCGAGCGGATGCAGGAAGCCCGCGACGTCATCGACCGACTCGTCGCCGACGGCGAGGTCGTCTACGGCGTCACGACCGGGTTCGGGGCGCTCGCCGACCGGACGATCGACCCGGCCGACGCGGCCCGTCTCCAGGAGAATCTGCTCGTCAGCCATGCCGTCGGGATCGGCGAGCCGCTGCCCCGCGACGTGGTCCGGGCGATGCTCCTCCTCCGTGCCAACACCCTGGCCCTCGGTCACAGTGGGGCCCGTCCCGCGATCGTCGATCAGCTGCTCGAGTTCCTTCGCCGCGGCGTCCAGCCGGTCGTGCCAGCCCAGGGGTCCGTCGGCGCGTCGGGCGACCTCGCGCCGCTCGCCCATCTCGCCCTGCCGTTGATCGGCCGTGGCCACGTCGAGCTCGCCGGCCACGACGTGCCCGCCCTCGTCGCGTTGCGGGAGGTGGGGCTCGAGCCGCTCACGCTCGGTCCGAAGGAGGGGCTCGCCCTCCTGAACGGGACGCAGCTGATGTCGGCGCTGGGGGCGCTCCTCCTGGCCGACGCCGATCGGTTGGTCCGGACCGCGAGCACGGTGGCGGCGATGTCGGTCGAGGCGCTGCTGGGGACGGACGTGGCGTTCGCGTCGGCGTATCAGCTGGCCCGGCCTCATCCGGGCCAGATCGAGGTGGCGGCGGAGCTCCGGCACCTCCTGCGGGACTCGTCCCTCCAGACGGCGCACAAGTCGACCGGGCACAAGGTCCAGGACCCCTACTCGCTCCGCTGCGTGCCGCAGGTCCACGGGGCGGTCCGCGATACGCTCGACCACCTCCGGCGGGTCCTCGACATCGAGATGAACAGCGCCACCGACAACCCGCTCGTCTTCCCCGAGGGCGGCGTGGCCGCGCGTGATGCCCTGGCGACGGGCGGCGGGCGGGTGATCAGCGGCGGCAACTTCCACGGCGAGCCGATCGCCCTTGCCCTCGACTTCGCGAAGATCGCGATCGCCGAGCTCGGGTCGATCAGCGAGCGGCGGACGGCGCTCCTCCTCGACCCGCACCTGAACGGCGGCCTGCCGGCGTTCCTCGCCCCAGCCTCCGGGCTGGACTCCGGGCTGATGCTCCTGCAGTACTCGGCGGCCGCCCTCGTCTCGGAGAACAAGGTGCTCGCCCATCCGGCGACGGTCGACTCGATCCCGACCAGCGCCAACCAGGAGGATCACGTCTCGATGGGGCCGATCGCCGGCCGGCACGCCCGGATGGTGCTCGGTCACGTCGAGCGGATCCTCGCCATCGAGGCGCTGTGCGCGGCCCAGGCGCTCGACCTCCGGCTCGCGGCGCTCGCTGACGTCGCGGCCGGCGAGGGCGTTCGTGAAGCGCACGCCCTCGTCCGATCCGTCGCCCGGCACGTCGACGCGGACCGCGAGATGGGTCCCGATCTCGCGAGCGTGACCGCCCTGGTCCATCGCGGCGAGCTCGCCCGGTTCGCTGGCAACGGCCGCGAAACGGTCCGCGATCGATGATGCAGGTCCGCATCGTCGACGTCACCGCGGACGCCTCCTTCCGGCTGATCCCGCCATGCGCCGATCCGGGCTTCGACCACCGGACCTGCGACTACTGGGAGGACGCCGATCGGGGGTCCAAGGCCGCCCGAGCGTCATGGCTCGAGGCCGCGCCGGCTCCGCCGCCGGCGGGCCCCGCGGCCGACAACCCGTTCGCGCCCCCGCGGTCTGAGCCGGACTTCAACCCGTTCGCGCGGACGGATCGCTCGAGCGGACCGGCGTTCAACCCGTTCGCCGACGACGACGACGAGCCGGCCGACAACCCGTTCGCCCCGACGCCGCGGGCCCGTGCGGGCGTGGGCGAGGGTGGGCCGCGCAAGCTCGGCCTCCTCGGTCGCGGGCTGGCGGTCTTCGGGAGCTACGCGAAGGTGCTCCTCGTCGACGACGTCGCGGTCGCGTATGCCCAGTTCGGCCCGCTGTCGGCCTACCCTCGGGCCCAGCGCCTCCGCGACCTCTATCCACAGCTACCCGAGGCGCCGCTGCCGGCGGTCATCACGTGCATCGCGACGACGGCCGAGGCGCGCGGCCAGGGCCACGCGGCAGCGCTCGTCCGGGATGTGTGCGACGACCTCGCGCGGCGCGGCTTCGCGGCGGTCGAGGCCTATCCGGAGCGCGGCACCCGACCGGACGCCACGAGCGCCGCGACTCCGGAGTTCTGGGCGACGGCCGGGTTCCACATCGCCGTGGACGACGAGCGGTTCCCTGTGGTCCGCCGCGAGCTCGGCTGAGTGGTACCGTCCGGCCGTCAGCGCTCACGACGAGGGTCTGTTCGATGTCGATGATCCAGGCGCTCGGCAACGTCAGCAAGGTCCGGGGGGCGCTGATCTTCGTCGAGGACGCGGAGGCGGAGCTGAAGTTCTACCGCGACGTCATCGGCCTGCGGCTCCTCTACCGGACGCGAACGTTCATCCGGTTCGACGCGACGCAGGGCACGAGCCTGTCGCTGATCTCTGGCGGAACGGCGTCGGCCGAGCCGAAGGACTACCGCCGGGGCGGCGTCGTCCCGGAGCTGATCGTCGACAATCTCGCGCTCGCCATCCGCCGCCTCGACAGCGCCGGCGTCCGCCACGAAGAGGTGGTTCGGACCGCGTACGGCTCGTTCTGCTTCCTGTGGGACCCGGAGGGCAATCCGCTGCAGTTCTACGAATCGGCGTTCACCCGACCGGCCGAGGACACCGACCGGCTGCCCGCTTGAGGCTCCGTCTTCTCGGCATCGTCGGGCTGCTCCTCGTCGGCTGTTCGACCTCGCTTCCGGTCAGCCCGTCGGCTGCGGCGTCGCCCGAGGGGCAGCCTTCCTCGTCAGCGCCGGCGTCCCGGAATCCTTCCACGTCGTCGGAGGCGACGGCTCCGGCCGAGAGTCCGGCGGTTGTCTCGGACGAAGCGCTGCTCCAGTTCGCCCCGACGGCCGGCGACGGGATCGCGTTCTCATACGACCCGGACACGACCGACGAGGTCGCCGCGGACCCCCGCCTGGCGGCGGACGTTTCGGCACTCGCGATCGGGCTGTTCACGGTGACCGGCCAGTCGCCGCCGGCCGACTTCGTCGTGGCGAGCGTCGCCCGCCTCCGCGACTCGTCCGCGGGCGAGGCGTGGTTCCGCGGCTATCGGGACTCCTACGACCAGTCGGCCTGCGCGACGGCCGGCGGCGTCGCCGGTCACGCCGAGACCGTCATCAACGGCCGGACCGTCTTCATCGGGACGTGCGCGGCCGGCGCGATCACCTATCACGTCCGGCTCGCCGGCGGTTCGATCGTGCTGTCGCTGACGTCGGTCGGCCCCGACCGCCTCGGCGAACGGGTCCTCCGACGGCTGCCGGCGTGACGGCGCGGCGTGACGGCTCACCCGCGCCGATGGGCGCGGGCTAGGATCGATCGATGACGTGGGTCGAACCATGACGAGCGGTCCTCGACCCGTCCGCGCCCCGCGCGGCCCCGAGCTGTCCTGTCTGGGCTGGCCCCAGGAGGCCGCCCTCCGGATGCTGATGAACAACCTCGATCCGGAGGTCGCGGAGAACCCCGACCAGCTCGTCGTCTATGGCGGGACCGGCCGCGCCGCCCGCTCCTGGGATGCCTTCGACGCGATCGTCCGCGAGCTGCGGGGGCTCGCCGACGACGAGACGCTCCTCGTCCAGTCCGGCAAGCCCGTCGCGGTGTTCCGAACCCACGAGTGGGCGCCCCGGGTCCTCATCGCCAACTCGAACCTCGTCGGCAAATGGGCGACGTGGGACGTCTTCCGGGACCTGGAGCGGCGGGGCCTGATGATGTACGGCCAGATGACCGCGGGTTCCTGGATCTACATCGGGACCCAGGGGATCCTCCAGGGCACCTACGAGACGTTCGCGGAGATGGCCCGCCAGCACTTCGACGGATCGCTCGCGGGGCGGGTCGTGCTGACCGCCGGTCTGGGCGGCATGGGCGGCGCGCAGCCGCTGGCGGTGACGATGAACGGCGGCGTCTGTCTCGCGATCGAGGTCGACGAGCTGCGCGCACGGCGGCGTCTCGACATCGGCTACGTGGACCGGCTGTCGGCGGAGCCGGCCGAAGCGCTGGCCTGGGCCCGCGAGGCCGCCGCGGCGGGCACCGCCCAGTCCGTCGCGTTGATCGGGAATGCCGCCGAGATCGAGCCGGCCTGGGCCCGGGCGGGTGAGCGCTTCGACGTGGTCACGGACCAGACCTCCGCTCACGATGCGCTGGGCGGCTACGTCCCGGAGGAGATCTCGCTCGACGACGCGGCGATCCTCCGGCGGACCCAGCCGGACGAGTACGTCCGGCGGTCGATGGCGGCCATGGCCGATCACGTCCGGGCGATGCTCGCGTTCCAGGAGGCCGGTTCCGTCGTCTTCGACTATGGCAACAACTTGCGGGCCCAGGCGAAGGACGCGGGCGTCGCGAACGCGTTCGATTATCCGGGGTTCGTGCCGGCATTCGTGCGGCCCCTGTTCTGCGAGGGCCGCGGACCATTCCGCTGGGCCGCCCTGAGCGGCGACCCGGCCGACATCGCCCGGACGGACCGGGCGATCCTCGAGCTGTTCCCGGACGATTCCGGGCTTCGTCGCTGGCTGACGATGGCCGCCGAGAAGGTGCCGTTCCAGGGCCTCCCGGCCCGGATCTGCTGGCTCGGCTACGGCGAGCGGGCGAAGGCGGGCCTCGAGTTCAACCGCCTTGTCGCGGCCGGCGAGGTCGGCGCCCCGATCGTCATCGGCCGGGACCACCTCGATGCCGGATCGGTCGCCTCACCGAACCGCGAGACCGAGTCAATGGCCGACGGCTCGGACGCGGTCGCCGACTGGCCGCTCCTCAACGCTCTCGTCAACACGGCCGCCGGCGCGACGTGGGTCTCGATCCATCACGGCGGTGGAGTCGGGATCGGCTACAGCCAGCACGCCGGAATGGTTGCCGTCGCCGACGGGACAGAGATCGCGGCCCGGAAGCTGGAACGCGTCTTGACGACGGATCCCGGGATGGGTGTCGTCCGCCACGTCGACGCCGGCTACGAGCGGGCCATCGAGGTTGCTCGAGAGCGCGGCATCAGGATCCCGATGCTCGACTAGGGCAATTCCGGGCGCCTCCGGGGGCCGGCGGCCCGCGCTCCTTGCCGTCAGCCGCCGGATGCCGCCGGCTGAGCGGTCGATCCGCCCGACGATGCCTCCGAATCATCGACCGGTGCGGGCATCGTCACGATCTCCCGGACGGGCGACAGCGCGACCGGGAGGAAGGCGATCAGCCCACCGACCGCGCCGACCCAGATCGTGGGTTGGAGGCCGATGACCGTCGCGAGCGCGCCACCGACGATCTGGCCGAGCGGGATCGTGCCCCAGACGATGAACCGCATCGTCGCATTCATCTTGCCCTGCATCCGCGGTGGGGTGATCGCCTGGCGGAGACTCACCTGGTTGATGTTCCAGGCGACGCTGCAGAAGCCGCCGATGAAGGTCGTGGCCGCGACCGCGGCGAAGAGTGCCGCCTCGGGCGCCGCCGCGACGGGCAAGGCCGACACGCTGAAGCCGATCGCCGTCAGGACGAGCATCCGGCCGACGCCCAGCCGTGCGGTCAGCCGGCTCGTCGTCAGCGCAGCGGCGAGGACGCCGACCGAGCCGATCGAGAACGCAAAGCCGAGGCTCTGCGGGGTGAAGCCGTGGTCCCGGACGAGGTAGAGGATCAGGATCGCCATGAAGACATTGGTGAAGAAGTTCGATGTCCCGGTCGACGCGGCGATCGACCGCAGCCAGCGGTGCCCCGTCACGTAGCGGAGGCCCGTTGCGATCTCGCTCCGCATCGATGGCCGGGGACCCGTCGTCTCGTCGTGCGGCTCGATCGGCGGCTCAGCCCGGCGAATGCCGAAGACGAACAAGGCCGAGAGGACGTAGCTGATCGCGTCGACGACGATCGCGAACGGTGCCGTCAGGAAGCCGATCAGCACGCCGGAGAGGCCCGGGCCCGCGAGCTGCGACGCCGACCGGCTGATCTCGAGCCTCGAGTTGCCTTCGACGAGCTGATCGCGGTCGACGATCGACGGCAGGTAGCTCTGGTAGGCGACGTCGAAGAAGACCGTGAGGCAGCCGTTCACGAACGCGACGACGTACAGCTGCCAGATCGTCAGGGCGCCGACGGAATAGGCGAGCGGGATCGAGATGAGGCTGATCGCCCGCCCCAGGTCCCCGACGATCAGGATCGGGCGGCGCCGCAACCGGTCGACCCAGACGCCGGCCGGCAGGCTGAGGAGGATGAACGGCAGGAACTCGATCGTCCCAAGGAGGGCGAACTCGAACGGCGAGACCTGCAGGATCGTCGCGGCCACGAGCGGCAACGCGAGGAGCGTGACCTGCGTCCCGAAGACGCTGACGGTCTCGGCGGTCCAGAGCTTCAGGAAGTCTGGGTGACGCAGCAATCCGCTGCGCGGCCGGGTCGGGGAGGCCAAGGGGTACCTCGGGCGGTGGGGTCGAAGGCCTGGGGCATTGTTAGTCTACGGTCTAACACCCGTTAGTCAACGTCCCCAGCAGCGCCACGACCCCGTCCCGAGGTCGCCCGTCACCATCCAACCGTGGCACGATGGACCCGATGTCAGCCCAGGCACGCGCGCTCGACGACCGGCTGATCGAGTCCGTCCCCAATGTCTCCGAGGGCCGCCGGCTGGATGTCGTCGAGCGGCTGGCGAACGCGATCGCCAGCGTTCCGGGCGTCCACCTCCTCGACCGGACCAGCGACGCGAGCCACAACCGCTCGGTCTTCACCCTGGCCGGCCCGGCGGGCCCGGTCGCCGATGCCCTCGAGCAGCTGGTCGCCGCCGCGGTCCGCGAGATCGACATGGATACCCACTGGGGCGAGCATCCCCGGATCGGGGCGGTCGACGTCATCCCCTTCGTCCCGCTCGGCGACACGACGATGGACGAGGCAGTGGACATCGCCCGCGACTTCGGGGCGCGGATCGCCGAGCGCTTCGACCTGCCCGTCTACCTCTACGCCCAGGCCGCACGCCGGTCCGACCGGGTCAAGCTCGCCGACGTCCGCCGCGGCCAGTACGAGGGCCTCAAGGCGGAGATCGGCCAGCACGGCCGGGAGCCCGATCTGGGACCGACTCGGATGCACCCATCTGCCGGTGCCGTCGCCGTGGGAGCCCGTCCGTTCCTCATCGCCTACAACATCAACCTCGACTCACCCGACGTCGACCTCGCCAAGCGGATCGCCCGCCGGATCCGTGAGTCCGGCGGCGGGCTGCCGAAGGTCCAGGCCAACGGGTTCCAGATCTCCGAGACCCCGCCCGGCGCGACAGAAACGGTTGACCGCGCTCAGGTCTCGATGAATCTGCTCGACTTCCGGGTCACGCCCCTGTGGCGGGTGTGGGAGGTCGTCCGGGCAGAAGCCGCCGAGGACGGCATCGAGCTGTACGAGTCCGAGCTGATCGGACTGGCGCCGCTCGCCGCGTTCCTCGACGTCGCCGACCACGTCGATGCCCCGCGGGACGGGCCGGCCGACGAGCGCCTGGCCGCCGCCGCCCGGTTCCTCAAGCTCCGCGACTTCAGCCCTCTCCAGGCGCTCGAGCTCCGCCTGGCCGCCGCCGAGTCCGGGGCGAGCCGGTGACGGTCGTGGGCAGCATGCGCCGAGGCTCGTGAGCCTCCGCCTCATCTCGGGCGGTCGCGACCAGCCGGAGCTGCCCGGCCTGCTCGTGGTCGGCGCGGCCGAGATCGACACGCTTGGCGGTGGGCCGCGGATGGGCTCGGCCCAGGGCGAGGTCGATCGCCGGCTGGCCACAGACGGCGACGACCCGGCGGTCGCCTCGTGGGCCGGACGGATCGTTGGCGTGGCGAGCCGGGCCGACCTGGAGCGACGGATCGCGGGGGAGGGCTACGCCCTGCACCAGTTCGCCGTCCTCGATGCGAGCGGCGGCACCGTGACGCCGGGCCTCGTCGACCCGCACACCCATCTCCTGTTCGCGGGGAGTCGCGAGGACGAGCTCGAGCTCCGCCAGCGAGGCGCCGGCTACCTCGAGATCCTGGCCGCCGGCGGCGGCATCCTGTCGACCGTGGCCGCGACGCGCGCCGCGTCGGCCGACGACCTGGCCACGCACGGCCGTCGCTGGCTCGACGAGATGCTCGGACACGGCGTCACGACGGTCGAGGCGAAGTCCGGCTACGGCCTCGACCTCCCGACCGAGCTGCGCCTGCTCGAAGTCGCTCACCAGCTCGGGACGGAGGGCCCGGTCGACATCGTCCCGACCTGGCTCGGCGCGCACGCCGTTCCGCCCGAGCTCCGCGACCGCCCGAATGCGACCGAGGCCTACGTCCGGCTGCTGCTCGACGAGCAGCTGCCGGGCGTCGCTGCCCAGGGTCGGGCCGTCGCGGCGGACGTGTTCTGCGAGGAGGGCGTCTTCGACACCGACCAGTCGCGGCGGATCCTCGAGGCCGCCGCGGGATACGGCCTGCGACCGCGTCTCCATGCCGACGAGCTGGCGCCGAGCGGTGGCGCGGAGCTCGCCGCCGAGATCGGGGCGTCGAGCGCCGACCACCTCGCGACACCGTCGGAGGCCGGGATTGACGCCCTGGCCTCGGCCGCCGCGGATGGCCGCCCGGTCGTGGCGACGCTGCTCCCGGCGACGACCTGGTTCCTGATGAAGGACCACCACGCGCCGGCGAGGACGTTCATCGACCGCGGGGTGCCGGTCGCGATCGGGACGGACTTCAACCCCGGCACCTCGCCGACCCCGAGCCTGCCGCTGGCGATGACCGCCGCGTGCGTCAACCTGCGGATGGCGCCGGACGAGGTCCTCGCCGCGGTCACGATCAACGCGGCGCTGGCCCTCGGGCTGGCCGACGAGATCGGGTCGCTCGAGGCGGGCAAACGGGCCGACCTGGTGATCTGGAACGTCCCGACGGCGCGCCAGATCCCGTACTGGCCCGCCGCGGATCTCGTCCGGACGGTGATCAAGAACGGGCGCGTCGTCCTGGATCGCGCCTCGACCTAGACCTTGCCGCGCGACTCGAGCAGGACGGTCGTGGTCTCCGCCGGCAGGCCCGAGATCATGACCGACAGCTTCGACTGAGGCACGGGCTCTCCGCCCATCTCGTGGAGGAACTTCGCCAGGGCGTCGCGGGTCTCGGGCGCTTCCTCGTCCAGCGGCATCGGGACCACGATCCGCGGATCGAGCTGGGCGATGAGCTCCGCCGCCTTCTGCGGCGTCAGGCTGCCGCCAACCGGGACGCAGGCGATGTCGACCGGCCCGATGTCGCCGAGCTTCTCCTCGGTCAGGAGATGGCCGATCTCCCCGAGATGGATCGTGTGCATCCCGTCCAGCTCGACGACGAACGCCGTCTGCTTGCCGCGCTCCTCGCCCTTCGTGTCGTCGCGATAGGTCCGGACGCCAGTGACGAGCACTTCGCGGACCTCGTACTCGCCCGGCCCGTCGAGGACGAACGCCGCGTCGAGCGACGACGGCAGGACGGTCGAGCCGTCGCGCGATCGCTTGCCCTTCGCCTTCGGGAGGGGACGATCGTCGGGGTGCGAGAAGGTCACGATCTCGCCGGTGATCCCCCGGCCGGTCGGCCCGACGACCGCCGGATAAGGATCGGCGACGACGACCGCATCCTTACCGCGCATCCGGACGCAGGTCCGCCCATACCAGGTGAGTTCCATGCGTCGATTCTTGCATAGCCCGCTTCACCCGGACTGCGCAGGTCGCAAGAACGCAATGACGTGCTCAGGTGCGACAGCCGGTCCCCGCAAGAAAAAAATGAGTGGGGGCGCCTGCCCAATCGGCGCCCCCACTCGGAGGGAGGGAGGATGGAACCCTGAGGGTTCGGTCCGAATCGAACGCTAGACCGAGCGCGTTCAACGACAACCGGCATATCCATTAAGAAAGCGACATGGAAAACCCGGACCTCAGGACGATCGCCCGGCGGCCGGGGCCATGCCACAATCCCGGCGATGCCACGACCTCGGCCGGAGCCCGCCGCCAAGCGGCACGCCCGCCGGCGATCCCCGTTCCTTGTCGCCGGTCTGGTTGCCCTCCTCGTCGGCTGCGGCACTCCGTCGCCGGCGGTCAGCCCGACGCCCACCACCGCTCCGTCAACGGCGCCGACCCTACCCCCGCCCACGGTCGGTGGCTCGCCGTCGGCCGAGCCGTCCCAGGACGCCGCCCAGATCTACCGGACGATCGAGGACCAGGTGGTCGCGCTCCGCGAGCTCAAGCCGAAGGCGCCGGTCAATCCGACGATCCTCGACGACGCCGGCATCAAGAAGTTCATCGCCGACTCGTTCTCGAAGGACAACCCGGACGCGATCGTCGCGGCGAACGAGCGGATCTACAAGGCGTTCGGCCTGCTGCCGGCGGACGCCTCGCTGAAGACCCTCTACATCGACCTGCTCGGCAGCCAGGTCGCCGGCCTCTACAGCCCCGACGACAAGAAGCTCTACGTCGTCTCGAAGTCGGGCCGGATCGGGGCGCTCGAGAAGTCGACCTTCTCGCACGAGTTCACCCACGCCCTCCAGGACCAGAACTTCGACCTCGGGTCCTTGAAGCTCGACGAGATCGGTCAGGGCGACCGATCGCTGGCCCGCCTCTCGCTCGTCGAAGGTGACGCCACCCTGTCGATGAGCTCGTGGCAGCTGACCTACCTCACGCCCGCCGAGATCGGCGAGCTGCTCCAGGCTGCCAGCAGCGACGAGTCGACCAAGCAGCTCCTGGCGATGCCGCCGATCCTCCGCGAATCGCTCTTGTTCCCGTACGTCCAGGGCCTCGCGTTCGTCCAGGGACTGCAGATCGACGGTGGCTGGGGCGCAGTCGACGACGCGTTCAAGGATCCGCCGGCGTCGACGGAGCAGATCCTCCATCCCGAGAAGTACGCGGCCCACCAGGTGCCCGTCGCGGTCAACCTCCCGACCGACTTGCTGAAGCGTCTCGGGGCCGGCTGGACGATCGCCCTCCAGGACACCTTCGGAGAATTCCAGCTCGCCGTCTGGCTGCGCCAGAACCACGGGCTTTCGACGGCGCAGGCGAATGCCGCCGCGGCGGGTTGGGGCGGCGATCGGATCGCCGTCGTCGACGGGCCAAACGGGACGTGGGGGGTGATCTATCGCGTCATCTGGGACACGCCGGCAGACGCCACGGAGTTCGATAGCGCCGCCGGCGACTACGTCGACAGCCTGGCGACACCGGCCGGCCTCATCCCGGGTGACGGCAAGGAGCGCTGGATCCTGTTCGGCTCCGACGAGCACACGCTTCACGACATCGCAGCGGTGCTCGGGCTGGGGAGCTGACCGACCCTACATCGACTCCGGGGCGCTGATCCCCAGGAGCCCGAGCGCGTTGGCCAGCGTCGTCCTCGCGGCAGCGACCAACGCGAGGCGAGCCCTCGACCGTTCCGGCTCTGCCTCGTCGACGACCCGGGCGTCGCGGTAGAACGCGTGGAACTGCGTCGCCAGCTCCGTGGCGTAGGCCGTCACACCATGCGTCTCCTCCGAGGTCGCCGCATCCTCGACGACCTCCGGGAATCGAACGATCGCGCGCGCGAGGGCCGCCTCGGGCCCGGCCGACAGCGAGCCCTCGACCGCATCGGCCGGGGCCAGGCTCGCGTCGGTTGCCTTGCGCAGGATCGAGGCGATCCGGGCATGGGCGTACTGGACGTAGTAGACGGGGTTCTCGGCCGACTGCTTCTTCGCGAGCTCGATGTCGAAGTCGATCTCGGTCGTGGCCGCCCGTGACGCGAAGAACCATCGAGCGGCGTCGACCCCGACCTCCTCGAGCAGCTCGTCGAGCGTCACGAACTCGCCGGCGCGCTTGCTCATCGAGATCTCGGCGCCGTCCCGGACGAACCGGACCCAGGCGTAGAGCAGCATCTGGACCGCCTCGCGGTCGTAGCCCATGGCCTCGGCGGCGTTCCGGACCCGGGCCACCGTCCCATGGTGGTCGGCGCCCCAGATGTAGATCAGGTGATCGAAGCCGCGGCTGAACTTCTCGGTCACGTAGCCGATGTCCGCCGCGAAGTAGGTCGGCTCGCCGTTCGACCGGATGATCACCCGGTCCTTGTCGTCCCCAAAGGCGGTCGAGCGGAACCACAGCGCGCCGTCCTGCTCGTAGACGTGGCCGCCGGCGCGGAGCCGCTCCACGGCCCGATCGACCCAGCCGGCTTCGTGGAGCGAGGCCTCCGTCGTCCAGACATCGAAGTGGACGCCCAGTTGCTCGAGGCTGGCCTCGATTCCCGCCCTGACCCGCATGCCCGCCCACTGGCCGACGATCTGGTTAGCCTCCGCGCCCGCCGCGGTCGCCTCGGACCACACGTCCTCCGGCAGGTCGGCCGCCAGGCTGACGACATAGTCACCGTGGTAGCCATCGTCGGGGATGGGCTCGCCCCGCCGGATCGCGACGACGGATGCGCCGAGATTGGGGATCTGCCCGCCCCGGTCGTTGAAGTAATACTCGCGCGTCACCGTCTGCCCACCGGCCTCGAGGACTCGGCTCAGCAGATCGCCGATGAACGCGCCGCGAGCGTTGCCGATCGTCAGCGGCCCGGTCGGATTGGCCGACACGAACTCGACGTTGACGGCGCGCGGGTTGACCGGCGGGACACGGCCCCACCCGTCGGGATCGGCCAGGACCCGGGCGATCGTCGCCTCGAGGACCTGGTCGGACAGGCGCAGGTTCAGGAAGCCCGGGGCGGCGACGTCGACGCCGGCGATGGGCGCGCCGGGCGTCCGGTCGGCGGCGTCGGCGGCGATTTCGTCCGCGATGATCCGGGCGATGTCCAGCGGCGCCCGGCGGAGCGGCCGGGCCAGCTTCAGCGCCAGGTTCGAGGCCAGGTCACCGTGCTCGGCCTTGGCGGGCCGCTCGATCTCGACCGCCGGGACCGGTCCATCCGGTGTGTCGGGAAGAGCACCGCGCGCGACCGCGCGCCGCCATGCGGCTGCGACGGCGTCGCGGACCTGGGTCCGGATCGGAAGAGACGGATCGGCGCTGGTCACGAGCGGCTACGGATCTCCGGATGAGCGATGGGAAGGCCGCCGGGAACGGCGCCCGGATCATCGTAACCGGCCGCCCGCCGACACCCGCGCCAGGCGTCGCGCGAGTCCGAATCGGAGTCCCGAACGTCGCCGATTCGGACCCAGGACCTGAGTACCAGTACTTCGTTGCCCAGCCGCACCAAGAACAGCGGAATCGGCTGATGTCAAACGGTAGACATCAGTGGGATTGGGTCTGGTCGCCGCCATTCCTGACTAGTACCTTTTCCGCCCCGTACCGCCGTAGCATGCCCGCACTCCCTTCAGGGAGGTGCCCCACCGGGGGCCAGGAGTACCGGCACCGAGCCGGTATCGGGACAGGGGTCCTATTTCGGCACCTCCGCGGGGGCAACCGTCACGTCGGGGGTCCACCTACCTCTGCGAGGTCTTATCGACCGTGTGGTTCGTCTCGGGGATCGGGAGGTCTTAGACATGTCGTCTCGGGGTCTGTGGCACGTCATGAGTGCGCGCAAGCGACGGGGCCTGGCTCTGTCGTGGAGCGCGCTCTTTGTGCTTTCGCTGCTGATGCAGTACTTCAGCTTCGCCGTTGCGTCGCCGACACTCGCTGCCCATAACACGGGCCTCTTCGAGCTCGACGGCAACGCGATCGATCAGCCCGCTCCGGGAGCCGACTGGGAGAACGGCGCCGAGGGCTCGGCCGACCAGTTCTTTGCGGGTCAGGCGAGCGAGGCTTCGGCCAACGACAGCACGTATTTCACGACCGGCGGCTCGAAGGACGAGAACGACATCCCGAGCTGGGCCATCACGTCGAACGCTGTCCCGGACAAGGACGAGCTCACCGACGCCTACGCGGCTGTCTACCAGTTGAACGGTGAGACCTGGGTCTACTTCGGAGCTGACCGGTTCGACAACGAAGGCGACGCCCAGATCGGTTTCTGGTTCTTCCAGAACAACGTCGGGATCGCCAATGGCGACTTCACCGGCCAGCACAAGAACGGCGACGTCCTGATCCTCAGCCAGTACACGAACGGCGGCGTCGTGGACCTCGTCTGTGCATACGAGTGGGACAGCGCCAGCGGCGGGGCCAACATCGCCGCAAAGGGCAACTGCGACCCGGCCACGAACGGCAGCCATCTGAACCTCGTCGCCGCGGGCGCGGCCTGCGACGTCGCTGACGGCACCTTCGACATCTGCGCCGTCACGAACGCGGCGACTGCGACCGCGCCGTGGTCCTTCACGAACAAGGACGGCGAGCACAACTTCGCCCCCGGCCAGTTCTTCGAGGGCGGCATCAACCTGAGCGACATGTTCGGCGGCCAGCCGCCGTGCTTCGGCACGTTCCTGGCCGAGACCCGCTCGTCCCAGGAGACAGACGCACAGCTGAAGGACTTTGCTCTCGGCAGCCTCAGCACGTGCGTTCCGCCGACGATCGAGACGACCTCGAGCAAGGCCACCGCCGACTTCGGCGCGACGGTCCATGACACCGCGACGCTGAGCGGCAATGACGGGCCGGCCTCCGGCAGCGTCAAGTTCTTCCTCTGTGGTCCGGCCGCCTCGAAGCCCGACTGCTCGACCGGCGGGACCCAGGTCGGCGGCGCGGTCGCCGTCACCACGAGCGCGAACGGCGGCACCGCCGAGTCGGCCGACTACACCGTGGGCCTGACCGCGGCGGCATCAGGCTGGTACTGCTGGCGGGCGGAATACTCGCCCGACGCGAACTCGCAGTATCTGGCTGGCAAACACACCGACACCGACACCGAGTGCTTCTTTGTCGCCCCGGCGACCATCGAGATCACGAAGACGGCCAACCCGGTCGGACCGGTCAGCGCCGGCGCGGCGATCGGGTTCGACATCACCGTCCACAACAACGGCACGCAGACGACGCTCGGCGTCTCGGTCAACGACCCGTTGCCCGCCGGCATCGTCTGGACGGCCGATCCGGCCACGAACGGCGCGAGCTGTTCGATCAACACGGCCCCCAACCCGGACGTCCTGACCTGCACGAAGGCGAGCCTCGCCGCCGATGCCAGCTTCAGCGTCCACATCCATGGCACGACCGACGCCGCCGACTGCGGCACCGTGAACAACACGGCCAGCGTCGCCACGACCAATGACGGGACCGACAGCGACAGCGCGTCCGTCGTCGTCCAGTGCCCCGACATCAAGGTCACGAAGACCCCGGACGGCGGGAACGTCGACGCCGGTGGAACGATCACCTGGTCGATCAAGGTCGAAAACATCGGCGCGGGCACGGCCACGGGCGTGACCCTCACCGACAGCCTTCCGGCCGGTATCCACTGGACCGAGGCGGAGAACGACTGCACTCTCACGGGCGCGGACGGCAGCCAGGTCCTCAACTGCACCGTCGGCACGCTGGCCAGCGGCGCGTCGAAGACCTACCAGGTCAGCGGCGTCACCTCCAAGGACAACTGCGGTCCGGTCAACAACACCGCCTCGGCGGCGGCGACGAACGAGCCGTCCAACGTCCTCGGCAACAACTCCGACGACGGCTCGGTCACCGTCCTGTGCGCGACGGTCACGATCGGCAAGACGGCTGACACCAGCCCGGTCAGCGCGGGCTCCCAGATCGGGTTCACCCTGACCTGGGGCAACAGCACCGGCGGCAAGGCGACCGGCGCCGTCGTCAGCGACAACCTGCCCGGCACGGCCGGCCTGCACTGGACCATCGAGAGCTCCACCGGGACCGGATCGACCTGTTCGATCAGCGGCCCGGACGGCAGCCAGGTCCTGACCTGCAACGTCGGCGACATCCCAGGCAACACGGCCGTCAGCGGCACGGTCCACATCGTCAGCGGCACGACGTCCGCGAGCTGCGCGGTCGTCAACAACACCGGCCACATCACGACCACGAACGACGGGTCGGCGGAAGCCAGCGCGTCGGTCACGGTCCAGTGCCCGGACCTCGAGGTCGTGAAGACGGGCAACGGCCCGCTCAGTGCCGGTGACACGGCGACGTTCACGATCGTCCTGACCAACCATGGCCCGGGCGCGGCTGCCAACGTCACTCTCTCCGACCAGCTGCCATCCGGCACCTGGACGCTGGGTGGGGCGAACGCGGCCTCGTGCTCGATCAGCGCCTCCAACCTCCTGACCTGCAACTTCGGGGCGGTCGCCAGCGGCGCCACCCGGACGATCACGGTCAGCAAGGCGTCGGTCGCCGCCGAGTGCCCGAGCATCCACAACGACGTCACGGTCGCCGCGTCGAACGAGAACACGGACACGGATCAGTTCTCGAATTCCGACGACGCGGACATCGTGGTGAACTGCCCGGACGTCCACGTCCTCAAGACGGCCGACTCCGGCACGATCAACGCCGGCGAGGTGGCCGCGTTCACGATCGTCGTCAGCAACGACGGCATCGGGACGGCCAAGAACGTGACGCTCCACGACCCGCTCCCGAGCGGCGTCAACTGGACGATCAATCCCGCGGTCGCCGGCTGCGCGATCGTCAGCAACACCCTCGACTGCTCGTTTGCCACGCTGGCATCGGGCGCCTCGGTCACGATTCACATCTCCGGGTTGACGGACAACGGCGATTGCGCCGGTCTCGACAACACGGCAGTCGTGGCTGCGTCGAACGAGCCGGTCGCCGACCAGAGCGATAACTCCGACAGTGCGTCGATCGACGTCAACTGCCCCGATATCGGGGTCGTGAAGACGGCGGACGACGGCACGATCAGCGCCGGCGACACCGCGGCCTTCACCGTGGTGATCACCAACCATGGCCCCGGAACGGCGTTCAACGTCCACGTCGCCGACACGCTGCCGGCCGGCGTGACCTGGACGCTCGATCCGGCGGTCGCCGGCTGCAGCATCGTCGGGACGGCCCTGACGTGCGACTTCGCGAGCCTCGCCCCGGCGGCGTCGATCACGCTCCACATCAGTGGCGAGACCGTCGCGGCCAACTGCGGCACGCTCCATAACGTCGTCACGGTCTCGGCCTCCAACGAGGTCCCGGACGACCAGTTCCCGAACTCGGCCAGCGCCGACATCACGGTCGACTGCCCGGCGATCGTCGTCACGAAGACCGCCGACAAGGCCACCATCAGCGCCGGCGACCCGATCGGGTTCACGATCACGGTGACGAACACCGGCCTCGGCAACGCCACGGCCGTCCACGTCACGGACAACCTGCCGGCCGGGATCACCTGGACTGCCGACGCCACGACCGGGACCGCCACGGCGTCCTGCTCGATCAACGCTGCACCGAACCCGGACGTCCTGACGTGCGACGCGGCCCTGATGGCGCCTGGATCGTCCTTCAGCGTCCACATCCATGGCACGACGACGGCAGCCAACTGCGGCGTCGTGAACAACACGGCCGTGGTGACGACGGGCAATGACGGCGGCGACGACGACTCGTCGTCGGTCACCGTCCAGTGCCCCGACGTGTCGGTCCAGAAGACCCCGGACGGCGGGACCGTCAACGCCGGCGACAACGCCGTCTTCACGATCGTTGTCCACAACTCCGGCGCCCAAGGGATCGGAACCGCCTACAACGTGACGCTGACCGACAACCTGCCGGCCGGCTACACGTGGACGCTCGGCGGCGCCGATGCGGCCGACTGCTCGATCAACACGGTCCCGAACCCGGACGTCCTGAGCTGCAACTTCGGGACGATGGCGCCCGGCGAGTCCCGGACGGTCACCCTGACCGCGCCGACGACCGGCGACAACTGCGCCGTCATCCCGAACGTGGCGGTCGTCGCCGCCTCGAACGAGGTCCAGGCGAACACCGGCAACAACTCCGACGACGCGTCCATTACCATCGCGTGCCCCGACATCGAGGTCGTGAAGGACGCGCCGAACACGCCGATCTCGGTCGGCGGGGACCTGGTCTACACGATCACGGTCACGAACATCGGCAATGGCACGGCCAATGACGTCGTGCTCAAGGACACGCTCCCGGCGGGCTTCGACTGGGAGGTCGACAACGCGGCGTGCGACATCGCCGGCGGTGTCCTGACATGCGACCTCGGCGACATGGCACCCGATGCGACCGTGACGATCACGCTCACGGCCCCGACGTCCGGGGATCCGGAGACGGGTAACGTCGACTGCGGCGAAACGCTCGTCCACGTCATTCCGAACGTCGCCTCGGCCAGCTCGAGCAACGAGGGCGACGACGTCCTCGGCAACAACAGCGACGATGCCTCCATCACCGTCCTGTGCTCGGCTCTCTCGATCGAGAAGTCGTTCACGGGCAACACCAACGGCACGGATCCGGACCTCGGCGTCCCGTCCGCGAAGATCGGTGACACCCTCCACTACACCCTGCACTTCACGAGTGCCGGGCCGATCGAAGACGCGACGATCACCGACGTCCTGCCCGTGGGTCTCGAGTACGTCACCGGGACCGCAGCGGGCGACGCGAACTTCACGTTCGACAGCTACAACAGCGCCACCCGCACCCTCACGTGGAAGGCGGCCAACGGCCTGCCGGATCCGGCGAGTGGGGACGTCACCTACGACGTGAAGGTCCTCGCCAGCGCGCCCGAGCAGCCTCAACCGCTCATCAACACCGCAACGATCGTCGGCCACACCCCGAGCGGTGCCGAGCTGACGGACAGCGACACCGCGTCGGTGGCCGTCCTCGCCCCGCCGCTCGGGCTGACGCCTCCGCCCACCGACACTTTCACGCCGCAGACCTCGACGAGCAACCCGGGCTTCGCCCTGATGCTCATCCTCCTCGGCGTGGCCGGCCTCGCCCTCGGAGTCGGGTTCATCACCCCGGTTCCGGAGCGGGTCCGGCGGCGGGAGCGCGGACGCTAGCCGGACGGCCAGCGACCCGGTCCCGTCGGAACCGAGCCAGGGTCCCCGAGACCCGGACGGGGCGTCCTTCGTGGACGCCCCGTTCGCTCCCTCCGGTGTGGAACTGCACCGCGACCGCGACCTCACGGAGGGAATTGCCCGGAATCCGCCGAACAAGACTAGTAATAGGTCGTTCTCACTAGTACCTTTCTCCCCCTGCCGCCGGTACTCTTCGCCACCCGGCAGGACAGCCGTCGGTCCGTGGTGCCCAGGGACCGGCGCTGAGGGGACGCTCCAGGGGGAGCGCCTGGCGAACGTTCGGAGAACTCATCGACCGATGGTCACAACAGGGAGGGACACTCCATGACATCGCGGGGAGCCCTCGGGCTTGTCAGCCCGAAGACCAGGAAGCGACTCGCGCTGTCCTGGTCGGCGCTCTTCATCCTGTCGGTCCTGCTGCAATACGCCGCCTTCGCGCTGGCCCCGGCAGCCATGGCCGTCCACGACGAGGGCCTGTTCGAGCTCGACGGCAACGCGGTCAGCAGTGCTGCCGTGCCGGGCGACGACTGGGACAAAGTCCACGCCGGGACGTCGTCTGCCGAGGCGACCGAGTTCATCACCGATGCGGTGAACTCCGGGGATGACATCTTCACGGGCGGCTCGTCGAAGGACGACCACAACACGACCGACTGGCTGTGGAAGGTCGGGGGCGTTCAGGACAAGAACGACATCACCCACGCCTTCGCGGCCTCCTACACGGGCGTGAATCCGGACACGGCCGGCGACACCATCGTCTACTTCGGCATGAACAAGTTCGATGCCAGTGGCGACAACTTCGTCGGGTTCTGGTTCCTCCAGGGCCAGGTCGGACCGACCGGCAGCGGCGCCGCGCCCGGCAGCCCGTTCAGCGGGGCCCACACGGTCGGCGACGTCCTCGTCCTGGCCGACTACACGAACGGCGGCGGCGTCGCCGACTTCAACGTCTACAGCTGGGTCGCCTCGGGCGGCGATGCCGCCACCCACCTCCACACGGTCGCGAGTGGCGTCCCCTGCACCACGGCCGGCGCGACGGACGTCGCGTGCGCCGCGACGAACACCGACACCGAGTCTGCGCCGTGGGCCTTCACGGACAAGTCGGGCTCGCACGACTTCCTGGCCGGCGAGTTCTTCGAAGGCGGCATCAACCTGACGGCCCTCGGCCTCGATCAGGGCTGCTTCACGTCGTTCATCGCCGAGACCCGCTCCTCGCAGGCGGTCGACGCCACGCTGTCGGACTTCGCCGGCGGGACGTTCTCCTTCTGCAAGCCGCCGACGATTGCGACCCAGGTCCAGCAGGACGGCCAGTCACTCGGCTCGCTCGGCACGATCAACAAGGGCGAGTCCGTTCAGGACTTCGCGCACCTCACCGGCTCCAAGGGGACCGTCGAGGGCACGGTTGACTTCTCCGTCTGCTTCAACGCCTCGGCGGCCCCGGACTGCTCGAGCGGTGGGACCGCGGTCGGCGGGACGAAGACGCTCAGTGGCGGCAATGCGACGTCGGCGTCGTACACGCCGGCCAACGCCGGGTTCTATTGCTTCCGCGTCGACTACACGCCGGCGGAGGGCTCCAAGTACCTCGCGGCGAGCCACACCAACAAGACCACCGAATGCTTCCAGGTCATCCCGGCCCAGGTCACGATCGACAAGACCGCCGACGGTGCTTCCGTCAGCGCGGGTGACCCGGTTGGATTCACCCTGAGCTGGGGCAACTCCGGCGCCGGCAAGGCGACGGGCGTCGTCGTCACTGACAACCTGCCCGGCGCGGCGGGCCTGAACTGGTCGATCGATGCATCGACCGGGAGCGGCTCCACGTGCGCGATCAGCGGAGCCGTCGGCAGCCAGGTCCTCACCTGCAACGTCGGCTCGATCAGCGGCAACACGGCTGTCAGCGGCACGGTCCACGTCACGAGTGGCACCACGCCCGCCAGCTGCGGAACCGTCAACAACACCGGGAACATCACCTCGACGAATGACGGCGAGGCGAGCGACGGCGCGTCGATGGCCGTCAACTGCCCGGACGTCAAGGTCGTGAAGTCCGCGGCGGAAGCGCAGATCCGGGTCGGCGACACGGCGTCGTTCACGATCACGGTCAGCAACATCGGCACAGGCACGGCCAGGGACGTCGAGCTCAACGACCCGCTCCCGGGTGGGCTCCCCTGGCAGGTCTCGCATGCCGGCTGCTCGATCACGAGCGGCATCCTCCACTGCGACCTGGGCGATCTCGCTCCTGGCGCGTCGGTGGCCATCACGGTCACGGCGAGCACGGACGGGGTCTCGCCGGAAGGCAACTGCGAGACGCTGCCGAACACCGCGTCGGCCACGTCGACAAACGAGCCCGCCGGCGCCCTCGGCAACAACCAGGGCAGCGCCACGATCGAGGTCTGCACCTCGACCCTGGTGATCGACAAGTCGGTCTCCGGGAATACGGGCGGCACGTTCCAGGATCCGAACAATCCGAACAACCCCCTCAACGGTCTCGCCCAGGCGAAGATCGGCGACACGCTGACCTACGCCCTGCACTACAGCGGAACCGGCGTCCTGACCAACGCGGTCATCGCGGACCCGGTCCCGGCAGGCCTGGAGTACATCACGGGCTCGGCGACGGGCGACGCGAACTTCACGTTCGACAGCTACGACGCCACGACGAAGACCCTCACGTGGAAGGCGGCGACGCTGCCTGACCCGGCCGACGGTTCCGTGACCTTCCAGGTCAAGGTCCTCGAGGCCGCCGCGGAGATCGGCATCGTCGACAACGTCGCCACCATCCAGTCCGATCAGACGCCACCGGATGAGGGCGAGGTCCCCGTCGGGGTCCTGCCTCCGCCCGAGGCGCTGACCCCGCCACCGGCGATCACCCCGCCACCGACCGACAGCCTCTCGTCGCAGACGGCAACGGGCAATCCGGGCTTCGCCCTGATGCTCATCCTTCTCGTCGTCGGCGGGCTGGCCCTGACGATCGGCGTCCTGACGCCGGCTCCGGATCATCTCCGGAACCAGCGCAAGGATCGCCGTCGCTAGGCTCCGCCAGCGCTGACGGCGACCCCGTCGTCAGCAACCAGGTCCCGAGACCCGGACGGGGCGTCCTCGACAGGGCGCCCCGTCCGTTACGTCCAGGCGGCGCGCTGACGGCTCGAGCCGGCGTCATCATCGCTTCTTTGGAGCGGTCGTCAGACCATTGGCGACCGGTCGTCATCCGAAGGTCCCAGGCGTCGTCAGGACCGATTCGGTGACTGCTCACAACGGCGTTTCGGCGGCAGGTTGGGATCGGTGAGGTCGCGAGTGGTCGCAACCGTACGAAGGTCCTAGACGAGTACCAGTCCGGTCCCCGAGGATTTGCGAACGACCTGGTCCGCACTCGCGTTCCTGACGCGAGGTGGTCGACCAGTCGCCTCGGGGACCACCGACATGAACATCCGTCGTTCCACCAACCGCCCGTACCGGCCTTCGATCTTCAGGCGAGCCAGCTGGTTGCTGGCCGCCGGCATGCTCTCCATCGCCGTGCTCGCCCCGGCGGGCGTCTCGGCAGCTGGCCCTGGCAACAACGGTCTGGATCAGACCGGCAACGGCACCACATCGAACGCGACCGTCGACGGCAGCCTGTCGGCCGCCGGCAGCAGCGCGACCATGGATCAGAACGCCGAGATGTTCTGCACCGGCACGAATGTCGGTCACATCGACGGTCAATTCACCCTGACGAAGACGCTCGATGTCGGATCCACGATCACCATCTACATGGTCCCGAACAACGGCTCGAACGCCTCACCAGAGGCGAACGTCTCGAAGAACGAGGCGACGATCACCCTCGGGGCCGGGGATCACAGCAGCGGTGACGTCATCGACTGGTCGATCAGCGTCACGTCGCCGTTCACGGTCAGCTCTGGTGGCGTCCTCGTCGTGTTCGCCGTCAACGCGGACAACACGACCTCGATCTCGTCGAGCAAGACCAATTCGCTGAATTGCACGGAGTCGCCCTCGACCCCGCCGAGCACGCCGCCGTCGACCCCACCGTCAACCCCGCCGTCGACTCCGCCGAGCACGCCGCCGTCGACGCCGCCGAGCACGCCGCCGTCGTCGCCGCCGAGCACGCCGCCGTCGACCCCGCCGTCCACGCCGCCGTCGACCCCCCCGTCAACCCCGCCGTCGAGTCCGCCGAGCACGCCGCCGTCGGGCAGCGAGCTCCCGGCGACTGGCAGCCCCAGCCCGACTGGTGAGGTCCAAGCCGTCACCGGCACGCCGCAGGCGACCCCGCCGGCGACGGACACGCTCGAGAGCCGACCAGCGGCGACGAACGATCCATGGCGCCTCCTCCTCGCGGGCTTCGCCGGTATCGTCATGTCGATCCTGCTCGTGTCCGAGCCCAGGACGGTCCGCGCCAAGCGATAGCCTTCGCTGTCCCTGAGCGACCCCAGGGACCGGAGCGCGAAAGTCGCGCTCCGGTCCCGTCATGTTCGAGTCAGCTCGAAATGGTCGCCCGGCTCGACGAGCCGGACCGGCGCGTCGGTCGTCGCCTGGACGATGTCGACGGCCGCGTCTGCATCGAAGCCCATCTGGAGATGGGTGAGGAGGACGACGCCGGGCGAGGTCCCGCGCACGAGCGTCGCGATCGCCGGCGCGTCGAGATGCCCGGCTCCGGCCGGCACAGGGCCGGCCCCGAAGGACACCTCGACGAGGAGCGCGTCGCCGGGCCGGATGAGCGGCGCGAGATCCTCCGCCCGTCCGCAATCCCCGGAGTAGACGAGGCCGGCAGCGGCACCCAGCGGCGCGATCCGCACGGCGTGGCTGTCCGGGGTGTGGGTCACCCGTCGGGCCTCGAGTCGCGCGTCGCCGATGACCAGCTCGGTCGGCGACGGCTCGGCAGCGAACGGCTCGACGTCCAGGGCGGCCGCCGTGAAGCCCGGCTCGGCGTGCAGCGCGTCGAGGCGCCCCGCGAGACCCGCCGGGGCGACCACCCGGACGCGGCGCGGGGGGCGGAAGTGGTAGCGGAGGTAATGCCGGAGCGGGATGAGGTCGATGAAGTGATCAGGATGGAGGTGGCTCACGACGACGGCGTCGAGCGTGCTTGGCTCGATCGCCGCGGCCAGTCGCGGGAAGGATCCCTGGCCGAGGTCGAGGAGGAAGGCCGACTCCGCCGTCCGGACGAGATAGGCCGCTCCTGACGATCCGGCCCGGTCCGTGTAGGCCGGCCCGGCGCCGAGCACCGTCAGGCCGAGGCGATCGGTCGGCGCGTTCATGGCGGCAGGGTAAGCGAGGGCGAGGCGCCCTCGCCGGGGATCAGTGACGACTACTTGTCGTTGCCGCGGGGCGAGTGATCCGGCGTCGGGTGAGGGGTCGGGCTCGGCTTGTCGGGACCACCGCCGGTTCCGGTCCCACCGGCTCCACCCGAGCCGGCCCCGCCACCGGCGCCGCCGCTACCGTCAGCGCCGCCAGCACCGGCACCGCCACCGCCCGTGCCGCCACCACCGGTACCGCCCGTGTTGGTGCTGCCCGGGCTGGTCACGTTCGGGGCGCCGACTCCGCCCTCGTGCGAGGAGAGCTGATCGAGAACGGCCGCGTTGTGGGCGATCGCGCGCTGGAGGTTCCCTTCGATCGCCGCCGCCGCCGTGTCGTTGCCTTTGTCGGTGAGGCCCGCGACGAGAGCGGACAGGACCGCCTGGTGCCGCGCCAGGGCCTGCTCGACCCGCGCTTCTAGCGTCTCGTCGTCACCGCTGGCGGCTGTTGCGTCATCGGCGATCGTGGCATACGCATCGAGGGCCGCGGCGACGGCCGCCCGATCGCCGACGTTCGCAGCGTCGAGCGCTTCGTGGATCCGCGCGTCGAGGCGCTCGACGTCGGCCTCGAT